>CAYVPU010000393.1:0-2503 GCA_964453885.1 uncultured Anaerolineae bacterium | reverse complement strand
TCCCCCCGTTGGGGGGAGTTAGAGGGGGGCAGCCGGGTCATATCGGGAATTACTGCTCTACTACCAACACAAACCCCGCCCAATAGAATGGATGCGACAGTTGAAATTAGAATGGTTGCGTGGTATAATGCACAAGTCGTTGGGAAAGGCAGGTGAGTTCCAATGTTTGAAATGACGATAGAACGGCGCGTTACCACGCTGGAGGGTCTGATGGCCCAGGCATGGCGCGCCATTGAGCAGACGTCGCGGGAGATGCGCGAGTTCAAGGACGAGATGCGCGACTTTAAGGACGAGATGCGCGACTCTAAGGACGAGATGCGTCTCTCCAGAAAAGAGATGAACAGAAAGTGGGGCGAACTGGCGAACAAGATGGGCACCATGGCCGAAGACCTGGTGGCTCCCAGCGTCCCCCGCATCCTGCGCCTGACCGTGGGCTGTCCTGACGACCGTGTGGAAAGTCTGGCGGTGCGCGTGCGAAGGCTTCATCCTACCGACCGGCGCCGCGAGCGAGAGTTCGATGTGGTGGCAGCCTGCGGCGAATATGTGTTGATCAACGAGACCAAGAGTCGCCTGGACGCGCAAGGCGTCGAGGATTTTGCGCAGCGGATGCCACAAGGGCGCGCCTTTTTCCCCGAATATGCGGACAAAAAGTTCATCGGGGCCATTGCCTCTCTGTACGTGGACGAGAGCGTGGTGCGGTACGGTGAGAAGCAAGGGCTGATCGTGCTGGGCTGTGGGGAGGACGTGATGGAAGTGTTGAACTCGCCTGGCTTTGTACCCCGGGCGTTTTGAACCGGACGAGTGTGTGACCTTGATAGGCCAACAGAGGGAGCGTCAATGCGGCGCTCCCTCTTTGTTTTGACTTTGGGCCGGGAAGGCCCATCATCCGGCCAGCATCTCCAGAAACGCCTCCACCCGCGTCCTGATCGCCCCTTCGGCGTAGACGCGGGTGTCGCACATGTCGGCCTCGAGGATCATGGCCGGCGCGCCCGCCTCGGCCATGATGGCCAGGCGAAAGTCGTGCTGGCCCAGGGAGTAGGGCTTGCAGCTGCGGTTGGCGTGCAGCACCGCGCCGTCCACGTCAAAGCGTTTGGCCATCTCGACCATCGTCTGTGTCCGGGCCTGGACGCTCATGTTGATATAGACGGCCGTGTAGGCCCGGGCCAGCCCCTCAATGGGGTCGTCGGTCTGCATCTCTGTGCTCCAGGCGTGGGTGTAGGTATCGCATACAAAGCAAGCCCCGGCCCGCGAGAAGAGGTGGTAAAAACGAAACAGTCCCGGCCAGATGGCAATGTTGTCCCACAGCAGGCGGTAACGCTCGTCCGGCACCGCGCCGAGGCCACCCTCAACTCGTTCCTCCACTTCGGCCTTGAGTTTGCGATAATGGTCCACGCACTGCTTCGTCCCCCGCAGCACGACGATGGGCGCCATCTGGGTGAACAGGTCGGGCGCGTTGAGCGGTGAGGGCCGGTGGACGCACAGTTCCCGGATCTCCCGCCAGAGTTCAACTGTTTCGTTGGCCAATTCCAGCGTCCGCACGAACTTTTTCTGTTTCAGGCGGCGGCCGGTTTGTTTCTCTGCCCAGGCGATGAATGTTTCCATCTGCGCCGCGACGTACTGTATCACATGATCCTCGATCTCTGGCCCATGCACGTAGGGCGTGTCCAAGATAAAGAGCGGCACGTTGAGATGATCGGCCAGCGCCTCGTACCACTTGACGACGGTGCCGCAAATGTTGTTGCTGGCGACGAGCATGTCCGGCCTGGGCAGGCCCTTCATCGGCGCTTTACCCGGCGCAAAGACGGAGCCCAGGTGACCGGTGGCGTAGGAGCAGAGGTCGGGGGAGTAGCCTCGCGCCTCGGCCTCCTCGATGAGGGGCACGGCCGCCCGCTGCGCGCCCAGGATGGCGCCATAGTTCTCCGGATAGAGCGGCAGCACGCCCAGGGCCACCAGCACCTCCACCGGCGCGCCACTGCTCACCCAGGCCACCGGTTGCAGACGGCTGGTGATTTTTATCCTGGCGTAATAAGCCCTCATCATGCGGGTAAGGTCTTGGGCCACCTTGAGCTTGCGGTAAGATTTTTTGACCACGGATTGCTCCTCCTCAACTCAGCATCTCTACGAACGCCCCCAGCCGCGTCCGTACCTGGCCGGTGACCTGAGCCTGCTCCAACTCTACCAGCAGGTGAGGCACACCGGCTCGATCCAGCGCGCTCTTGAGCATCACGTAGTCAAAGCCATGGGGTTCGCAGAACTTTTGCGGCGCAAAGACCACGCCGGCGGCGGCGCGGGCGCGCACCAGGGCCAGCAGCGCCTCGTCACGGCGGCGGGGGGGGTGGGTCTTGGCGGCAATCGGCACCTGGGCCAGGTAGCGATCGGCCAGCGCCGCCAGTGGGTCGCCGTCTTTATTAACCAACTCTGAGTAGTAAAGACGCCCCAGGTCCAGCAGGTCATCTACCACGTGCCCGCCCGCGCCGGCGATGGCTTTATAGAGTGAGGTGTC
>CAYVPU010000392.1:0-2505 GCA_964453885.1 uncultured Anaerolineae bacterium | reverse complement strand
CGGCGCTGCGCGCGACGCAGGTCAGCGTGCAGGAGGCGCTGGCCTATGAGTAGGGGTGCCGGGCTACGTTTATCGTGGATCACGAAAGGAGATCATTCATCTGCTTCTGCTTTTCTTTTTCTGGCCTACAGGGCCACGACGTTGACGGCTTGCAGACCTCAATTATCAAAATCACGTTCACTGTTGCTGTGACCCCGATTATGCTTGCCGCTTGATCGTTCCTGCCGCTCCCGGTTCGGGCTGCACCAACGCTTGATAATCGATCGCAAGCCCATTTCCCCCATCCGCCATTTGCGATTTTGTCTTTACAACCCCATCCCAAATGTGGTATACAGGGAATGTTTAGAGCCCCCCTGGAGGGCTAACCGTCTCCAAAAAGTCGTTGCCGCTTTTCGGGCTCCGCAAGTGGGTACAGCGGCTCGTTTTGAGCTATGCTGAACTGCACGACCAGTCCGTTCAGCCAGGGTAAGGCCACCCGCTTGGCGTTCAAGCTATCGATCAGGGGGCAAAGCGCCTCCTGATCGGGAAATGGATCAAAGACCACGTGCAGTTCTTTACCAATCAGATAAAGGGTCGCTGGGCGACGGATGAACTTGCGCAGCAGCGTGCCGGCCCACATTTTGGTGTACTCTCCGCCCATTGCCTGGGCGAAGAGGCTCATCAGGTTGAATACCAGGCAACGCAACCAGGCCGAGAGGAAAAAGGCCGTTGTGTCATACTTGACTTTGCGCTGGAGCTGTCCTTGCTCGTCCCTCTTGCTAGTCAAGGTGTACCCAGGTGGCACGATATCCAAGCATAGGTCGTGCTTGCCGATACGATGCGCAAACTCCTGTCCCCAGTGGTCGCCGAATTCGTTGGCCAAGGCACGGGCGTCGATCTGGTGGTCGTCTGTCAGGTACACTACCGGCCACCGCTCCGCTGGCGTCTGACCTTGAGGGTCGTGGATAACCACTGCCCGCAGTGTGACTGTATCCACCACCAGCCCATCCTCCCACACGTTGATCGTCATCTCTGTGTCGGCGAGGCGATAGACAGGTCGCTTTTCCGGAGGAAGGTCAGCGTGCTTGTCAAAGACAAAGGGTTCTGGATCAAAGTCCTCTGCCGTTAGTTTCTCCCACTGGGCAACGTTGTCCGGATAGCGCACTGCTGGACAGTAGAAGTGAACGTCCTCCATCGCTGCCAAGTCCCGGAAGATCAGCCCCTTGTACCCCCCCTTGTCAAAGAAGAAGCGCAAAGGACCTTTGTCCGGGCCACGATGGCGGCGGAGTTCGGCGACGATTTCGGGCAAAGCCAGGCTCAACTTCTTGGTGCCTTGGTAGACACGCAAGGCCAACCAACGCCGGGCATCCAGATCGAAGGCCAACACGAGTTCTTCGGCCTTGAGCACGCGGCCTGTGTTGCCAATCTTGCCCTTGGTCACAGCGACAATCTTCGTATACCGGGGCAGGTTGTGCCCGTCCACACTGATGCGCCGGGGACCTTCCTCCAGCGTTTCCACTTCGTGTTGGGTGCTTGCTTCGTAGAAACGTTGAGCATCCGCGGCGGGGATGTGATGCAGCATATGCTGGAAGGTGCCGTGTGAAAGCGGTCGTGGCCGCCCAGTGATCAGTGCAAAGCCAACATCCCGCACGTCGTCCAGATGGAAAGCCCGTCGCACATCGTAGATGACAGCAAAAATAGCTGTCAATAGCCACTGCACCGCTGTCACTGCGTAGCGGGGAACCATGGGCAGCAACTGGGCCATCTTCAGCCAGCCTGCTTCTACCAAGAGAATGGCCAGGCTGAAAGCACCACCCGCCTGTGTCCGGCCTAGACATACCCTTTCTTGCTCCGACGGTGGAGAGGCTTGAGCTTCCTGCAACTGCTGCTGCACGGGCAGACGTTGGATACCCCATCCTAGACGGATGGTCTCCACTATGGAAGCCGTCACCTGACCGGCCAAGGGATCTTTCTGCTCCAGCAACTGTGCGTTGACTACTTCAGCCAACACCTCGTCATCAGGAAGGATATGTTGGGAGATAACCGCCTCCAAGATGGCCATCACCACCGCCCCTTCCACAGCCGGTTGCGTGGTGATGGCCGGACGACCGGGAATAGGATGGTCGAATAGCCCATCCAACCCCTCCTTCTGAAGTCGCTGTTTGTAGAAACGCAGCGTGCGCTCAGCGTAGCCAGCGGCGCGAGCAATCTCTTCCTGGGGCGCAACGTTGGCTAGTTCCAGCAGTTCCATACCCAGGCGAATGAAAACCTGTTGGTGCTCATCGTCCGCCAGCATGGACAGGAACTGGTTCAGGGTCGCGACCAAGGTCTGGTGTTCAGTTGATAATGTGCCGTCTGGAAAGTCAAATCGAGAGTCCATCTGTGCCCCCATCATTGAGATGGGAGATATTTTACCACAGAAAAGCGGCAACGACTTTTTCGGCGCGGTTTACGCCGCTAAACATTCCCTGATACTCTCTCCTCCAGCATAACGTGGGTTTCGTTAGTTGAAATCCAAGTTTAACC
>CAYVPU010000391.1:0-2520 GCA_964453885.1 uncultured Anaerolineae bacterium | reverse complement strand
GCGCGTTGCCGACCAAACCAGGCGGATGGAGCTGTACCAAGAAGCGGATCGGATTCTGGTGGCTGAGGAGGCTGTGATCATGCCGCTCGGCTACGCACGGGGACGCATCCTGGTGAAGCCGTGGGTGACTATACCCCGGGTCCCCCCGGCCCTGATGCGTCTCAAGCACATCGTCCTGCAGCGCGAGAAGCAGTGACGAGCAAGAGAAGTACCTGTCAGCGGGGTTATCATAAGATAAGGAGGTAAAAAGAGATGGAAGAGAAGAAAACTGAGAATGGGCGCGTGCGGGCCTGGGTGTTGGTCAAGGCCGAGCCGGCGCAAGAGGTGGCGCAGGGACTCTACAATGAGCTGGGGCACGAAGGCGACGACCAGTTTGTGGTGGTTCGCGCCGACGTTGTCGACTTTGACTACAACATTATCGTCCCTGTGGATGCGGAGAGCGAGGACGTACTGTCTGACGTCGTTGAGCAGATCCGGGGCATGGATGGGGTGAACGAGACTGTGATCGTAAGGGTTAAGGAGCACGTTCCCTACCCTCCACACGACGCCCACGGCTACATAACTGCGCAGGAGGCAGAGGCCGGCCAAGAAACCGTCGAGCCCGGTCGACAGGGGGCCAGCCCCGGGTTTAATGCCTTTGGCTGAGCAGGCAATCAACAAAGTGGCGTGAGCCAGAGCCCAGGTGAAAAGTACAACTGAATATGTGGATGGTGCGGGGAACAGATCCGGTGACGGCGGAGGGCTTCGACTACGCCTGGGAGCGGATGTTGGCCCCCGCCAGTGGGTCGCCCTTACCCAACCTGCTGTACGACATCCAGGGCGTCAGGGCGAGGTGACCGATCCAGACCGGGCAGGGGTGCGCGCGCCATCTCCCGGCCGATCCCGTGGAATTGCCACAGTGGAGACGGGAGGCCCTGACCAGGTTCGAGGGCGTGGGTGCGCGGGCGGATGAGTAGTGCGCGCGCATTGCTAGAAGAGCGGGACGAAGGGAGAATCTATGGCTATCGCGGACATCAAGATATTGCGCAACCTACCCTTTCTGGAAGGGGCCAGCCCGGACGCGGTGGAGCGGCTGGCCGAAGGGGTGATACAGAGGAGCTTCCAGCCAGGCCAGGTTATCTTGCAGGAGGGTTCGACCGGCCGCGAGATGTACCTGATCGTTGAGGGATTGGTGGAGGTGGTAAAGGGGCGCGGCATCGAAGAGATGGTGCTTGCCAGGCGCGGCCCGGAGGACTTTTTCGGGGAGATGGGGTTTATTGAAGCCAGACCTCGCTTTGCCACGGTTCGTGCGTTAAAGCCCACCCGCCTGTTAGAGTTCTCCGAACACAACCTACGTTCTGTGTTGGTTCAGCAACCTCTTCTACTGGAACGGGTTGTTCGAGTCGTCAGCGCCCGGCTGCGCGAATCCGACCGGCAGATGATCGCTGACCTGTACCACAAAAACCAAGAGCTTGCCCGGGTCTATCGTGAACTGCAGGAAGCTCAGGCTGCTCTGGTGGAGAAGGAGAGGCTGGAGCACGAACTGGAGTTGGCTCGGGAGCTGCAGCAGAGTATCCTGCCCCACGAGTTCCCGCAGCTGCCTGGTTTCAGTTGCGCAGCGCGCAGCCGGCCAGCCCGGCAGGTAGGGGGCGACTTTTACGACGTCATCCTGCTGAGCAAAGGGCGTGTGGGTCTGGTCATGGCCGACGTCTCGGACAAAGGCATGGTCGCCGCCCTGTACATGGCTCTCGCACGCAGCCTGATCCGCGCAGAGGCCAAGCGCAGTTCCTCACCTCGGCAAGTGCTATTGCGCGTTCACAGACTGCTGCTGGAAATGAGCCAGGCAGATATGTTCGTCACCGTCTTTTACGGTGTGCTCGACTTGGTGCAGGGCACTCTTTGCTACGCCCGGGCCGGCCACGATCTCCCATTGCTCTTCAGGCCTAGCACCGCCGAATGTCGATTCCTGAAGGCCAGGGGGACCCTGCTTGGCCTCGTCGAGAGAATCGGCCTGGAAGAGGCTACTGTGAATCTATGCCCCGGCGATCTGCTGATCCTCTACACCGACGGGATCACCGATGCGAATTCACCGGCAGGCGAGTTCTTTGACGTAGAGCACCTGCGCGAGACAGTCCGCGCGGCCAGCGAGTTGAGCGCCCAGGGCCTGTGTGACTTTATCTTTGAGCACGTAGATCGGTTCCAGGCAGAGGCTGTGCAGTACGACGACATGGCGCTGCTGGTTGTGAGGGCAGATGCCGTGGATTGATCTTTGATGAAATAATCAGGAGACCAAGGAGGTAACCATCCCTCTCCCTTACCCACTGCAGGCCAGATGCGCCCAGAAGTATTACGCAGGAGAGGATTATATGGAACCATCGTTCTACGTGCTATTGCCTTCCGCCTTCGGAACATTCGGTCTTGTTTGGCAGGAAGCCGAGAAAGGAGCGAGCGTTCAGCGAGTGTTTCTCCCCAGTGTGCAGACGCCAGTGGAAGAGGTTGTTCGAGCGACGTTTGCCGATGCTCGCCCCTCATCCTGTCCGG
>CAYVPU010000390.1:0-2559 GCA_964453885.1 uncultured Anaerolineae bacterium | reverse complement strand
AGGGGGAGACTTGACGGGAGGTGATTTTTGTGGTGTAATGGAGGGGGAGGATGCCAGTGAGCGAGTTGTCGGTGGAGAGTATCAAAGCCACGTTGGGGACGGTGTGGGTGGGACGACAGGTGGTGTACTACCCAAGCGTAGGGTCTACCAATGACGAGGCACAACGATTGGCAGAGGCAGGTGCGCCAGAGGGAACGCTGGTCATCGCCGATTACCAGACGGCCGGCCGGGGCCGCCTCGACCGGCAGTGGTGGTCGCTGCCGGGAAGCAGCTTGTTGCTGTCACTCATCTTTCGATCGGCGTTCCTCGCTCCGCACCAGGCCCAGCGTCTGGCGATGGTCTGCTCGCTGGCCGTCTGCGACGCGGTGGCGCAAGTGACCGGTCTGGAAGCAAAGGTCAAGTGGCCCAATGACGTGCTGGTGGGTGGGAGCAAAGTCTGCGGTCTGCTGGCCGAGTTGGGCATCGTTGGGGCGCGTCTGACGTATATAGTGGTAGGGATAGGGCTTAACGTCAACGTGGATTTTGAGGGCGATGGCGTGCCAACGTTGATGGCCCCCGCTACCAGCCTAAAGGCAGCGTTGGGCCGGGAGGTGTCACGGCTGGCGGTACTGGCGGCGTTGTTGCGCCGCGTCGAGGCGCGCTACGAGCGGCTGCGGACCGGGGTGCTGCCCCACGACGAGTGGCAATCGTGCCTGGTCACGCTGGGCCAGGTGGTGCAGGTGACGATGCCGAGGCGCTCTCTGAGCGGTCTGGCAACCGGTGTGGATGCCGACGGCGCACTGCTGGTGCGGCGGGCCGATGGACAGGTGGAGCGCGTGCTGGCTGGGGATGTGACGCTGAGGGGAAGTTAGGTGGTTAGAGGGATGGGTGTGGAGTTTCGCTGGCAGGTAGGGGATGAAGAGGAGTTGGAAGCACCTGGGTCGCCACCCCAGCGGCGGCGGATGCCGTGGCGGTTTCTGGGCATCGTCCTGCTCCTTCTGGGGATGGGAGGGGGAATTGCGGCGGGAGTTTTTTGGCATCGCGTCCGTCAGGGCGAAAAACGTCTCAGGCATGAACTGAGAAGCGTTGCTAACCTGGAGGCGCAGGCGTTGCGCGAGGGCGACCGCGAGATGTTTCTTTCGCTGCAAGACGAGGACGACACCACGTGGTACAGACGGCAGGAGGAACGCTTTCCAGAGTATGACTCTGTCCCCCTGGAACCAGGCCAGGTGGCAGATCTGGTTGTCCTCGACGCAGCTTTGCTGCCAGCAGAGGGCTGTGCCTGGGCAGAGGTGGCCTGGGCGCTGGAAGATGGCATCTACCGTCGGGCGCAGTTCTACCGTCGGGCGGAGGGTCGGTGGCTACGGACAGACGTGCGCCGCAAGTATTATGGCCAGGAGCGCAGCCACGAGACGGAGCATTTCGTCTTCAAATACCTGTCCCGCGACGAGCCGACGGCCGACTGGATGGCCGAGCAGTTGGAGACTTGGTACGAGTCTGCTTGCGCCGACTTGGGCTGCGACGATGGCCGGCGCATCAATGTCCTGCTCACGCCGCTTGGCGAGACCGGCAAGGAGTACCGCCCCCCGTATGGGTTCATCCTCAGTTCGCCCCGTCTGCGCGGCGTCCGCGAGGACGGCGCTCCCCTGCCGGAGGAACGGGAGGGACTGGCGCGGATCCTGATCTACCTCCTGGTGGCCCGGCAGGCGGACGGGCTCAAGACCTGGGAACAGCCTTATCTGCTGCCACAGTTCGTCAATTGGGAGATGCAGAGGCTGGGTCTGGCCGGCGAAGACACGCCGCCCACTCCTGTGCTGGATGCTGTGATGGCCTCTCGAGGCATGGAGGGCGTGCGGGCACTGCTGGAAGCCATGGGGCAAACGGCTTCAGAGAACGAGGCCCTGCGCCTGGCCCTGGGTGGAGGCTTGGAGAGCCTGAACGTGGTTTTCGGCCAATACCTGGCGGCACTGCTGGCCGTCGAGCGACAGATGATAGAGTGGCAAGTGGCAGGATTAGTCAGCCCGACATCTAGCGCCTTGGCTCGAAATACCTTTCAAGCCTTGCTGGTTCAGGAGACAGGGCGATGGCGTTCTGAAAAAGATGAGGCCTTTAGGCAGTGGCGGGAACGCCCGGGTATTTTTTACTCTGCAATGCCCCTGAGCCATCCTACCGTGGAGCACTGGGAGAGGCTCGACGGTTCGACGCTGTGGGCCGAGGTGTCGTACTCGGACGTGACCGGGAATATTTCCAATGGCACAACGCGCCGGCGGATAGAATTCTTTCGCCAGATGGACGGTGACTGGCGCCACGCTCCACCCGACGCGCGATTCCTGGGCCAAGAGGTGGTGCTCAACAGCGAGCACTTTCGCGTCGTGTGCCACGAGCGGGAGGTAGATTTGATGGTGAGCGAATTGGTTCGCCTGGAGACCCTCTACCGGCGGATCGCCGACGCCTTGCAGACCGAGTTGCCGCCCGTTGAGCGCCTGACCATCCGCATCATCACCTCGGCCACGTCAGGACGTGCAGACCTCGAGGCGGTGGACGTGCAGATACTCTCCCCGTACCTTTCGGCGTGGAGCG
>CAYVPU010000389.1:0-2563 GCA_964453885.1 uncultured Anaerolineae bacterium | reverse complement strand
CCGAGATTGATGAAGGAACTAGATGCCAAGCTGAGAATAGCATTGGGTCTGTAGCGCTATTACTCCTCGTTTGAGGTCTGCATTGTACCGTGTCCAACCCTGGGTCCTTTGGCCCCAGGACAAAGGGTACGGTGCTCTGAAACGGACTGGACCGAACTCCCCTCCGCCTCCAGTATCACCTGCCGGCGTCGCCCGCCCGTCTCTGGCGGGCCAATGATGCCCATCTCTTCCATCTGGTCAATGATGCGAGAGGCGCGCGGGTAGCCTATGCGCATCCGCCGCTGCAAGAACGAGGCCGACGCGGCACCTGCCTGTTGCACCAGAGCAATAGCCTCCTCCAGAAGGGGATCCTGTTCAGCAACCGCGATAGTCGTGTCCCACGGTATCGCCTCGTCTCGCTCTGCGGGCGGGATCTGCTCATTCCAATAGTCTATTAACCGGCGGGTCTCCTGGTCGGAGACAAAACATCCTTGCAGACGAAGGAGCTTGGAGGCGTCGGGGGCCATGTAGAGCATGTCCCCCCGGCCCAGCAGCGTCTCAGCACCCGGCTGGTCCAGAACCACTCGCGAGTCCACCTGGCTGGTGACGGCAAAACTGATACGGGCTGGAAAGTTAGCCTTGATCAGACCCGTCACCACGTCCACGCTGGGGCGTTGGGTGGCGATGACCAGGTGCATACCGGTAGCACGGGCCATTTGTGCCAGTCGGGTGATGGTTCGTTCCGTCTCGTCGGGGGAGCTCAACATCAGATCGGCCAGTTCGTCAATGACGATGACGATGCGGGGTAACCGATCTTTAGCGGGGGCCTTTTTGTTATAGTCGTTCAGATTTCGGGCGCCGGCGGCAGCGAATTTCCTGTAGCGGGCATCCATCTCTTGCATGGCCCAATTTAGCACCCCGCCGATGCGTTCCAGTTCGGTCTCCACCGGCCCCAGCAGGTGTGGCAGACCGTTGAACCGAGTGAGCTCGACCATTTTGGGGTCAATCATCGCCAGACGCAGGTCCTCGGGCCGGTTGTTGAAGGCCAGTGCCGTGGTGATGGCATTGGTGCAGACCGACTTGCCGGAGCCGGTGGCCCCGGCAATGAGCAGGTGCGGCATGGTCGCCAGGTCGGCCACCGTTGGCTCGCCAGAGACGCCGCGCCCCAGGGCTATCTTGAGCCGCGAGCGTTTCTTCTTGTAGACTGGCGACTCCATAATGCCTCGCAGCCCTACCAACGCCACCTCACTGTTGGGGACTTCGATGCCGACGATGGAACGGCCCGGAACGGGCGCTTCGATGCGGATTGGAGAGGCCGCCAGTGCCAGGGCCAGGTCGTTAGCCAGGGCACTGATTTTGCTCACCCGCACCTTACGCTGGCGCAATTCGCCCTTGGAGGTGCGATGTTCCGTGTAAAGCGGTTTCAGGCCAAATTGGGTCACCACCGGCCCCTCGTTGATATCAACAACCTCGACCGGCACGTCAAAACTGGCCAGTGTCTCTTCAATGATCTGAGCACGATAGCGAACGTCTGCGTCGCCATAGCCACTATCTGCATCAGAAACAAGCAAGTCCAACGGTGGCAGGCGCACAGCACGGCGGCGAGATCGAGTCTTTGGCTCGGTCGCCGCAACGACAGGCCGAGGCACCGTATTGGACACGGTACAATGCGCCGATGCGGCCTTTGGCTGTGGCACGGGTTTGGCAGCGGCTTCCTTTCTTGGCCCCGACTTGGCGGCTGGCTGCCGCCGGGAGCGGGACTGGGTTTTTACTGGCCTGGTCTCGATAGGCGGAGAGGGTTCCGCGACTGGCCTGCGCATTCGGTCGGCCAGGCTCACGACAGCAGCCAGGAGGTCTTCTGGTGTCCAGTCGAAGGCAAGGGCCAGACCAGCGCCCAGACCACCCACCAGCAGCAAGAACGCGATCAAACTGCCCACCGTCCTGTGCAGCAGGTCTGCGATGGCCCAGCCAAAAAAACCGCCGCCGTGACCAGCCTGGGCCAGGGCCAGTGAATCGTCGCTCGAAACAAGCTGGTGCATCAATGCCAGGGCTGCCAGAAAGGCAATTTGCAGACCGGCCAATGCCCTCCACCGGAGGGGGGGCACCTGATTTACACTGCGCAGCAGCAGCCACACGCCCAGAGTGGCCACCGCCACGGCCAGGGGATAAGCACCGAGGCCGAAGGCCTGCCGCAGAAATCGGGTCCAGGCATCTATAAGCGAACCCGTGGTCACGGCTGTCAGGCCCAACAGCGTCAGCATGGCGATCACCAGCAACATAATGGCCAATAACTCTTGCTGGCGATGTCCAAGTGAGAACCGAAGGTCCGACAGGGGAGATCCTGGTTGCCTGCTTGATCGCCCACTGCGCATTGTACCGTGTCCAATACGGTGCTTTGAACCGGTCGAAGCTTTCGAGCGAGCTTTTGGTCTCTTGCTCGATGACGATGGCTTGCGACCAGAGCCGGTCTTTTTAACAGGTTTCCTGGTCATAGATACAATAGGCCCCCTTGACAAACAGGCCCACTCTTCCTCATCGGAGCACCGTACCCTTTGTCCTGGGGCCAAAGCCCTGGGTCCTTGAG
>CAYVPU010000388.1:0-2569 GCA_964453885.1 uncultured Anaerolineae bacterium | reverse complement strand
CGCCGGGCTGATCAACGGCCTCAACCCTTGTGCCTTTGTGACCATCGTCTTTTTCTTATCCTACCTGACCTTTGCGGGCCGCCGGGGCCGCGAAGTCCTGCTGGTAGGCGCCACCTTTACCCTGGGTGTCTTTGGTGCTTACCTGCTGGCCGGCCTCGGCCTCAGCCGGTTGTTAGAACCGCTGGCCAGCGTGCAAGTGGCACTCAAGCGCTTGATGTTTAGCTTTACGACAGTTCTCTGCCTGGCGCTGGCGGGCATCAGTTTGTATGATTACTTTAAAGCTCGCCAGGGCAAGATTGACGAGATGAAGATCAAACTATCGCTGGATCTGCGCCGGCAGGTCCACAAAGTCATCCGTGGGGGCGCTCAGATGCGGGCCTTTTACCTGGTCGCCTTTGGCGTGGGAGCCATCGTGTCCCTCATTCAGCTCACCTGCACCAGCCCCATTTACATCGGCATCATCTTTCTCGTCCACGAGGTGCCAGAGATGCAGGCCAACGCCTTTTTCTACCTGCTTCTCTACAATCTGGCCTACATAGTGCCGCTGGTGGTCATCTTTGTGCTGGCCTACTTTGGCACCTCGTCGGAGCAACTGGGCAATTTCATCACCCAACGAACGGCTCCCATCAAGCTACTGACAGTAGTCGTCTTTCTGGTGATGGCCGGTTGGTTGATCTACAACCTGCTACCCCTCTTTGGGGTGACGTAACCCATGACCGGGAGAAAATGCCTTGAAACATTACAAAACCACAGCCTGTTGCTCCGCGTGCGGCACAAAGTTCCTCTATGCCGTTACCGAAGAAGAAATCGAAGAAACTGACATCCTGGAAGCCACGTGCCCCGAATGTGGCGCAATGGCCGAACTGAAGAACCTGATACCTTGCAACGAGTTAACGTATGAGGATATCACCGAAACCTACGAGGATTGGCTGGAAAAAGACCTCGAGTTTGACATTGATGACTTTGAAGACCAGGACGATTCTAAAGACAACGACTGGTAAAGCCTGATACCGCGTTTCCTGTCGCCAATCTACAACCAATTTCGCCCCTCTTTTATCCGCCACGTCAAGGAGGCTCTCGGTGAGCCATTGCCCAAGCTGCGGGCAGTTTGTCGGCCCGCGCGATGCCTGTCCCAACTGCGGCGCTCGCACCAGCGGTCGGATAGCGATTCGCACCATCAAGATCGCCGCCGTAGGTGTGACGGCAGTGGGGCTTTTGTTTCTCTGGTTTCTAGCCAGCCAAACGGAGGTGCCCACCGTGCCCATCGGCCAGGTCGGCGCGACCATGAACCTGGCCTACGTGCGACTCGAGGGCCGGGTGACTCGCGGCCCCAGCTTTGACGCCGACTCTCACTACCTCACCTTCTGGCTGGCCGACGACACCGGCGAGATTTACGTGGCTGCCTACCGCCACGAGTCCGAAGACCTGATCGCGACCGGCCGCGTGCCAGTCCTGGGCGACCAGATCAGTGTCGTTGGGACGCTCCGCGCACGAGAGGACTTTACCTCACTGACGATCAATGCCGCCGATCAGGTAGTGGTGACAAAAATGGAGCCCTCTGACCGCTCAGTGGCCGAGGTTGATCCCTACAGCGAACTGGAGCGCGTGCGACTGCGCGGGCAGGTGCGAGGCATCCGCTCACCCTACGAGGGATTGACGCTCATCGGCCTACGCGATGCCACCGGCGCTATCGAGATCGCCGTGCCGGAAGAAACACTGGCTCTCACCGGCAACCTGCCCACCCTGATGCCGGGCCAGGTGGTAGAGGTCGCAGGCACAGTCACGTTTTACAAAGGGACACCCCAATTGACGCTGACCGATGTAGCCGACATCACCCTGTTGGCCGAATCCGCCGACGTCGCCCCAACACTGCTCGTGTCAGAGATCGGGACTGAGACCGTCGGCCACTGGGTCGTCGTGCAAGGATTAATTACCCGGCTCGCTCCCTTTTCAGCCGGCGTCAAGTTTACGCTGGACGACGGCAGCGGCGAAATTACCCTGTTGCTCTGGCAGGACCTGTACGACGAACTAGCTGCGATCACGGCACTGAAAGAAGGCGCAGCAGTGACCGTCTGCGGCCAGGTCTCTGAATACCAGGGCCAGGTGGAACTGATCCCGGAACTGGCAATAGACGTGCAACTGACGGCTGCCCCACCGCCTCCGAAAACGCTCGCCATTGGGATGTTGACCGAGGCAGACGTGGGCCTCCGTGTGCAGCTCGCTGGCACGCTGAGCGAGCCAGACCCGTTCTCGGCGGGCGTCAAATTCACACTGGACGACGGCACAGGCCATATCACCCTGTTGTTATGGCAGGAGACCTACGACGAGGTTGCAGCCACCCAGGCGTTGAGAGCCAGCGCCGAGGTCTCTGTCGCCGGCGAGATAGCCGAATACCGTGGCGCGCTGGAGATCATCCCCCGCCGCGCCGCCGACGTCACCGTCACCGGCTACACACCACCCCCCACACCAACGCCGACCGAAGCGCCAACCGCCACCCCCACTCTGAGGCCAAAGCCGCCGCCCACACCCACCGGCACACCCCCTCCCACACCTACACCCCTTCCAACGC
>CAYVPU010000387.1:0-2575 GCA_964453885.1 uncultured Anaerolineae bacterium | reverse complement strand
GACATAGTCCAGGGGATGGGCACCAGTCCTGTGGCCTGGCACAGGGCGGCAAGGGTCAGGTGACCGGAGGTAGCCACGACCCTCCAGTCGCCAGAACCTTGACAACTGTGTGTCCATTCAGGTGAGATAATAGCACAAAAAGTGCAAAACATCAACTCCTGACCCCCAGGTGGAGGAGAGAGAGCGCTGCTCCTTCGACTCTGCTCAGGACAGGCCTACGGCGAGCGATTGGCTATCAATCCCTTCGACGGGCTCAGGACAGGCGTGGGAAGCAAGGGCAGAAAGCGCTTAGTCCTGTGCGGCCTAAGCACAGGGGCGTCAGCTCCGAACCAGACGGAGTCACACGTCGAGCAAGTGGCTACTGCACAGTACTTGAGTACAGCGCAAGTGCACAGTACTTGCGTACAGCGCAAGTGCACAGTACTTGCGTACAGCGCAAGTGTGGATAACGAAAGTGAAGGTGTGTATGTACGTGTCGTCATGCGGAACGTCCCGCGTCTAGCGGGGGAGAACCTGCCCTGAGCCCTTCGACGGGGCACCGTCCCACGGCACTGGGGCTCAGGATAAACGAAGCCGAAGGGCTGTTACGCTCCGTTCGGGAGTGGCGGCGGGGTGGGCGACCGCCCCGCCGACCTATAGTTGTGCCATATGGCACAATCATAACTTGGGCGGCCCCGCCGCCTGAAGACCCTACTACCCTCCGACACTACCGCTGGGGAAACTACTCACCACTCCTGGTCTGCACTCCGACCGCTGTACGCGATAATCTCACCCTTATCGGCTATCATTGCTCGTATGCCCCGATGTCGGGGGCAGCGTCGCGGGGTCGGCCCTCGGCATCATCGGACGGAGCGCCAGCCGCGTTGCCGGCATTCACGGCCGGGCTGGTCACTTGAGGGTGGAGATCAACCTCTGGCCAGCCAGACGCGAAGAGCGGATCGGATGTCAGGTCGTTTTGTCCCTGTCCGCTGAACTGGGCCCAGGTGCCGTCGGCGATCTCGGCCCGGGTAAAGTCGGTATCGCGCCCGCTCGCAAACTCGGCCGTGATTTCGCCATCGGCCCGACTGAAGTAAAGGTTGTGTTCTTCGCGCACCAGGCTCACCCCCGGACCCAGGTAGATGCCAGTCGTCCCGCCCTCGATGGGGTCGGCGTTGAAGGCAAATATGTTGTTCACCAGCGTCAGCATCACCGGCGGCGATTCCATCTCCTCCGGATAGCCGACGACCAGGGTCCAGTTGCGCGCGCTGTAAGCCGGGTCCCACATGTTGTAGGCGATGGTGTTGTTGAATATCTCCAGCGTGCTGGGAAAGGTGCCGGCCCACACCGCGCTGTCCCCCTGTCCCCAGACAACGTTGTTCTCGATGCGTCCTCCGGCCCATAGCTTGATGCCGTTCAGGTGGTTGCGCACCACGCGGTTGCGGCGCACGATGACCCCGGTCGCGTTGCCTTCTCGGTCGCGGGAGTTGAGGTCAATGCCGTCGCCGCCGTTGTCGTGGACGTAGCAGTCTTCCACCAGGACGGGGTAGCCGCGGGCGAACTCCAGGCCATCGGAGCCGTAAAAAGCCTCACCCTCCAGCCCGGTGTTGTAGATCTCTACCCGGCGGACGACCATATGGTTGCAGGGGCCAGGGGTGCAGTCCACCGCCGAGTACTGGCTGCCGTGGATGATACTGTCCTCCAAAGTGATATGTTCGACCGGGCCCTCCGCTGGCGGCGATTCGGCGCTTTCACCGTAGGTGAAGCGGATGGATGTTTCGCCACCCTCGATCTCCAGGTGATCCAATTGAACATAGCGGTTCTCGCCGGAAAGTTCCATCCCCCAGATGGTGAAACCGCGCAGGGTGAAGCCGCTGATGCGCACATAGGAAGTGCCTTGAGCGAGAATCAGCAATTCTCCTGCACTGCCCCCGCCATCCAGGATGGGCAACTCACCAGGATAGGCCATAAAGGTGATGAAGGCCTCGACTGTACCAGACCGGGTCAGGTGAGTCTCCTCCGCAGGGTAGGTGCCGCCCCGGAAACAGATAGTATCGCCAGGCTGCGCCATGTCCCCGGCATGCTGGAAAGTGGCCCAGGGCTGGGCTTCGCTACCAGCAGCGTCATCGCTGCCATTGGGAGCCACGTAATAGGTGCAGCCGACAGGCCCAGTGGCTCCAGTCGGAGGAGGCGGTGTAGGGGTATCGCCTACTTCCGGTTCAGGAACAGGCGGTGTAGGGGTATCGCCAACTACCGGTTCAGGAACAGGCGTGCTGGTTGGTGGTTCTTGAATAGGGGTGTTGGTCGACTTTGCGGGCATTTGGGTTGGCTGCGCGGCTTGTGTGGCGGCAATAGCGGCCTGCACCGTCGCCTCGATGTCAGGTGCGGCTTGTGTAGCTGCGATAGCGGCTTGCACTGTCGCTTCAATGTCAGGTGTTGAGGTGCCCCCACAAGCGGTTAACAATAAACTCGTCAGCGTCAGAAGATAGAAAAGGTGTTTCATTTTTCAGCCCTCCTCGTATATTCGGCAGCACGCTTGCTACCTTTTCTCAACGACAAGCGATTCACGGTGATCATTCACTTCAATCCCCTGGCGGGT
>CAYVPU010000386.1:0-2585 GCA_964453885.1 uncultured Anaerolineae bacterium | reverse complement strand
ACTACATGGTATTGAGGGGATTATCGCCGAATACCCAAGAGGCCTATATACTGGCTGTGCTAGGATTAGCTCGGTATTACAATCAATCTCCTGCCAAGCTAAGCAACGATCAGATTCAAGCCTATCTGCTGTATCTCATCAAAGATCGCTGTCAGGCTTGGAGTACCTTGAATGTTGCTTTTTCCGCGATGCGCTGTTTCTACACTCAGATTCTTAAGTGGGATGAGACGCGTTTCCATATCCCGACGCGTTCACGCCAGAAGAAGCGACCCCGAGTTTTGAGCGTTCAAGAAACCAGCCGCCTGCTTAGTGTGGTTACGAATCCCAAGCATCGGACTTTATTGATGACCGTTTATGGCGCCGGCTTGCGGGTAAGCGAAGTTGTCCGCTTGAAGCCTCATCATATTGAAAGCGATCGAATGTTGATTCGGGTGGAGCAGGCCAAGGGCCGTATAGACCGCTATACGATTCTTCAAGACAGGTTGCTGGAAGAATTAAAGATCTATTGGAGAGTCTATCGTCCAGGCAGAGAGTGGCTTTTTCCTGGACGCGATCGTAGCCAACCCCTTTCGAGGGCAACAGCCCAGAGAATATATAGCCAAGCCCGGGATAAGGCAGGCATTACCCGTGGCCGTGGGATCCATACCTTGAGACATTGCTTTGCCAGTCACATGATTGAGGCCGGCGAAGACCTGGATAGCATACAGCGTTGGATGGGACATAAGTCCATAGTCACAACTTCCGGCTATCTGCATGTGTGCAAGCCGCGCCAGAGGACAGCCAAGAGTCCAATGGATGAGCTAAACCTGCCGTCATTGCTCGATCGATAAAAGTCGGCACAACATGGTCCATTTTGCAGCTGCCGGAGAGCTCTGCCCACAGGTTCCGGTTACCGCTTCACAAAGAAAACCGGCTTGGGAGCTGGCGGATATCCTTCGACTTTACGGCCAAGAGTATCGCCAAAATCATCCTTTGCCGCCTCAGCATCTGAAAGTCATGCATCTGATAGAGATCTGCCGCACAGCGGCCTTGGGCGGACATATTGAGCGCTGTGACAGCTGCGGATATGAGGTTCAGGCATACAACTCATGCCGCAACCGTCACTGTCCTAAATGCCAGACGCTGGTCAAAGAGAGATGGTTACAAGATCGCAAAGCAGAGCTCATACCCAGTGGTTATTTCCATGTAGTTTTCACACTGCCCCACGAGCTCAACCCAACCCTCCTGTGCAACAAACGGATAATGCTCAATATCCTCTTTGCCTCTGTCAACGAGACTCTCCAGGCTTTCGCTCACGATCCTCAGTGGCACCTTGAGGGCCAATTGGGCTTTATCGCAGTACTGCATACGTGGAGTCAGACGCTCATGGATCACTTCCACCTGCATTGCGTTATCCCAGGCGGCGTTCTGCAAGAGGATAAAACATGGAAACCGGCCCGGGAAACCTTTCTGTTCGCGACCAGCTCGCTGGCCAAGGAGTTTCGCAATTGTTATTCAAGACGGCTGAAAGAGGCGTACGAGAGCGGAGAGTTGATCTTTCCAGGAAAGACAGCTCCCCTCGGTACTGCCAAGGGCTTCAGTCAACTCCTTGGCCAGATTAAAAACAAAGACTGGATTGTCTATGCCAAACGGCCCTTTGGCGGTCCCGAACAAGTGCTGGAATATCTGGGCCGCTATACCCATAGAGTCGCCATCTCAAATCACAGGATCGTCTCGATCCAGGATGGCAAAGTAACCTTCACCTACAAAGACAGAAACGATAATGACCGTGCCAAACTAATGACTCTGGAAGCCGAAGAGTTCATAAGGCGTTTTCTCTTACATATCCTCCCTAAAGGATTCATGAAGATTCGCCATTACGGCTTCCTCGCCAATATCTGTAAAAAGCGAAACCTCGAATGCATTCATGATCAGCTCGGCGTTCCTTTCGAAGACTCAGAGCTTCAAAAGGAGACGGTCCAAGAAATGATGCTCAACCTTACCGGTGAGGATATTACCTGTTGTCCCCGTTGTGGAAAGGGACATCTTGTTAGAGTTCCCATCCCTCTTTCTCACAGTTCCTTACACCTGCTCCCCAGGGAAAGGTCCGATAGTTCATGAATCAGATCAGGCAAGCCTCAACAACATCCATGAGCACAACCTACTTTCCTGAAAACGCAATCGAGGTATATTTTACAACTTCTTCTTTCTCATTGTTTTTTTCTGAAATTGAAGAGCTGGATAAGCTTAAACAAAAAGACAAATGCCATTCAGAGGACAGTCAATTCTTTCATAGCGCGATTCAGCTTCCGGCAAGGTTCGAAAAATATACCGTCCATATTAGCGTAAGAGAAAACGTTAGCATACAATACCCATAGTAGCCGGTTAAGCCGCTTGCGGCTCCGTTCAACCACGTTTTATCCTTCATGCACCCAATCATTCTCATGCTAATTCTTCTGTTGCCGCACGTTCAATGTTGATTGACTCATCATTCTCTGCTGTGCACGATGGATAAAACGCTATTCATTATGTGTATATGTTATTTTATGTAGAAAAAGAGAGGTTTCATTCGAGTTTACACCCTCACCTGCGGTGTATTAGACTAC
>CAYVPU010000385.1:0-2599 GCA_964453885.1 uncultured Anaerolineae bacterium | reverse complement strand
ACCTGGTCGCCTGCGTCCCCTTGCCCGAGGCTGGCGGGCCAAGGAGAACGATGTATTTTGGTTCCGCTGCCATATTCTCCCCCTTCTTGACAATGTCAAATTCAAGCAGATGTTGCTTCTTTCGGGTGTCATTCTGAGGAGCGTAGCGACGCCTGTCCTGAGCCCTTTGTCCCTGGGCCAAAGGACCAGGGGCGAAGCCGAAGGGAAGAATCTGGCCCAGTGAACTATAACACTGCCACTACTGCCGCCACCAACTGGCTAGACTCTGGGCTCTGGAACCGCGCCCAGAACTGAGGAAAGGTCTCCACCAGGTGTTGGAGTTCCGTTTGTCTGGTGGTCAGGTAGGCTGCCACGCCAGGTGCGATAACAGGCTCTGGGGGCCTGGACGATCTCCCCTTTTTGGTTTTGACCTGGCCCCAGGTGCCCCAGGTCAAAAAATCGCGCAACAGGTTGCTGGCTACCACTGCATCCTGAAGGTCCCCAAGATGATCTTGCAGGGCTTTGAGCTCGTTGATCAAAGTCTTGGCCTCTGGCCCCAGCACTTCCCGAAAGTATTCCACCGTGTAACGCAACCCCTTGGCAGCGATGCGTAGCTGATGCAGCCGACTCAACGGCACGTCCGGCCCGGTCACCCACTCGTCGTAGGCCTGCACGGCGGCCAATCGCTGGTACACTACCACCAGCACGACGTGCCGCAGGCGATGGGGCAATGGTTCACCCTGCCGCGAGACAACCGGCAGTGCGCCAGCACCAGGTATCTCCAGGAACTCGCCAAACCCTTTCTTGAACCGCTTGTAGCGGTTGCTGTCCAGGTAGGCCAACATCCGCCCCCGTGCCTGTTCGCGTTCCGCTTCCCACACCGCACGCAATGGATCCAGGCCAGACTGCCGCTCGGGCGGCAGCGCATCCAGGTAGCGTTGGGTCTTTTCCCAAAACACGTCCAGGTCTCGCACAGCGCCTAACGCCCGTCCGGTGCGCCGCAAGCCCTTGATAAAGGGCGCCATCTGCTCCAGGTCCAGGTAATCGCCAAACACCCGGAAAGCGGCCCGCATCCGCCGGGTGGCGACGCGCATATCGTGCAGTTCTTCGATGTCCTCGCCCAGGCGGGTGCCCGGTTCGTGGTACAACATTCGCTGCAGGTGAAAATAGAACGTCTTGCGAGCCGCCTCGGCCATCGAATCGTCAGCTTCCAGTCCAGGCTTATCCGGCAATGAGGAGGGCGGGACCCCTTCCTGCACCACAAACCCAGTCCCTTCGGGTGGTTTGAATTGCAAAGTCGTTTCAAACAGCAACCGCCACAGATCACTTTTTTTGTGTGCCCGGCTGGCGTCTATGGCAGCAGAGGGACCCACCACCTCAATTTCAACGACCCCCTCCCGCTGCCGCACCTCCCCCAACTGGCTTGTACCCATCTGGGAGTAATCCAAGCCGTCTGCCAGGCGCACCAGGGCAGCCAGGGCCAGCGCCTCGTTCAGCAGTGGCTCAGGCAGGGTGGCAAACGGGGTTTTGTCCAATTTTGTCAGCTTTTTAGGCGTGACCCGTTTGCGGTGCAAAAAGGTAGTCAGTGCCACCATCAGGCGTTCGTGGTCATCCAGTCCAGTGGGAGGATGTGCCAACAGGATGTCTCGCCCCACGATGTGGTGACTGGCAGGGTCGGTCTCCAGGCCAACATTGTGCAACAGCGCCGCCGTCTCTAGCAGGGGACGTCGCTCCAGCGGCAGACGGTGGAGGGAGGACAAGTGGTCAAACAGCGATAGGGCGTGGTCGGCCACAGCGCGGGCGTGCGTCCGGTCTACGCTATATCGATCGAACAGGGTTTCCAGCGACCAGGGTTGGGGCGGCTCCTCCGGCTCAGGTGGGGAACCTGGCTGCGGGGGCGTCTCCGCCGAGGAAAGCTGAGACGGGGTTCTGGTCTGCTCCAGGACGCGGGCGGGAAAAACGTCCATCCGCTGCTTTCGAAAGGCAGCCAGCCAGAATCGCACCCGGCGCGCTGACAGGCCAGCGCGTTCCCCGGCCTCGGCCTGCTTTATCCCGCCGTCCAGTGCCAACAGGGCCCGCGCTCGCCGGGCGTACATGTCATCCCGCGTGGCAATGCGCTGGCAAAGGGCGCGCTCCTGGAGCGTCAACAGTCTGTCTTCCACAGACACCTCCTCCAAGAAATCCAGAGCCCGTTCAAACTTGGAGCAGAGTTCAGGCTCCAGGCCCCATTCGTCCTGCAAACAGGTCACCATTATAGCCAGGTCTTCCTCGGTGCCCTGAGGGGCCAGTTCCACCTCCAACTCAAAGGATGTTTGCTCTCTCTCGTCAACGACCAGGTGCACCTCGTCCAGGCTCAACTCGGCCACCAGCCGCTCGCCCTGACTCACCTGGCGAACGATCCGCGTCTGGTGCAACTCAAAAAGCGGGCTCAGAGATGCTTGCCCGATCAACTCGCGCACCCGGTCACGCACGGGGCTGGCAGGCCACTCGTGGTGAGTCACGTCGAGCCAGTGCGCGGGTGACTGGGCGGGCTGGTTGGCCGGCAGCAAGACCTCCAGTTCCTCACGCCGGTGGACAGCGCCTTCCGCACCTGTCAGTCCTTTGAGAGTGATCAGGACAC
>CAYVPU010000384.1:0-2606 GCA_964453885.1 uncultured Anaerolineae bacterium | reverse complement strand
GCGCCGCCGAACACCTGCTAGCCCACTCTCAGGAGCGGGGCGTCGGCGTGGCCGCTGTTGTTGCAGCGCGTCCCTGGTATGAAGGTCAGCTACCGCGCCTGCGAGGGGCTGGAGTTTGAGACACCGGATCGCTTCGGGCCAGAGATCGAGGCCGCTGGCGGGCTGGCGATGTGGATAGAAATGATGACCGCCGACCCACAACGCTGGACGCATCGCCTGCGCATGGCGGCCGAGATCACTGAGGCAACGGCCAGGTTAGCTGGGGAGAGGAAATGACGATCTACGAAGCTTACGCCCGCGTCTACGACCATTCAGGGCAGATCGGCTATGCCCTCAAGATGCTCCCCTACCTGGACGAGATGTTGGCGCGCCATGCCTTCATCGGCGACTCGGCGGTGGATGTGGCCTGCGGCACCGGCACGCTGGCGCTGGGCATGGCACAGAAAGGCTGGCGCGTCTATGGCGTGGATGCGTCGCCGGCCATGCTGACCAAGGCTCGCCAAAAAGCCGTCGAACTGGAGCAACCCGCCGCCGTGACCTGGCTCCAGGCCGACATGCGCAGTTTTTCGCTGCAGGAGGCGGTGGACCTGGCCACCAGTACCTACGACAGCTTGAACTACCTGTTGACCCTCGATGATCTGCGCCACGCCTTTCGCTGCGTGGCCGGCGCGCTCCGCCCCGGCGGGCTGTTCGTCTTTGACATGAACACCGAGCGCGCTTTCCAGCGGACCTGGGATAATACGGTTTTCTTTGTCGAGGACGAGGATCTGGCTATCGTCCACCAGGGCGTTTACCATCCCGAAGCACGGCGGGCACAGACGATCATCACCGGTTTCATCCGCCGGGGCGAATTGTACGAGCGGTTTCAGGAGACGCACACCGAACAGGCGTACAGCCGCGCCGAGGTGACTGCTGCGCTTGAGGCCAGCGGTTTCGACATCGCCGCCAGCTACGCTTGTTTCACCTTCGATCCGGCGGACGACGAGAGCCCGCGCATCCTGTGGGTGGCGCGCAAAGCAGCAGAGGAGACGGCATGAGCCTGTGGGGTGGGCTGATCAAATTGGGATACCGCTTGCAGTGGCACCGCATCGGGCCGTTGGCGTTGGGGTACTGGCCTTTGCTCATCGGGTTGCCCTGGCTGGGGATACCCTGGTTAGTCAGTGCAAGCCCCGCAGCCGCCTGGCCCTATGCCCTGGCCTCGATCCTTCTCGGCTTGGCCCTGGTGGGAGTCATGTGGTTTGCCCGCCAACAGCGATACATCCGCTTCCGGCGGGACGAGTCGCTGGCAGCTCACCTGCCGCCCGACGTAGACCACATTGAGCCGGACGAAAAGATCCTCATCCGTGCCACTGGTGTCTTTGAGGTCCGCGACAACCGGCGATATTTTGTGGATGCAGTGGCCGATTTCGCCACCATGGAGACTCGCGAGCACATTGTCATGGCGCACATCCCCCTCAGCCGCATGTGGTTGGTGGCCCAGTCATCAAAGGGGGTGGTGGGCTGGTGGTACGTCTTTATCGAGCCAGCCTATATTCGCAGCATCCAAACCGGTTGGCTGCATCACGGTCTGCACCCTCGGCCCGCGCTGAAAATCGAGTATCAGCGCCGCCGGGCGGTTAAAGGCAGAAAGAAGACCAAAGAGGTTAAATCTGACGAGACGATTTATCTCTCCACTGCCGAGCCCCTGGCCCTCCATCGCCTGCTGGAAAACATGGCCCGCGACGCGGGTCGAGCCGATGACACCCTGCTTTACGTGCCTCTCTGAGTTGCCCCACCCCTTCTTTTGTGCTATACTGCTGGCGCCATAGGACGACAAGTCAGCAACTTGTCCCAGGGCAATTTACCAAATTGCCCACAAAGGCCGGACATCAAGGAGAGGTTTCCCTTGCTTCACACCATCCTGAACGAGCAACAGCGCGAACTGCTCAAAAAAGAGCGCCGCCAGTTGGAGGCTCTCACTGTCGCCATGGCCCGCTTCGAGGCCGCGCCCGACGATCTCGCCACCCTGCAAAAGTCCCTCGCTCAACTGGACGAACTCTTTCTGCTGGTCGTCGTCGGCGAGTTTAATTCCGGCAAGTCGGCGGTCATCAATGCTCTGCTGGGCCAGCAATTGCTGGAAGAGGGCGTCACGCCTACCACCGCCCAGGTGCACATCCTCAAATACGGTCCAGAGGCGACACGCTGGCCCACGGAAGAACACGTGGAAATCCTCACCCTTCCGGTGGACTTTCTCAACGAGATCAACATCGTGGATACCCCCGGCACCAACGCCGTCATCCGCCGCCACGAAGAGATCACGCAAGACTTTGTGCCCCGCAGCGATCTGGTGCTCTTTGTCACCTCGGCCGACCGGCCTTTCACCGAGAGCGAGCGCGCCTTTCTGGAACGCATCCGCAGTTGGGGCAAAAAGGTCGTCATCATCGTCAACAAAGTGGACATTCTGGAGGGCAAAGACCAGATCCAGCAGGTGCTGGATTTTATCGCCGAAAATGCCAGGGTCCTCCTGGGCTTTGTGCCCCAGGTGTTCCCCGTCTCGGCCAAACTGGCCCAGCAGGCCAAGAACGAAACCGACCCGGCAGCGCAGACCCGTCTGTGGACTAACAGCC
>CAYVPU010000383.1:0-2607 GCA_964453885.1 uncultured Anaerolineae bacterium | reverse complement strand
CCACCGCCCAGGCAGAGCGCGCCACCGCGCAGGCCGAATCTACCCGCGCCATCCGCGCCGAAGGAACAGCCGTCGCTGAAGCCCAGGCGCGGGCCACAGCCCAGGCCGATGCGGAAGAACAGCGCGACGAAGCCGAACGTCAGGCTCGCCTGGCCCGGTCCGGCCTCTTTTCGGTGGAAGCGCTATCTCACCTGGAGGACCGTTTGGACCTGGCCCTGCTGCTCGGCGTGGAGAGCATAAGCAACGCCGATACCGTTCAATCCCGCTCCAGTTTGCTCAACGCGCTGACACACTATCCACGTCTCTCCCGTTTCTTACACGGCCACGCCGGACACGTTTCCAGTGTGGCCTTTAGCCCGGACGGCCAGATCCTGGCCTCGGCAGGTTGTGCCAAAACCGACCCGACCCTCGGCGTCGGGTCCTGCAGCCAGGGCGAGATCCTGTTGTGGAAAACCCCCGGCGGGCATCTGGCCGACAGGCTCCTGACCGAACACACGACCTTTCCATCCGATCTCGTATTCAGCTCCGATGGGTCTCTCTTGGTTTCAAGCGGGTGGGGTGGAAAGATCATCTTTTGGGATATGGTGAACCGGCAGCCCCTGGGAGAACCCCTTATCGCCGGGGGCGGGCGGGTGCTGGACCTGGCCTTCAGCCCTGATGGGAAAACCGTGGCCTCGTGCCATGAAGTTATGGATTCCCAAGGAGGGCCTGGCGGGGAAATCCGTATTTGGGACGCCGTCACGCAGCAGCTTGTCAACGTGATGCCCTTTCTCCACCAGGTGCCCTATTCTAGTCTGGCGTTCAACCCCGATGGGCGGACCATGGTGGCTGCGACTAACAGCGCGGCCATGGTTCGCCTGTGGGAGGTTGACACCTGGGAACCAATCACGGATGTCTTTGATGGTTATGACGATGTCGTCTACAGCCTGGCCTACAGCTCGGATGGACAGACCCTGGCTTTGGGCAATTACGATGGCAGTGTGATCCTGTGGGATATGGTCACCGATCAGCCCATCGGCAAGCCCCTGGAAGGCCACACCGATATCGTCAACAGCGTGGCTTTCAGCCCAGACGGGCGCACCCTGGCCTCCACCGGGGCGGACAAAACCATTCGACTGTGGGACGTTGCCGGCCATCAACCCGTTGGAGAGTCGCTTGCCGCGCACACCGAAAATGTGGCCAGCGTGGCCTTTCATCCAGACGGCGCGCTCCTTGCTTCCGGCGGGGATGATCACACCGTCATCTTGTGGGATCTGCTAGGTCAAACCCAGATCGGGCAGGTCCTCCAAGATCACAGCAACGCGGTCTGGGACGTGGCCTTTAGCCCGGACGGTGAGGTATTAGGCTCGGCCAGCGAGGATAACACCGTGGCGCTATGGGACATGACGGGCGAGCCGGTCTCCAAGCAGAGACTGATCGGCCACCTGGGCGCGGTGTACAGCCTAGCCTTTAGCCCGGACGGGGCGCTGCTGGCCTCGGGGGGACAGGACGCCACCGTTCGTTTGTGGGATCGAGCTGAGGGCCGACAGGTGGGCCTGTCGCTTCAGGGCCACGAGGGACCCGTCATCGGTGTGGATTTTAGCCCGGGAAGCGAGATGTTGGCATCCGGGGGCATGGACAGCACCGTGCTCCTGTGGAAGGTGAGCACGGGCGAGATCATCGGCTCACCGCTAAAAGGCCACCGCTCCACGGTGACGAGTCTGGCCTTCAGCCCGGATGGGCATACCCTGGCCTCTGCCAGTTGCGCCGAACCCCTGGGCGAGTATTGCAGTGCGGGAGAAATCCGCCTGTGGGACCTGAGTGGCTCGCAGATCATCAGCCGAACTCTCATAGGACACACGCACTTTATCTATGCCCTGGCTTTCAGCCCGGATGGAAAGACTCTAGCCTCAGGCAGCGCGGACAAAACTATCCTGCTCTGGGAAGTGACCAGCGGCCAACCCAGCGGAGAACCCATTGAAGGGCATAAAGATATAGTGACCAGCTTGGCTTTCAGCCCCGGCGGAGATATCCTGGCCTCCGGTAGCGTGGATCAATCCATCATTCTGATGGACGTGGCGAGCCGGCAGACCATCGGCCCGCCGCTCACGGGCCATGGCGATGCCGTCACCAGCCTGGACTTTAGCTCGGATGGACAGACCCTGGCTTCTGGTAGTTTTGACTCTACCGTTATCTTGTGGGATCTAGATCCAGACTCTTGGACAGTCAGGGCCTGTCAACGGGCCGGTCGAAACCTTGATCGTGCCGAATGGCTTACGTACTTTCAAGATGAACCTTACCACAAGACCTGCACAGATTTTCCACGAGGGGATCAGTAACGCTTTCTCAGAGAATAGTGTGACACGGATCTCCATTGGAGGCAACATGACAGATGTCTTTATATCATATTCCCGCAAAGACATCGCCTTTGCCCGCATCCTGCACAAGGCATTGAAAGACAACGACTTCGACACCTGGATTGATTGGCAAGACATCCCCCCCAGCACCGATTGGCTGGCCGAAGTCTATGCCGCCATCGAGCAGGCCAATACCTTTATCTTTGTCATCAGCCAGACCTCCGTGGCCTCGGAAATCTGCGGCCTGGAAATAGCCCACGCAGCCAAAAAC
>CAYVPU010000382.1:0-2614 GCA_964453885.1 uncultured Anaerolineae bacterium | reverse complement strand
AGACTTTCTGGCCACAGCGCCGCTGCACGAACTGGACGCCTCGTTCAACAACACCGTCAAGCACGTGCAGAGCGAGACGTTGATGGGGGAAAAGACGGCCCGCTATGCCGTCGAGATGGCCAAAGTCATTGCCGGCGATGAAGCGACCATGCGCCAGCGACCGCCCCTCTCATCGCTGGTCTGTACCATCGCCCCGCTGGCCCAGGACAAGGGCGGTATGGAATCCGCGCTGGTCTTTGCCGAGGCCGGTCTGCCGGTGGGCTTTATGTCCATGGCTACCGCCGGTTCGACTGCGCCAGCGACCATCGCCGGGACGATTGCGGTAGCCGACGCCGAGATGGTAGCGGCGATGGTGCTGATTCAGATGGCCTATCCTGGCGCGCCAACCTACCACTCGATGATGCCGGGCATCATGCACCCGCGGACAGGAGATTTCTTGGGCGGTGACTGGGATGCAGGTTGGTTTTATCTGGCAGGGGTGGAGCTGGCCCACATGTGGGGCGTGCCCACGCTGGCTGGCATTGGCACAGAGGCCCCGACGCTGGACTGGGAGTCCGCTGTGGGAATGAGCGCCAGCATACTGATGTGCGCGCTCTGTGGAGCGGAGACGGCCAGCGGCCTGGGGCTGCGGGAAACCTGTACCCTGCTCTACCCCGAGGCGCTAGTCCTGGATAGCGAAAACTATGACACGGCGCTCTTTTACGCGGGCGGCATGGAGTTCAGCCCGGAAGAGTTCGCGCTGGAAGTAATCAAGGCCGTGGGACCGCGCGGCCATTTCCTCGCCCAGCGACACACCCGTGAGAACATACGCAAGTGGCAGCTTTCGGAGCTAGTCCACCAGCCCAGCCCAAAGGGTGGCTATCGCGACCCCATCGAGGTGGCGCGCGAAAAGACAGACTGGATCCTGGACAACCATTACCCGGAGCCATTGGCAGAAGCCAAGCGGGCAGAACTGACCCGCATACTTGAGGCGGCAGGGCGCGAACTAGGTTGAGGGGAAAGTCTGAGCCTTCGACAAAAGTGTCGGGTAGCAAGTTAAGGAATAGCTTATGAGGACGTCGTTACAGATACTTTCTGAAGACGAGCGAGCGCGGGTGCACGAACGCACGCTGAGGATCCTGGCCAATGTGGGCCTGCGGGTGGACACCGCCCAGGGCCGCCGGATCCTCAAGGACGCCGGCGCGGAGGTGGACGAGAACAGGAACATCGTGCGCTTTCCGCGGGTCCTGGTCGAGGAGTCTCTGCGCTTGGCACCCAAAGAGTTCACGCTTGGAGCGCGGCGGCCGGGCTGGGATCTGCAGATGAACGGCGGGGATTGCACGCTCCTGATAGACGGCGAGGCTATGTTCGCCCTCGACCGGGAGACGGGAGAGCGTCGGCCCGGTACGATCAGGGACTGGCTGGAAGCGACCCGCCTGGTTGACGCGCTGGACGAGATCGGCGTCTACTGGTGTATGGTCGAGGCCGGCGACCGGGGCGACGCGATGGCCGATTACGTCGGATACTTGCGGGACCTTTTCCGCAACTTTTCCAAACACGTGCAGGATTCGACCTCTACCCCCGAGCAGGCTCCCTGGTTTCTGGAAGTGCTGCAGGTGGTCTTTGGCGATAAGGAAACCATCCGCCGCCGCCATCCGGTCTCCTTCCTGCTGTGCCCGCTTTCGCCGCTGGTCATCGAGGGGCCGTACACCGACGCTTACCTGGCGCTCCTGGGCTGGGACATCCCCGTGGCCGTCATGCCGATGCCATTGATGGGGGCGACGGGCCCCGGCAGCCTGATCTCGACCACGGTACTGGGCAACTGCGAGGTGCTGGCGATGCTGTGCCTGATCCAGGCGGCCGCGCCGGGCACCCCCTTCATCTACGCCCCGGCCCTGGCGACGATGGACCCCCGCTCCGGTCGGTACGACGCCGGCGCTATCGAAAACGGCCTGCTGGGCGCTGCCGCTGTCGAGATGGCCCGCACCTACGGCCTACCTGTAGAAGGTACAGGCGGGGGAACCAGCCACTATGTGCCCAGCATCCAGGCGGGCTACGAGCGAGCACTGAACGGGTTGCTGCCCCTCCTCTCCTGGCCGGACATCCTGGTTGGCCCCGGTCTGCTGGGCGGCTCGATGATTCTCAGCCTCGAACAGTTGATGATTGACGTCGAAGTCTTCAGAATGTACAAGCGGGCTTACCGGGGCATCGCTTCCGACGAAGACAAGTGGTTGGAGGACGTGATCGAGCGCGTTGGGCCGGGCGGCAACTTTTTGGAGGAACGTTCGACGGTGAAAGGCATCCGTGGGGGTGAGTGGTACGTTGGCCGGATGGGCATACACGACAGCTACGAGGGCTGGGTAGCCAGCGGCCGCCTCAATCTCCTCGACCAGGCCCGCGAAAAGATAGAGCACATCTTGGCGACCCACAAACCGCTGCCCCTCGATGAGGACGTTGAACGCGAGCTGGACCGGATACAAAAGCGAGCCCAAATGGGGAGCTTGGATGGCTGAACACGTTCACGATTGCATAGTCGTCGGCGCAGGGCCGGCGGGCTCGGCGGCAGCTCTGCAGATGGCGCGCGATGGACTCGACGTCGTGCTTTTGGAGCGGGGCAACCGGCCCGGCGAAAAGA
>CAYVPU010000381.1:0-2615 GCA_964453885.1 uncultured Anaerolineae bacterium | reverse complement strand
AGCGCAGGATTTGGGGCGCGTGCTCGTCCTGGGCCACAAAGTCGCGCAGTTCCTCGGTGGGGATGTTGGCGCGTTTGTCCTGGTGTTTGGTGCTGGTGATGGGTTTGGGGGTCTTGGTTTTCTTGCGGGCCATTGTACAAGTTCTCCTTCAAGAGAGCGCGACAGGTGAATTCTCCGTGCAACCCTGGGGCGGCAGCGCCCAGGCATCCAGTTTGGCTTTTAGCTCGGGTATCTGGGCGAGCAGTTGCTGGCGCAGACCTGCATAGTCCGGCTCAAAGAAGAGAATCTGGCGTATGGCGGCCAGGTAGGGTTCAGACGGATCGAGCACATCCAGGAATCTCTCGCGCACCGTGTATCCTGAGGGGGCCTCATAGTCTGGGCCAAACTCGCCCAAGATATACACCCAGCCGAGGAATTCCATAATGGTTCGAGCACGCGCCTGGCGCAAGTCATCTCGCTGGTTCAGTTTAAGCCGCCGGATGGTGTACTCGGCCCGATCAGAATTACCCTGGTTAAGGTCAGTTCTAGGCCAGATAAAGCCCTGCCTGACTGGAGGGCCTTCCATCAGATTGATGTCCAGGTAACAGATCGGATCGTCCTGGCAGGGGTTGATGAGTTTGGGTTTGTCCCCGTCGTACCATTCCATATGGGACGCTTTGCACTCAAAACCGTTGCAGGTTCCACAGGCCAGCAGGAGGTTATCCCATACGAACATTCTGGCAGGAGTGCCCTTGTATGCATTGTGAGGGTGCGGTGACTTGGGCCAGTGATGCTCGATATGCTGTGTCCCATGAGTGCTTTCGCAATAGGCGCACTTGTGGTGAAACATTGTCTCGAGTATTTCCTTTAACTCCTTGCGAGATTCGTGCTTGCTGAAATCATCCCAGGGTGAATCACCAGCCTGGCTGTCATTCACGGCATTCTGGCGGTTGTCGAGTCCGGTCTGGAGCGCAGTGGGCAGGTCAGGACGTTGGGTCTTGAGCATTGGCCATCCTTCTCTTTTCCCGTAACAAGTTGGCAAAAAAGGCCAGGTCAGCTTTGATTTCCTGTTGTTTAGGCGCGTCGTGACTGCCGATCATACGGGCGTTGAGGTCGTTTTCCAATTGGGTCAATTCCTCTTCCTGTGCCGGTTCCAGTTCACCGGCGCGATGAGCCAAGAGCAGTTCTTCATACTCTTCCAGCAATCTGGCGGTTTGGGGGTCGCGCAGGCTGATCATGTCAAAGAGGATCGTCAACACCTGGTCTACCGCCCACCCGCGCACGTGGGGCACATCCTGGTTGGCGCGAACAACGTTCCCCTCTTTTTGTAACAAGGTCAGCGCGCCCTCGCCGGCCGCCATAGCCACAAAAGGACTGTGGCTGGCGACGATGAACTGGATATTGGGAAAGAATTCGGTGAGCCAAAAACCGACCTGTCGCTGCCACCTGGGGTGCAAGTGGGCGTCAATCTCGTCTATCAGAACAAGGCCCCTGGCTTGATTGAGGGGCACGTTGGTATCGGGGCGCGAGAGCTCAAGCCAGCGCAACAGGTCAACGACCAGGGCGAACATGCTGCGATACCCATCGCTGAGTTGGTTCAGGCTGGTTGGGTTGCCACGCCACATAAATTCGACCTGATCCTTGATTTTGATCTCGGATACTTGCGGCAACAATTTGCAAATCAGGTCGGTGGCGTCATTTAGAGATTTCCGGTTAATTGAATCTTGGCTCTTTTTCGCTTTGCGGTCCAGTTCTTTGAGCCAACTCTCGACGTCATAGAGAGCGGCGCCTTCTTCAAATAGGGTCAGAAACCGTTTTTGTAATTGAACGTCAACCTTGGCTGTTGGGCTGGAAAAGCCAGAGATGCGGCGAAACGCGCCGTATCCACAACTATGCCATCCGCGGTTTTGCCGTTTGGCAAAGGCGTTCCGTTTGATAAAATCCATATCGTATGCAACCCGCTCATAGTCAGGGCCAAACAAGCGACCATAATCGGACGTAGGCTCCAGGATCGTAGCGGTGGGGAAGAATCGGGGCGGGACGCCCTCTTTTTCGAGTGGGATTTCCTGACCGGCGTCAACGATCAAATACCGTACAGTGTAGTCTGACCTGGGTTCCTTGAGAGAACGTCCAGGTTGTTGTTTGTCGCCCTCTTCCTGGATCAACCTGGCCGTCAGTTGGGCCGTCCCTTGACCGTGGCGTGCCCAGTCGCTGGGATCCACTAGTTTCTGGGCCGTAGCAGCGTCCATCAGGCAGACCGCAATGGCTTGCAAAAGCGTCGTTTTGCCATCTCCGTTGTCCCCCAGGATGACATTCCAATTGGATTGCCGGTCTTGGGTCTGACCAGCGGTCTGGAACTTTAATTCTATATCCTGGAAGCATTTCACATCTTGCAGATTAACACGCTCAATGTACATTGTGCAAACCTCCTGGGGCTTGTCGGCCCGTCTAGCAGATTCTTTTCAACGTGACAGAGTGCTGTCCTTGAGCATCGCGCGAATCGTATTCTTGGCATCCCACGGGTCGCTGATCTCAATGAAGGCCCAACGCCCAAAGCCGCCGTGGTTGTTCATCGCTGGCACCCACAGGTTGCGGGCAGCGGCGACCTTGGCCGCCTTGTCCTTGCGGGCCTCGCC
>CAYVPU010000380.1:0-2625 GCA_964453885.1 uncultured Anaerolineae bacterium | reverse complement strand
TGTTGCTGACCAATTGTTGTATGCCTCTTGGATAGTCATGTTGGCTTCTGGGAATATTGTTCAGTCGACCCTCTTCCAGTTCATGCACGACTGCATTAGGAATCCATGTCTCGCTGAATAGCTCCGGAAGCCATCCCAACACGCCAGCACGGTACAGATAGAGCAAGGGAGAGGTATTGCTGATGGCTTTAGGCATAACTGCTCTCCAGGTCACCCAACTCGGCTTCAAAGGGGAATACCTTGTACCGCCCAAGTTCCAGCAGGAATTCCACCCGTGCCATACCGGCTAGTTCTGCCGCCCGCCCGGAGGACAGGCGACCCAGTTCATACAGCTTGACCGCAGCCAGGATGCGCAACTCGCGGGCAAACGAGCTTACATCGGTCTTTTCCGCCGGCAACACCTTTTCTGGCACGTCAATCACAATCTGTCTGGTTGTCATCTTTCACCTCCGCCTGTTCTGTACATGCTCCCCGAATCCCTCCTCTCATTTTACACCATTTTGAGGAAGAAGGATACTCCGCCGAAACAGACAAGAACCTGCTCTTGATGAACATGCTATCGCTTATGACAAAGCGCCGCACAACGGACGCTGCGCTTACCGTCCTATCGGCCAGGAGTTCAGCCGCCACGCGGATGCGGGTTAGGGCCTTCGCTGGTCTCTTCCTGGTAGCGCCTGGTGTTCTTGGTGTCCTTTTCTACTTTGAATGTCAGTTCTAGTTTGTCCATTTTTTGATGCCTCCTGTGGTGTGTAGGGGTGTTGGTCTTGGGTTAGTGGTTCGATTGTCGAAGGGCCGCTATTCTACAGCCAGGCTGGGTTTGGTGCACCCCCCCTTGAGTTTTTCGCCAAACTCCTCTTGGATTTTGCTCCAAACCCCCGTTGGGCTTTCGTCAAACTCAAGTTGAGCATGCTCCATGCTCCCGTTTAACATGCTCCATGTTCCTGTTTAGCATGGTTCATGTTCCCGTCTAGCACGATCCAGGTGCCTGCTTGGCACGGTTCGTGTTCCTACTGAACATGATGCCTGTTCCCGCTGGGTTGCGAAATCAGGCAGTGGCACAAGATGGCATCGCCTGGTATATCACCGGCCGGTAGGTAGGTTCCGGAATTGGTTTGCCCTCGGCGCGGGCTGCCTCAAGCCAGACTTCTTTGGCGATCTCGACTTGCCTGAGCGCCTCCTCGGGTGTGTCGCCGAATGCAGAGCAGGCTTCCAGGTCGGGAAGGTCCGCGATGTACCCATCATCCTCTTCACTGTAAAAGATGTTGATGTGATAGTCTCTCATGATTCGTTTTCCTCGTCTCTCAATGCGAGATTGTACCGCTCCACCAGGCGCAGGAACTGGCGAATCTGGTACGGCTTGGCCTTTCCTCCTACATTCTGGAGGTTGACCAATTCCCGCACTTGTGGATGGACAAAGATATGGTGGCTGCCTTTGATTCTCGACAAGCCATCCTAGTCAGCTTCGGCTGGCGGATGTTCTCCCATCACATAGAGTATCTGCCGCAAGTTGACCAGTCCTTCTCTATTCAGCAGCAATGCCTCTACCGTCGCACGCCCTGTAGGCGTCAATCCAATGACGAGGGTAAAATCTTCATTCCGCGCAAAATGATCGCGCCATCGCTCTCGCCGTGGGTGAAAGTAGTACAATGTCACCAGTGACGGTGTCGTATCCTTCTGTTTTGGTGTATTTGTGATTGTTACAGCCCTGACAAGCCAAAGCCAAATTGTCCTGGGTCGTCTTGCCTCCTCGAGAACGGGGCTCAATGTGTTCAACGGAAAAGGGTTGCATAGCAAAACGCGCCTGGCTGCGGCAGTATTCGCAACAGCCTCGGGCGCGTTCTATTACAGCACGTCTCTGTTGGGCAGTAGCACGTCTTTCAGACATAAGCAGGGGAGCCAATACCCAGATTTTTCATCAGCTTGGTGAGAGAGAGACCTCGCAGACGTGCCAACTCAGCCAGATACTCCACACGACGGGCTTCCAGATTCTCAACTTGGTTTGTCAGTCGCGATAGTTCATCATATTCGTCCGACACAAGAGACTCCGCCCGTCGTTTGTCAATTAGTTCATTGTATCGCTCTTGAACTTCTGGCGGCACTCCCTGGTTGATCTTGACCAGAAGCCTGGTCTCATCTTGCGGCAGACTAGGCGCTTGACGTTGTGCTCGCAGCGCGATAATCTGAAATGCGAATTGCTCAAACTCTATCTGACTCAACTGAGCAACAGCTTTCAGTAACTCATCTGTGGATAACCGTGCCTCAACTTGTACTATGGGCATTTTCCACCTCCCTCCTCATCAAAGTATAAGGAAGCGTAATTGAGCAACAAGTCTAATCTTATAGCGATAGTCCGTAATTTGCAAGTCCTTCGCCCGGTAGCATCGCGCCGCATAACGGTTGGCTTTACCCGTGCGTCGGGCGCAAGCCGTTGTTGGGCAGCCTTGACATTGCACACGTAACACTTGATTACACCAGGGTGTTTTCTGCCAAGTCTTCATTTTGCGGTTCTTCAAATCTCCAAATCTCAAATCCACCAATCTTAAATCCTGTCTGTGTCCATCACCTCCTTCGCCTCTCGTGCGGGTGCGCCCTCGCGCAGGGTAAGGGGTTGATTGTGTGGTACAG
>CAYVPU010000379.1:0-2642 GCA_964453885.1 uncultured Anaerolineae bacterium | reverse complement strand
TACGCAAGTTCGCGCCGCCGTGGGAGACATCAAGGCAGTGCTGTGGTACAAGATGCGAGATGATCCGATCGAGAAGTGGGGTTTGCTGGACGAGGCCTATCTAGAGAACCCCTCTTACGGAGCCTACCAAACGCTGACGACAGAGCTTGGGTCGGCGATGGCCAAGGAAGAGGTGTCTTTGGGTGACAGCGTTGAGGCGTATGAATTCGATATGCTGGCCGGCGGGTCGAAAACTGTGGTGTGGTCCATGGATGACTCGACCCAGCGAGTGGGGTTCAACGCGAGCCTTGTACGCGTTGTAGACAAGTATGGGTCTGAGGCACAGATCGCCGATGGCGGATCCGGCGATGCCGATGGGATAGTCAATGGTGAGGTGCAGATCGACGTCACCGGCAGCCCCGTGTACGTTGAAGTCTTGGCCGACGCCACGCCTGTGCCGTCGCCCACCGCTACGAACACGTCCACCAACACACCAACCCCCACGCCGACTGGCCTGCCAACCAACACGCCAACCAATACCCCGACCCAGACTTCGACCTCCACTCCGACGTGGACGCCCATCTATACACCCACGCCCACCCACACCGTGACACCGACGCCCTCCCCCACACCCACCGCTGAGCCAACGGCCACCGCCGAGCCAACGGCCACCGACACACCTCTGCCGACAGACACGCCGACCATTCCGCCAACGCCGACAGACACTCCTGTGGTGAGCCCTTCGGCCACGCCCGGGATAGTCACCGTGGAACCATCTACCCCTACGTCCACCCAGGAACCAGCACCTTCTCCAACGCCAACACCAACGGAGAGCGGTTAGCCAATTGACAAAACTGCACACCTGACTATAATTGGCTTCGCTATTCAGCGAAGGACATTCGAGATATTGCGGACAAGCGTGGAAGGAGGCTTCCCGTGGCAGAGCAACCGAAAACCGAGCGGCGACAAGCGTTGGAAAAAGAACGACAGCGGGTGCTGAAAGAAATGGATCGCATTCGGATCTATCTTGAGGACTTGCGCGTGGCGGAGGGTAGCGTGGATCCCGACGCCTCTGAACGGATGATGAACCTGTCCATCACGGAGAACCTGGGACGGCGGTTGCAGTCCATTGACTATGCCCTCTCGGTCATGGATCGGAGAGGTGATGAGCTTTGTGAGCGATGCGGACAGCCCATCGAACCTGAACGTCTAAAAATCTTGCCCGATACCACGCTCTGTGCCCGGTGCAAGGTAGGGATGGAAAGAGAAGTGTAGAGCCATGGAAAAAGTTTTGCAGTATATTGACGATCACGCTAGCGAGTTCATTGCCCGCGTGCAGACTCTCTGTCGCCAGCCGAGCATCGCTGCCCAGGGCATCGGTATGGAAGAGACGGCGACCATGGTGACCGACATGCTGCGCCAGATCGGCGCCGACGCCCGCCTGGTGCCCACCTCGGGCTATCCGGTGGTCTTTGGGCAGATCGCTGGCCCACCAGGGAGCAAGACCCTGGGCTTTTACAACCACTACGATGTCCAACCACCGGAACCGCTAGAGTTGTGGGAGAGCGACCCCTTCGCCGCCGAGATCCGCGATGGCCGCATCTATGCCCGGGGCGTGTCCGACAACAAGGCCAACTTTGTCTCCCGCATCTGCGCCGTCGAAGCCTATCAGAAGGTAAAGGGCGCGCTGCCGCTGACCGTTAAATTCATCGTCGAAGGCGAAGAAGAGATCGGCAGCGTCAACCTAAAAGAGTTCGCCCACGAGAACAAAGATCTTGTCGCCTGCGATGGGCTCATCTGGGAGAGCGGCTACAAGAACCGGAGCGAGCAACTGGCCACGTCACTGGGTGTCAAGGGCATTCTCTACATCGAACTCTATGCGCGCGGTGCCAACACCGATGCCCACTCAGCTGCCGCCGCCGTTATCCCCAGCCCGGTCTGGCGATTGGTCTGGGCGCTGAACAGCCTCAAGGGGCCAGACGAGCGGGTACTAGTCCCTGGCTTTTACGACGATGTGCGCCCACCCACCCCCGCCGAGGTGGAACTGCTGGAGAAAATTCCGCTGGACGAGGAAAACTGGAAGACCAGCATCGGCATAGATGATTTCGTCCTGGGCCTCACCGGCATGCCGCTCAAGGAAAAGTACCTCTTCCAACCCACCTGCAACATCTGCGGCTTTGACGCTGGCTACACTGGCAAAGGGCTCAAGACCGTGTTACCCAACGCGGCCACGTGCAAGATTGACTTCCGCCTGGTGCCAAACCAGGACCCGCACAAGATCCTGGACAGTCTGCGGGCCTACCTGGACAGCCAGGGCTTTGACGACATTGAGATCAAGTTGTGGGACGCTGACTGGGCCGACCGCACCGACCCCAGCGACCCGTTGGTCAAGGCCGTCGTTGCCGCCGCCGAGCGGGTGTACGATAAACCACCGGTGGTGGTGCCCACCTCAGCCGGCAGCGGCCCACGCTACACTCTGTGTGGCGAACTCGGCATCCCTTCGGCTGGCGCTGGCACTGGCTATTACGACAGCAAGAATCACGCCCCCAACGAGAATATTCGCATAGCCGACTTTGTTGAGGGGGTCAAGCACATTGCGGTGTTGCTGGAGGAATTCACCAGAGTCTAAAGCTGGAAGGTAGAAAGGGTGGAAGGTGGAAAAG
>CAYVPU010000378.1:0-2690 GCA_964453885.1 uncultured Anaerolineae bacterium | reverse complement strand
ACTGGTGGATGCCTTACCTGCTGAAAGATAATCGCTTCCGCCTGCATCTTTCAACTGAGGACCTGAAACAGGGCCGGCTGGTCGTCACTTGTGAAACCCGGCTTGGCCTCTGGCCCAGCTTCTCCGGCCCCAGATTACGGCGTCGTGACCCGTTAGTCCATGTCGAACTGGCCGATGGTCCTGCCCTGGAACAACCCATCGAGTTTCTGGGCACCACCACCTGGGGCTTCAAATCCTGCCCGGAACTGGTCCAGTGGTACAAAGACCATCGCGTTCGCCCTGGTGATGACCTCATCCTGACGGTGATGGATGCCGACGCCTCCCCTCGCCGCTACCGGTTGGAACACCAGCCAGCCCGCCAGCGCGATAAGACTCGCATCAAAACCCGCAACCGGCAACTGGCCGATGCGGCTTACGAGCTCATCCGCAAAGGCCATGCCGAACCAGCTTACTATATGGCGCCCAAACTGGCGGCACGGGGCTTTTACCACGATCCCTGCCCTCCTGATCCCCTGGAGAAAGTACTGAAAAGCGACGGTCGCTTCCGGGATGCCGGACTTTTGGGCTATGCTCGCGCCGACGACCCGAGCTATGTCCCCAGTCCATTCGAAACAATGCTCGGCTATCCTCCAACCATGGAAGACATTGTGAGCACAACTCTTGACGAATTCGAGCCGGACTTTTTCGAGCCGCTCACCGACCAGGAGGTCGAGGCCATCATCCAACGCCTGCTGACTGAGCGACTGATCAGGGACAAAGTGGGAGATGAGATCGAGCGTCTGAGCATGGCCGAAGAGAAAGCCGTACCCCAGTTGATGCGCTTTGTCGTTTCGCGGGATCGGGAACAGCACCGGATAGCCTGTCAGATTCTAGCCAGCCTGGGCAGCGAACTGGCAATCGAACCGCTGCGGCGCGGGCTGCGCGATCCAAAAGTGATTGACGATTACAAACTGGACATTGTTACCACCCTCATGCAGCTGGACGGCCTCGATCCCAGTGAGAATCCCTTCGAATACCTGCGCGATCCCGCCGGCGCTATGCGCCGTTCGCAAGAAGAGTTTCTGACGCGGTTGCAAGACCCTCTGGAACTCAGCAACCTGCTCGGCGGTAACATTGAGGCCCTGCCCTTTTTTCAATCGCCAGACCACCTGCGACACTTTGTCGAGACTGGTGGGCCAGAAACGTTCTCCCTGCTATTATGCCTCCTGCACGCTCCCCATGACCGCCTGGTCAGAACCACCATAGAGGCACTGGAAACGCTCCAGTTGCCTGAAGCAGTGCCCTACCTGGAAGAACGGGCGGCTTTTGACCCGGACCGCCGAGTGCGCCGGGCGGCCCAACAGACTGTCGAGCGTTTGACCGCCCAGGTGGGACGGCGTGGCGAATGGCTTGCTCCTCCAGACGAACCGCTGCAGAGTTGTTTCATCACCACTATTGATGGCAACGGCGGGCAGGTTCTTCTCATCGCCCGCGAGACTGCTGATGGCTATTGCAAGCTACTCGACGTGATGTTCAACGACCACGAGGGAATCAAAGATTGCTACGGCGGCCTGAGCCCGACTTTGGAAGAGGTAAAAGAGTTAATCGGCGCTGGTTTCGGCACTATGGGCATTGAGCTGGTTGAGATCGGCCTGCAAAAGACCCGAGAAGAACTGGCCCGCGCGATTCAGGTCACACGGGAAGCCCATCGCCGGCTGCCGGTGGGGTTCATGGCCTGGCGTCACTGGGCACTGGGCGAGGATCCGGACCCACCGGAGGTATTTCCCCTACCCGGGATTCCTCCCAGTGAAAGGAATGCCTTGCTGTCTGATTGCGACGAACTCTTGGATCTGGAGGAATTCAACAGATGGTTCTTTAACGTGCCCGATCTGCGCGGCCTGGATCGCCAATACCGCCGCCTGCGAGACAAAGAGCCAGCCAATGCGGCAAAAGAAAAAGCCCTGATCACCAAAGGCGTGCGGCGCATTGTAGACGAGGCTCGACGCCAGCGATTGCGCGACCGGCTTCGACGGCAGGCCTGGCTGCTGGCACAGGTCTACGAAGACGAGGACCTTCCCAAAATGGCCCTGGTCGCTGCCGACGCTCTGGCAGACGATTCGCCGCTCCCACTGGAAGAACACCCCTTGCTGCGCAGGATGATTCACCACAGTTTTCTCAACGCTGTAGAAAAATTGCACTTACCGAGACAGGGAGGTTAGAATGGAAACACAAATGGCCATCAAGCTCGTGGCCATCGAAAAGGCCGACGACACGAACTTTATCCTGGGCCAGACGCACTTTATCAAATCGGTGGAGGACATCCACGAGGTCATGGTCACTACCGTGCCGGGCGCTAAATTCGGCCTGGCTTTCTGCGAAGCCTCTGGCCCCTGCCTGGTGCGCGCCAGCGGCACCGACGACGACCTGGTGGAACTGGCGGCCAAGAACGCGCTGGCCCTGTCCGCCGGGCACAGTTTTATCGTCATGCTGGGCGAAGGGCTCTACCCGATCAACTTTCTCAACGCCATCAAGGCTGTGCCGGAGGTATGCCGCATCTTTTGCGCCACCGCCAACCCCACCCAGGTCATCCTGGTCGAAACGGAACAGGGGCGGGGTATCCTCGGTGTAGTAGATGGCTTTCTGACCAAAGGGTTGGAAACGGAAAAAGACGTAGAAAAGCGCAAAGGCTTTCTGCGCATGATCGGCTACAA
>CAYVPU010000377.1:0-2699 GCA_964453885.1 uncultured Anaerolineae bacterium | reverse complement strand
ACAGGTCTTCGACTAGAGCCGTCATGTGCCGCAGTCTGGCCACAGATTCGGCCAGTTCATCCACGCCAAGCTCAGAGAAGAATGGTGATTTCTGCAAGAATTCAGCGATAGCGATCACAAGCGATACTCTTGCAGGACAGGATTCCCAATGTACCAACCTGCCAGTTTTCCGACTTGTCGGTTTCTCAAATAACCTCGGTCCGCAGTGCTTCTATCTGCTCTGGCCGCAGCTTCTTCAGCGGTTGTCTCACCAGCGGCCCTGCTTTCAGCGCCGGCACCTGTTCTTCATAAGTGGGCACACCCTCCACACGGTAAAAAATGCCGATGGGAATGCGCTCTCCCCACTCGTAGGCCAGTTCCCAGGCGGCGGTTTTGTCCGTCGCGTCGTGGCCGACCTCCTCCAGCTTGTACACGCGGGGGTTGTAAAAGTCGTAGGCGCTGGCACGGTTAAAGGTGACGCAGGGCTGGAGCACGTCTACCAGGGCGTAGCCCGGGTGCTGCAACGCCTGGCCGATGAGCCAGACCAGGTGACGCATCTTGCCGGGGTAGCCCCGCGCCACAAAGGTAGCCCCGGCGCTGATAGCCAGCGCCAGCGGCGGCACCGGCCGGTCAATGGCTCCCTCCGGCGAGGTAGGCGTGATCATGCCGGGATCGCTGGTGGGGGAGTACTGGCCTTTGGTCAGGCCGTAGACACGGTTGTTCTGCACAATGTCCACCAGGCTGATGTTGCGGCGCACGGTGTGGATAAAGTGCGATAGTCCCATGCCGTACCCGTCACCGTCACCGTGAACGGTCATGATCTTGAGGCCGTGGTTGGCCAGCCTGGCCCCGGTGGCCACGGCCAGCGAGCGACCGTGGATGGTGTGAAAGCCGTTGACTTTCATGTAATGGGGCAGCTTGCTGCCACAGCCGATGCCGCTAAAGATGACGATTTCGTGCGGCGCGATCTCTTGCTCGACCAGGGCCATCTTGATCGCGTTCAGGATGCCGTAATTGCCACATCCCCGGCACCAGGTAGGCCGGACGGGGCTATCAAAGTCTTTTTTTGTCACCATCTCTACATCTCCATTTGAGTTTCGGGTTTGGAGTTTCGGGTTAACTCGAAACCCAGAACTCAAAACTCGCAACCCGCAACTATTTGTATTTCGTGCCTTTGATGGGTGTTTTCCGCAGGTAGACAATAAATCCGCCAATGAGACGCATTGTCTCGTCGCACAAGTTATAGCCTTTGTCGAATTGCTCAGACGTGATGTATTCCTGGTCGAGAGCAATGTACAACTGGGCTTGCGCTTCGCCGGCCGACGCCTTGGCGTAAGAGAGAAACTGAATGAACTCACGCCGCCCGCCTCGTTCAAAACCCTCGGCGATATTGGACATGACCGAGATTGCCGCTCGACGAATCTGGTCCTTCAAACCAAAATCGTGGGAAAAGGCTTTTTGTTTGGTGATTGTGTAGACAAAGTTCGTCAACTCCCGTGCCTTCTGCCAGCCTTGAATGTCCTCGTATCGTTCAATAGTGGCCATTTTTCCCTCCTGGCAGGTTTTGAGTTTATGAGTTTTGAGTTTGGGAGTTTCGGGTTGTGAGTTGCGAGTTAACCCGAAACCCGAAACTCGTAACTCGAAACCCGAAACCCGCAACTCAGAACTCGCAACTCAGAACTCGCAACTCGTGATGTACTCTGGTGTGAAGGCTCGCCCGTCGTATTTTAAGATTGTGCCGTCTACCTGTAGCCCGGTCTGGCTGCGAATGAGCGTCGCCAGTTGCGCGGTGGCGTTGACTTCGACCGCCACGACCCGGCGGGCCGCCTCTATAGCCGTTGTCACCACCTCGGCGGGAAAAGGCCACAAGTCCGCGAAATGCAGCACGTTGGCGCTGTTTGTTTTCTCTGAGTTCAGCCCGTCCACCGCTTCCCGCAGCGGGCCAAAAGTCGAGCCCCAACTGACAAAAGTGACCTCCGTCTCCTGGGGGCCATACAGCAATGGGCCGGACATCTCCCCGGCCATGCCGAGCAGTTTGCGCTGTCGTTTGTCCACCTGCGCCGTGCGCACCTCCGGCTCTTCGGTGATAGCGCCCGACTCGGTGTGCTCGTTGCCGGCAGCCACATAGACCGCCTTGGGATGTCCTGGCACCGCTCGCGGTGAGACACCCGAATCAGTGACACGGTGGCGCAGGTACTCTCCTTCCAGCGCATCCAAGTCGGCCTCAGTCAGCAGTTCTCCCCGATCGATCTCTACCGCTTCAAAGTCGAAAGCATCGAGTTCCAGCGTGCGAACGGCCACGGCCAGGTAGTGGTCGCTGAGCACGAGGGCTGGCGTCTGGTATTTCTCTGCCAGGTTAAAGGCGCGCCAGCCAGCGGTAAAGCACTCCTCGTGGCTGCCCGGGGCCAGAATGAAGCGGGGAAACTCACCCTGTGAAGCGTAGAGCATAAAGAGCAGATCCGCCTGCTCGTGGCGGGTGGCCAGGCCGGTAGACGGGCCTGGCCGCTGGGCGTTGTAAATGACGAGCGGTGTCTCTGTCATGCCGGCCAGCCCCAGCGCTTCCACCATCAAGGCAAAGCCGCCGCCGGAGGTAGGCACCAGCGCCCGCGCGCCCATGTGGGCGGCCCCAATGGCCATGTTGATAGCTGCGATTTCGTCTTCGGTATGCTTGGTCACTACGCCATAGTCGGCGGCGTGGGCGGCCATCCAGTGCAGCACCG
>CAYVPU010000376.1:0-2702 GCA_964453885.1 uncultured Anaerolineae bacterium | reverse complement strand
AAAGGAGAATCGGCGTTATGCAAAGCATTTTGAACAACCTGGGGGCCATCCTGCTAGTGGTGGTCGCCTTTTTAGGGGCTTTCCTGGTGGCGCTCTGGGTGAGCCTGATCATCTGGACGTTCCGCGACGCGCGGGCGCGATCCCGCGACCCGTTCGCTCAACTGCTGGCCGCTCTCATGGCCGCCATCTTTGGGCCGCTGGGGATGTTTATCTTTCTCATCCTGCGCCCTCACGAGACACTGGCCGAAGCCTACGAGCGCTCGCTGGAAGAGGAAGCCCTGCTGCAAGACATCGAAGAGCGGCTGGTCTGCCCCGGCTGCAAACAGACGGTACAGGACGACTTTCAATTCTGTCCTTCGTGCCACACGCGGCTGAAAAAGGTGTGTCCGAGCTGTGGCGAACTCTTGCGCCTGCGCTGGAACATCTGCCCTTACTGCGGCACCAGCCCGGCGGCGCCGCACATGGTCCACAAAGTACCGGTTGTGGCTGAGGCGCGGCCACCTGAACCCGAGCCAGAGCTGGAGCTTGAGGCCGAGTGGGAAGCGACACCCGCCCTGGAACCGGAGCCCCGGATACGAAGCGAGACGATGCACCCCATTGGCGTGCTGACAGGACTGGAGAACGCAGTGCAAGTCGATTCTGAAAGATAAACATACTCCTCCAACAACCCAAACCCGGATAGCCCCGACGCTACCCGGGTTTTTATTTGCCTCTCCCCAGGCCTGGCGAAAGGCCAATAATCTTTGCCAGGCTCCCCTTGATGTGACCCCCAGACGTGACCTCTGGCACTATACAATATGACCCCTCATGAGGTATCCTCTAAACGTAAAGGTGATTAACCTTTTTTCAATAGACAGGAGGTTACCATGACTGAACCGATTCTCATTGCTCAAGATTTACACAAGTCGTACGGAGATGTCAAAGCCGTGGACGGCGTCTCGCTCCAGGTAGCGCGGGGTGAGGTGTTTGGCCTGCTTGGCCCGAACGGGGCGGGCAAGACCACGGCCATCTCGATGCTGACCGGCCTGTTCCCGCCCGACAGCGGCAGCATCACGGTGGACGGCCTGGACCTGGGAAAGGAAACCAACACCGTCAAGGCCAAACTCGGGCTGGTTCCGCAAGAACTGGCCCTCTATCCCACCCTGTCGGCCCGCCAGAATCTCATGTTCTTCGGGCGCATCTACGGACTGAAAGGCAAAGACCTGCGCCAGCGTGTGGACGAGGTGCTACAGATGATCGGCCTAGCCGACCGTGCCGATGACGCCATCGAGGACTATTCAGGCGGCATGAAGCGCCGGGTGAACATCGGCGCCGGGCTGCTGCACAAACCCGAGGTCCTGTTCCTCGACGAGCCAACCGTCGGCGTGGACCCCCAGAGCCGTAACGCCATCTTTGAGAGCGTGGAGGCGCTGAACCGCGCCGGGATGAGCGTCATCTACACCACCCACTACATGGAGGAGGCCCAGCGCCTCTGCCACCGGGTAGCCATCGTGGACGAGGGCCAAGTCATCGCCCTGGACACACCCACAGCCCTGATCCGCAGCCTGGGTGGCGGCATTCTCATCATCGGGGTTGCCGAGGGTCGAGCCGAGGACATAACAGACAAAGTGGCCGAACTTCCCGCCGTCAAGTCTGCGACCCGCACCGACAGCCAGCTCAAGATCGAGACCCACCGTCTCCAGGAGGCGCTGATCGGCGTCCTCGACATCACCAACGAACTCGACGTGCCGATCACGTCCATCGAGATGCTGGAGCCCAACCTGGAGAGCGTTTTTCTGCACCTGACGGGCAAGAAGCTGAGGGAATAGGGAATTCGATATTCGAGAATTCGTGATTCGGTACTCAGCTAACCCGAATCCCGAATCTACGAACAAGGAGTGAACGATGAACGTATTAAGTGTCGCCTTTAAAGACCTACGGTTGTTGCTGAAAGACCGGGGACAGATAGTCATGCTGTTCCTGCTGCCGATGCTCTTCATCCTGGCCTTTAGCGCAGCCTTTGCAGCGGGACAGCAGCTCGAGGAGGAGGTCATTAACGTCCCGGTGGTCAACCTCGACCCCGGCAGCGAGATGTCCAGGCTATTGCTCGACAACCTCAACCAGGAGCGGGGCATCCAGACCCAGGACTATGACCAGGCCAAAGTCGAGGCCGACCTGAAGAACGAAACGATCAACCTGGCGCTCACCATCCCCGACGGCTTTACCGCCGACATCGAGGCCGGCAAGCAGACTACGCTGCGCCTGATGTACGGTCCCGGCGCCGGCGACTCGGAGGTCGAGGCGGTACGACTGGTGGTCGACGGCGTGGCTGCCGCCCTGTCGCTCGAGACACAACTGGTCGGCGGCCTGAGCCAGATGGGGGCCATGATGGGCGACGCCCCCGAGGGCGTCCAGGTCTTTACCGCCGAGCGGATCAGGGTCCAGGCCGAAAGCCAATTCGAGCGGTCCAGGACCGCCCCGCTGGTGGCCCTGTCCGCCAAGTGGCCCGATCAGGTCACCCAAGGCCGGGACGATTTCGACCCCTCCTCCTTTGGCGTGGCCGGCTTTGCCATCATGTTCGCCTTCATCACGGCCCAAAACACTGCCACCTCGATCTTTGACGAGAAGAAGGAGGGCACCTTCCGCCGCCTGATGGCTGCGCCGATGAGCAAGTGGGAGCTGCTGCTGGGCAAGATGCTGCCCAACTTTGTCATCGCCGTGCT
>CAYVPU010000375.1:0-2706 GCA_964453885.1 uncultured Anaerolineae bacterium | reverse complement strand
TTGAGTATTCTGGCCAACGCTGGCCTGGGCTTTATTAACGCCAGTTTTGTGCTGGTGACCAAACGGCCGAGCCCAATGGCCCAATTGTTGGGCCTGGTGACAAACTTGCTGGCGGGGGTGTATTATCCCGTCGAGGTGTTACCGAATTGGCTACGCTCGTTCAGTCACCTGCTCCCGGCGACCTACTCCTTCGACGCCCTGCGCCGTACGATGTTGCAGGGTGCTTCGCTTGCGGATGTGGGGCGGGATCTGCTGGCTCTGGGAGGATTTACCCTCGTGCTATTACCCATCGGACTCGTCGCTTTGCGCTACGCAGTGCGTTGGGCCAAGATGGGCGGCAGTCTCTCCCAGTACTGATTGGATTGTGACGATGCAAATCGTTCCTTTCAACCCCTGCGTCGGCCCGGACTGACCCCTCGTAGGAGATTTGTACCAAGCCCATCCATTTTGGGACATTTGTCCTATTGTCTCAACTTTAGAATGCTGGTATCATGAGGGCAAGACTATGCTCTCATATCACCAAAACCATGCATCGCCCAGGAGCATTTCTTACGTTTGCCCTGGGCGATGCCTTTTTCCCGGTGAGACACGGCTTCAAACCGGACTTGGGCAATAACTGTCATGCATCAGGTGAAAAAATGACTTTTCGACTGTCTCGATGTCTTTCCCTTCTAGCTGGCTTGCTGCTGTTGACAAGCAGTTGGCCCAGTGAAGCGAGAGAGCTGTCGCCTCTCTCTGTCCTGGTCACCTCTCCCTCCAATCCGCAAATCCAGGCTGCCAGCACACGCCGGGTCAATGCGCCTTACTTTGATGGCGACGTGCGCTTCTCAGAGACGGCCATCTTTTGGTTTGGCCGCGTTACGCCTACTGAGAACTCGGTTGACGTGCGGGTGGGTTACAATGACGATCATCTCTACCTGCGCGTAGCGGCCTTTGACCGTCGCCTGTGGTACGACACCTCCCCCTCCCCGGATGACCTGACCGCCTGGGACGCGGTCACGCTGTACCTGGACATGAACGGCAACGTGGGCAATGCACCCGATGCGAACGCTTACCGATTCGACGCCCAACTTGTGTGGTGGGAACCCCGCGACAATTATCAGGCTGCCTACGTAGGCGATGGCAGCGGCTGGGTGACGACTACCGTGTCCTTTACCACCACCTCTTTCTGGCGCAGCATGACCGGCCAACCTAATGACGATCTGGATGATCGAGCTTGGGCATTAGCCTATTACATTCCCTTCGAGGGCCTGGGGTTGAGTGGCCCGCCGGCGCAGGGCACCGTGTGGGGCATGGCCCTGGCCCTGCACGACCGGGACGATGGGGATGGCACGCCCATCGCCGACAAGATATGGCCAGAGACGATGGAGTCAGGGCAGCCTGTCACGTGGGGCCAACTGGCCTTTGGGATGCCGACCTACAGCCCTCCGCCCGCTGTTCCCGGTGGCACCGTCACGGTCCGTCACGGGTTGGACGGGGCAACCGTCGTAGATGCGGATGTAGGGGGCAGCAGTGTTTGTGGAGGGCCGGCATGGCCGGATTATTTTCCCACCTGGGGGGATTTGAACTATGCCGGCAAGGAGTTTCTCAACATCCAGAACCTGGGCGACGTGGGTGACTGGCCCTGCTTCTCCAGGTACTACGTTACCTTCCCTCTGGATGCCCTTCCCTCCGGAAAGGTCATCATCTCGGCCACGTTGACCCTGTACCAGTGGGGTAACGCGGGTGAGGGGTACGATCCAGGGCCACAACCCTCGCTCATCCAGGTTCTTACCGTGGGCCAGGATTGGGACGAAAGCACGCTGACCTGGAATAATGCCCCATTAGCCCTGGAGAATGTGGCGGCGGCCTGGGCGGATGTCTTCCCCGATTGGCCGGGCGAACCCAGGAGGTGGGACGTGAGTCGGGCGGTGGCCGAAGCCTATGCAGCGGAGAGGCCCTTGCGCCTGGCCCTTTACGAATCCGACTGGGCTTATCACAGTGGCAAGTACTTTCACTCTTCCGACACCGGTGATTGGAATGAGAATAGACGCCCCACCCTCACTGTCACCTGGGGCCGCGCCGTCGCCGAACTGGCAAAGACCGCCGTCCCGTCCTCCGGCGATCAGGGCAACCCCATCACCTACACCCTGAGCTTTCTTGGCACGGGCAACACCCTCACTCTCACCGACACGCTGCCCGTCGGTGTGAGTTGGAATGGCATACTGGGGTGGGATGGCACCAGTGTCGCACCCACTTACGACAGTGACCATCACCACCTGACCTGGAGCGGTACTCCGTCGCTGGGTCAGGAAGTGATTATCAGCTATACCGTTACCATCACCACAGGTGACCGTCAGGCGCTTGTCAACACCGCAGAACTGAGCGAGGCGGGTGGCGACACCAGTACCGCCACGGCCACCGTCATCGCCAATCCCTACCAGGCTTACCTGCCGCTGGTTCTCAAAGGCAATTAGAGGGGGGAATGAAAACGAAACGTAAACGAATTGCGCTCATCACAATTGCCAACATCGTTGCTGTCTTGTTGGTAGTGAGTGGCATGGCCATAGGTAGATCAACGTCGGCCTCGACGTTGTACCGCAAAGCCTTCACCCCTCAGGCCGGCAGAGCGGCCGGTGCTGTCTCTGCGATTACAGATGTCGCAACTGAAGCCGATATAGCTGCAGGCCCCACTATCGGCCCCATCACTGTTCAAACTCCGGGGCC
>CAYVPU010000374.1:0-2709 GCA_964453885.1 uncultured Anaerolineae bacterium | reverse complement strand
CAGGGTACAGGGTACGCGATTTGGAAATCGCGGCTACAAAGCGGGAATTGCTGTTTGTGATTTGCGATTTGTGATTTCGCAGGAGTCTCCCATGAGTATTGTGGTTACCGGTTCCTTTGCCTTTGACTATATCATGCAATTCCCCGGTTGCTTCACCGACCACATTCTGCCCGATCAGTTGGGAAAAATCAGCCTCAGCTTTCTGGTTGACGAAATGCGAAAGGTTCGTGGTGGCTGCGCGCCCAACATCGCCTACTCCCTGGCGCTTCTCGGCGAGCGGCCGCGCCTCATGGCGACCGCCGGTCAGGATGCTCTCGAATACCGCGACTGGCTGGCTGCTCACGGCGTAGACGTCTCTTTGCTCCGCGTCTACGACGACGTGTTCACTGCTTCCTTTTTTGTCAACACCGATCGTGATCAGAACCAAATCGCCAGCTTTTACGCCGGGGCCATGGCCCGCGCTCATGAACTCTCCTTCCACGACCTGGGCGATGACGATGTGAAAGTGGCCATCGTCTCGCCCAATGACCCATCGGCCATGGACAAGTACGCCCGCGAGTGCCGCGAGTTGGGCATCCACTACATCTATGACCCCGGCCAGCAGGTGGCCCGTGTGGAGGGCGACGAGTTGACCGCAGGACTGACCGGCGCGCAGGTTCTCGTTTTCAACGAATACGAATATAGCATCCTGCAGAAAAAGACGGGCCTGAGCAAAGCCCAACTCTTGGAGCGCGTCAAGACGATCATTGTTACCAAAGGCAAAGAAGGCTCGACCATCTTTAGTGGAGAGACAGAGACCGGCGACGTCCAACGCCTGGACGTGCCGGCGGCTGCCCCCCGCGCCACCTACGACCCTACCGGCGTCGGCGATGCCTATCGCGCCGGCTTGATAAAGGGATTGGTGCGCGGCTATCCCTGGAAAGTGACCGGTCGACTGGCCAGTCTGGCTGCCGTTTACGTACTGGAGCATCCCGGCCCGCAGCCGCCGCCCTACACCCGCCAGGAACTTGTCCAGCGCTACCGCGAGACTTTTGGCGACGCACCCGAACTGGCCGACTTGTTGACCGATAACCCGCAACTCGCAACTCGAAACTCGAAACTCGAAACCCGCAACTCGAAACTCGCTCATGTGGCACGTACGTAAACTCACCAACCCAACCGAAATTCTCGCCTTTCTGGAGCGCAACCGCTGCTACGCTGCTTATGCTATCGGTGATCTGGAGCCAGAGATGTTTCAGCACACCCACTGGTACGTGGCGGAAGCGGTCGGCCAGGCGCGCTCGCTGGCCCTACACTTTACTGCTCTGGATCCCGATGCACTCTTTCTCATGGGCGAAACGGTGGGATTGGCGATCATTCTTGGCTCGGCGCTGCGTCCCCGGCGGGTCTATGCCAGCGCCAGGTCAGAGCACCTGTCCGCACTGCGGTCTTTTTACCGTCTCGGTCAGCCGGAACACGTCGTACGCATGATGCTGGACGTCGACGCCTTCCGGCCGGCCCCAGTCCCGCCCCGACCCTGGGACGGGGCCAGCGGCAAAGCCATTCGCTTGTCACCGGCCTACACCCATCAACTGGAACGACTCTATAGCATGGGCCAGGGCAATGCTTTTGATGCTTTTCAGGTGGCTCAGGGCGTCTTTTATGGGGTCACCGACAAGGACCGCCTGGTATCCACCGCGGGCACTCATGTCATTTCTGAAACCTATGGCGTCACCGCCGTGGGCAACGTTTTCACCCACCCGGATTACCGCCAACGAGGCCTGGGGACGCTCTGTACCAGCGCCGTCGTCCGAGAATTGCTGAAGCGCCGTATCCAGACCATCGTGCTCAACGTCAACGAGGACAACAAAGCAGCCCTTCGCATCTACCAGCGCATGGGCTTCAGAGAGCACTGTCGCTACGTCGAAGTCCTGGCCGAGCGCCGCACCCGTTGAGGGTTGGAATGTTGGAAAGCTAGAAGGTTAGAAGATTGGCAAGTTGACTCTCTTTAACCTTGAACCTTTAAACCTTAAACCTGCACCACAAGACTTGCACCACAAGGAGAAACAATGACTAACCAAAATTACGATGTAAAAGACCTCTCCCTGGCTGACCAGGGACGCCTCCGCGTCGAATGGGCCGCGCGAGAGATGCCGGTGTTGGCCCTCATCGAGGAGCGCTTTGAACGCGAGCAGCCCCTGAAAGGTCTGCGTCTGTCTGCCTGTCTGCACGTCACCACCGAGACGGCCAACCTGATCCGCGTCCTCAAACTCGGCGGCGCGGAGGTACGCTTGTGCGCCTCGAATCCCCTCTCCACCCAGGACGACGCAGCGGCCGTCATCGTCGCCGACCTGGGCGTGCCCGTCTTTGCGGTCAAAGGCGAGGACGACGAGACCTACTACCAGCACATCCACGCTGCCCTCGACCACGGGCCGCACCTCACCATGGACGACGGCGCTGACGTGGTCTCTACGCTGCACAAAGACCGGACCGACCTGATTGACAACGTGCTGGGCGGCACCGAGGAGACCACCACCGGTGTCATTCGCCTGCGGGCCATGGCCGCCGGCAGCGTGCTGCGTTACCCGATCATCGCCGTCAACGACGCCATGACCAAGCACTTTTTCGACAACCGCTACGGCACGGGCCAGTCCACGATTGACGGCATCTTGCGGGCGACCAACATCCTTCTCGCCGGCAAGACTTTTGTCGTCGGCGGCTACGGCTGGT
>CAYVPU010000373.1:0-2713 GCA_964453885.1 uncultured Anaerolineae bacterium | reverse complement strand
TGCTTGGTCACTACGCCATAGTCGGCGGCGTGGGCGGCCATCCAGTGCAGCACCGGCGAGCCGGGTGTCATGGGGTAGCCGGCGACGAAGCGGCAGCCTCCCGCCAGCGCGCCCGTCGCAAAAGCCTGTGTGCCGTTGAGCACCATCCGGGGCGGGGTGTCCGGTATACTCTCCAGCTTGAAGGGGAAATCGGTGGCATGCTTTTGCCCCTCCTGGTAGCCCGCTTCGACGGCATCCAGGTTCCCGTCCACCACTGCCTGGCTCTTGCGGGCAAAGTTCTGACGGATGATGCCTTGCAAGAGGGCGAGGTCAAAGCCGGTCAGTCCGGCGGCGACGCCCAGGGCCACGGTGTTGCGGGCCAGAGCGGTTCCGGCTTTTTCTTTGGCTATGTCGGTCAGGGGAATTGGCCAGACCCGAATGTCGTTTCTCTCCAGGTGCTCTGTCGGTACCGGGAGCCTGGAATCATAGACGATAGCGCCCCCTGGGACAATCTTGTCTCTATGGCGCGGGATCGTCTCCTCGGTCAGGGCCAGCAGCAGGTGTACCGGTTCTGCGTGGGAGTGGAGCGGGCGGTCGCTCACTCGGATGGAGTAAAAGTTGTGGCCGCCTCGGATGCGCGAATAGTAATCGGGCAGGCCAAAGACGTGCAGTCCGCCACGGGCCAGCGCCTTGCAAAAACCGGCGCCGCTCGATTCTACTCCGTCGCCCGCCGCGCCGCCGATTCGGATCGTCATGTTGTTAAGCATTATCTTCCCCCTTACGAGGCAGGTTTTGACCCTCTGACCATCCACAGTCAGAGGGCCATCAAATGTCCTATTCTGGTTTCCACACCTCCCACACCTTGCCCACCAGGTCTGGCCCTGGTTTGAGGGTCGTCTGGCCCGGCTGCCAGCCGGACGGTGTGGCCTCGCCCGTGGCCCGCACGTGCTGGAAGGCTTTCACCTGGCGGATCAACTCGTCTGGATTGCGGCCTACTGCCGGGGTGAGCACTTCCATGGCCTGGATGACGCCGTCGGGGTCAATGATGAACCGGCCACGGATGTTCACGCCGGCCGCTTCGTCGTACACTCCGTAGACAGTGCCGATGCGTCCGCCCTGATCAGAGAGCATGGGGTAGGGGATGCCGCCCGCCACCATCTTGGATAGCTCCCCTTCGTTCCAAATCTTGTGGGTGAAGCGGCTGTCGGTGCTCACGGACAACACTTTGACGCCCAGTTCTTCCAACTCTGGATACTTGACGGCAACTGCCGACAGTTCCGTCGGTCAAACGAAGGTGAAATCACCGGGGTAGAAGCAGAGCACCACCCACTGGCCTCGATAGTTCGATAGCCTCACATTCTTAAAGCCCTCGCCGGCGATATAGGCCGAGGCTTCGAAATCCGGGGCTTCCTGGCCCACACGTGCTATTGTCATTTTGACTTCCTCCTTTGGTGTTGATACACCCTTGACGGGGATTGGTTCTGCGACCAATGGTCCCGCTGCCGCTTGCACACAGGAATCCATTTCAGCCATCACAAACCTCCTTTTGGCCGATCACGGTTTTTCTCACGTCAATTTGCTTAGGCCACCCTTTCTAGCCCAGAGTTTTTCGGGCATACTTTAGCGACCGTACCGCTCCTCTTGCCAGGGATCACCATCGTTGTGATAGCCGCGTTGCTCCCAGAAGCCCGGCCAGTCGTGGGCCATAAACTCCAGCCCGCGAACCCACTTGGCGCTCTTCCAAAAGTAGCGTTTGGGCACTACCAGGCGCAGGGGATAGCCGTGTTCAGGGGTGAGGGGCGCATCGTCGTAGCGATAGGCCAGCAGCACGTCGTCGTCCATCAAGGCTTCCAGTTGCAGGTTGGTGGTGTATCCAAACTCACAGTGGATCAGCACATGACTGGCCTCGGGCAACGGATGGATGTGATTCAGCAACTCACTGAAGACTACTCCCTGCCACACGGTATCCAGCTTGCTCCAATTGGTGACGCAGTGGATGTCGGCCACGATTCTCACCGTGGGCAGGGCAGTGAATTGCTCGTAGGTAAAGATGGCTTCTTGCTCCACCAGCCCAAAGAGACGCAGGTTCCACGTCACCGGGTCAAAGCTGGGGACGGGGCCTTCATGCAGCACCGGAAAGCCAGGAACAAGGTGCTGGCCTGGTGGAACGCGCTCGCCGGGATTCATCTATTGCTCCCTCCCCACTACGGTCATGTAAATCGTGCTTTCGGTGACACCGTCCACGCCCAGCAGAGCGTTCGCCTCGTCATCGTAGATGGCCGCGATCTGGCAGCTGCCGAGTCCCAGGGAGACCGCCGCCAGGGCCAGGTTTTGTGCGATGTGTCCGGCGTCGAGGTAGATGTAGCGGTAGGCGCGCTGTTTGTACTTCCACTTTGACCGTTCAAAAACTGCCGTCCAGACCAAGACGACGTTGGCCCGGTAGGCGATCTGTTGATCCAGCGCCGCCCTGGCTGCCGCCGTTCGAAAATCCCCCACCTTCAACTGATCCAGTTCGTGCCTCTCGACGGCATAGTGATAGACGCCCGGCTCGATCCCCTCGACAGAGTGAACCACCAGATAAGTCTCCACGGGATACAAGGCTCCGGCCGAGGGGGCGGTGCGCAGTCCAAAGCCTCGGACAACACGGGTGGTGCCTTGGGTCGCCCATAGAAGTTGCGACAGTTCCGCCTGGGTCAGCGGGGTGTCTTGAAAATTGCGCACGCTGCGACGTCGA
>CAYVPU010000372.1:0-2717 GCA_964453885.1 uncultured Anaerolineae bacterium | reverse complement strand
TGAGAAGGTGAAACCTATGGAACGAACCGTTCGCTGTCAGGGGGCTATCATTCGTGAGGGGAGAATCCTCCTGGTAAAGCATGTGTTTCATGGCTCTGACCATACGTATTGGTGGTTGCCAGGTGGAGGCCAGAGGTCTGAAGAGACTCAGGAAGAATGTGTTGTGAGGGAGGTCAAAGAAGAAACCAATCTGGACGTCAGAGTAGAACGATTGCTTTTTGAGAAACCTGGCACAGGGAGGCATCACTATCGACGCTATGCGACTTATCTCTGCACTCCGCTTTCGGGCAGTGAACGACCTGGGTTTGAGGATAACGGCTCCCGTTCGATAGGTGAGGTTCGCTGGTTTTCGCTCAGTGATGAAAGCTCTTGGGTCTCAGGTCTTTATCAAGACCACGTTTACCCTCTCTTGAAATCGATTCGGACTGTATTGGGTTTTTAGGTGGTATTGATTTTTGCAACAATCTGTAGTATTATAGTAGCATGAACAAGGGTGTAGCACCGTCGCAGCCCTCATCGCAATTGTAGCTGACCGAGGAGGGTAGTATGCGAGATTGAGAGCCGACCTCTACCCTGGGTGTGATCCGGTGGGTGGTCGGCTGTTTTGTAAGGATTGCCTCTGGCAGCCCCTCAAGCGTTGTATTCGTGTCAGCCGTCGGCTACGGCATGGCGCGTCTAGATCTCAGTTGTGAGGAGAAGACAAGATGGCCCTGGCCATCGGTGAAACACTGCAGGATCGTTACCGCATTGACAGCGAGTTGAATCGAGGTGGCATGGCGGCCGTGTATCGGGCCTGGGATACCCTCCTCGACCTTCCTGTCGCTGTCAAGGAAATGATCCCTCAGCCGCGGCTCGGCCCGAAAGCACTGGCCCAGCTGCGCCTCCAGTTCAGGCGGGAAGCGCACGTCCTGGCCCGTCTCGATCATCCCAACCTGGTGCGGGTGACGGACTGTTTTTCACTGCATGACTCCGAGTACCTGGTGATGAACTTTGTCGAAGGAGAAAGCCTGGGGGATCGAGTTGACCGAGTGGGATCGTCACCGGAGGCGCAAGTTCTGAACTGGGCTGACCAACTCTTGAGCGCGCTGGCCTACTGTCACGGCCAGAGGGTCTTCCATCGTGACGTAAAGTCCCATAACGTCATTATCCGCCCCGACGGGCAGGCTGTGCTCATAGACTTTGGGCTATTCAAGTTGTGGGATCCGGATGACCCGTACACCAAGACGGTGCTGCGAGGGATGGGAACACCTGCGTTCGCCCCACCGGAGCAGTTCGAGTCTGAGGCTGACGCAGAGCACACCGATGAGCTTGGCGACGTCTATAGTATGGGAGCTACACTGTACCACGCGCTTACCGGTAGGTTACCGACGACCGCGGGGCTGCGCACGGCGATGCCGGAGAAGTTTGTGTCGTTGCGAAGCGTAGTGCCGGAGGTGAGTCAGCAGACCGAGACGGCAGTGATGAAAGCAATGGAACTGGCTCGTTCGAAGCGGTGGCAGAGCACTGACGAGATGGCAGAGGCACTGAAGGTTGCTAAACTATCGATCGTGGGTCGGCGCCGTAATCCATTTTCCACGATCCCGCTCCGGCGGGGGGGCGCAGTCGTGATACCTGGAGGGCGGCCAGGTGCCAAAGGCCAGCGAAAGCGTGTATCCCTGTGGATTGGAGCGCTGAGCATACTGACCCTGCTGCTCGTGGCGGTTGGGTTGATGATAGGGCCAGGGGGGAAAGGGGATCGCTCCACTCCAATGCCATCGCCTGAGGGGACGCCTGAGAGGATAGCAGCTGTTTCTACTCCTGCGATCTTGACAGAAACAAACACAGCCACAGCAACGTATCTGCCCGTCAGTAAGCCTGTACTCATGCCAAGCCCTACGCCCACGGTCACAGCAACACTCCAGCCCACGGACACGCCATCACCGATGCCTACGCCCACGGTCACAGCCACGCCCAGCCTGACCCCCACCCACAGCCCAACACCGACGGCCACGCCCACACCTACGCCCACGCTCATCATCCACGTCCTGAAGGAAGGGGAGAACCCTTGGACCGTCGCTCAGCTATATAGGGTAAGTGTAGAGGCATTGCTGGCAGCCAACGGCATCACCGACCCAAGTACGTTGCAGATCGGCCAAGAGTTAATCATTCCCCGGGAAGATCAAGCTCCGGCTCCTCCCACCTCTACGGCTACCCCTACCCCTACGCCCACGCTCATAATTCACGTTTTGAAGGAAGGCGAGAACCCGTGGACGGTTGCTCAACTTTACGGGATAGGTGTGGAGGCATTGCTGGCGGCAAACGGCATTACCGACCCGACCACCCTACAGATCGGGCAAGAGTTGATCATTCCACGAGAAGGGGGAATCCCCACTGCCACCTTTACGCCGACGCGAACGGGCACACCCACGCCCACCGTCGAGCCCACGGACGCTCTGCCACAGCTTTACGAGGCGCCAAAGCTGCTTGAGCCACACTCTAATCAGGTTTTCGGTTTCGATCGGCAACAGAACATCCATCTGCTGTGGGTGTCCATCTCTTTGGCAAAAGATCACTGGTACCAAGTCCAACTGCAACTGGAAGAAGATGAAGAGCTGAGAGGCCGCTACTGGACGAAAGAGAACTGGTGGGACATGGGGCCAGAGTACTATCATCCAGGAGACCTGTACTGGCGGGTCATCATCGTCCAGGGCAAAGGGGACGACGTGGTAGGGGCTGTC
>CAYVPU010000371.1:0-2724 GCA_964453885.1 uncultured Anaerolineae bacterium | reverse complement strand
GTCGCACGGGGTTAATGGCTGTTCTGTTCTTGCCGGTGGGCGCTTCGCTGGTGGCGTTGGCCTGGGCGTTGCGCGGCCGGCGGCGGGCAACGGGCGTCGGGCTTGGGGCGGCGAGCACGCTCGTCATCGGGGTGTTCGCATTGCTCACGCAGGCGCCGGCCGCCACGGCTGGCTATCCCGGTATAGACCTGGCCGAGATGCAAGGGGTCGCCAAGATCGTCAATCGTTCCACCACACCGCGCACCATTGTCACTGTCTCCAACGAGTTTCACTTTCACCTGCTCAAGAACTTTTTCAAAGGCCGGTTCGCACACTATTGGTACTCGCCAGTGGAGCAAGAGGGTTTTGAGGTCCTGCTGTCGCCACCTATAAAGAGTGACCGCCTGTGGCTGACCGTGGACCGCGTCCATCTGCCACCAGGTCAATCAGGCCACGATTTGGAGACCTGGCTCATCCGGCACACCTACCGCGCCAGCGCTGGCTGGGTAGGCGGCTACCAGGTCTTTGAATATCTACTCCCCGGCGAACCGCTCCCCTGGCAAGAGGTCTCCTACCATTGGCAGGACGGCATCGCCCTGGAGGGCTATGCCCTTGATCCCCAGGCGGCCCCTGGCGAACCGTTGCGCTTCGAGTTCCGCTTTCGCCGGGTGGGTGAGATCCAGGGGCACTATTTCTTGTTCGTGCACCTCATCGCGCCAGACGGGCGCTCGCTGGACGGGCCGGACGGCGAGCCGCTGTTCGGTGCCGCGCCGACTTTCACCTGGGCCGAGGACGAGGTCATCCACGACCGGCGCGCTTTCTACCTGCCGGCCGATCTGCCCCCCGGCGAGTATGCCATCGAGGTCGGCTTCCACAGCATTCACGGCCGCTTGCCCCTGATCTCAGGGGAGAGCGACAGGCTTCGGCTGGGTGTGGTAAGGGTTGTTGCGCGGTAACATTTTCACACGAATGAACCAGCAATTCTCATTTTGAACCGGTCATCGTTCGCCGAAGGTCTCCTGACCGAGGCGCAGAGGGCTCGGTCAGGAGACCTTCGGCCATCACAGAGCAAACTTGAGCCATAATGAGAATTGTTGCGAATGAACGCGTCAGCTTGACCAAACCTCATTCTTATGGTAGAATGTTATTGTACCTCCAAGGGCCTCAACGACACCTCGTACCAGTTGGAGGTTTTGGGTCTTTTCTCACCCGCACTATCCCTTCCTGCCAGTGCCGCTGGTTGTTCATCCAACACGAGTTAACCAGTCGCCTATCTGTTCTACAAAACTCAATGCTTTTGCAACTTGGAGCTCAACGAGGCCTCACTTTTACAACTTTTTCGGTGCGCAAGCAGAAAGGAGGTAAGGACTATAAGAGATATCTTGCATCAGCAGCCACTCTGTCGGAATCTCGATTCACACATTTCAGGAGGAGAACAAATGAAACGCCTAGGTTTACTGGTCAGCTTGATCATGGTCGCCTCTTTGCTGGCAGCCTGTGCCACTCCTACACCCGAGGTGATCGAAAAGATCGTGAAAGAAACAGTCAAAGAGACGGTCATCATCGAAGGCACGCCTCAAGTGGTCGAAAAAGAGGTGACCAAGGAAGTAGTGGTGACCGCCACACCCCTGCCGGCGGCTCCAACGGAAATCCGTATCGGCATCTCTACGGAACCGTGGGACCTGGACCCGGCCATCGAAACGGATACCGGTTCGGGTTACATCCAAGAGAACGTATACGACCCGCTCTTCGAACGGGATGTAAACATGGAACCGACGACAGAATTCGCCCTGGCCGAAGGCTGGGAGTGGAACGATGACGCAACAGTACTCACTATCAAGCTGCGACAAGGGATCAAATTCCACGATGGTTCGGACTTTGATGCCGTAGATGTAAAATACAACATAGATTGGCAGTTGGACCCGGAAAACAACGCACCTGACTTGACGCAGTTTGGCCCGGTTGACTCGGTTGAAGTGGTTGACGATTACACCGTTCAGGTGACCTTCACCGATCCATACCCGGATGCCGTTGCACTGTGGGTGAGCTGCCTGAACGGAATCGTGCCGGAAGACTCACATGGTGAGCGATCCGAAGAGAAGGGCGTGGCCGGCTTTGCTGGAACAGACCTGAGCCGCGCTCCCATCGGCACCGGCCCGTTCAAGTTCGTCGAATGGGTCAGCGGCTCGCACATCACCCTGGAAAAGTTCGACGACTATTGGGTTGAGGGCGTGCCGGCAGTGGATCGAGTCGTGTTCGAGATCATACCAGACGATTCCGCCAAACAGGCCGCGCTTATCGCCGGCTCCATTCACATCATAGACAAAGTTCCGTTTAGGGATTTCGCCACCATAAGCCAAATGCCCGGCATCGTGACCGCAAGGATGCCCGGCATTCAGACCCAGCTCCTCTACATCAACCTGAGTGCTCCTCCGTTTGGCATCGACTTGGATCAAGTGGGGGACGAGGAAGCGATAGAGAAGGCCCTAAATGTGAGAAAGTTCCTGTACCACGCTGTTGACCGCCAACAGATTCTAGACAGGCTCTTCTACGGCATGGGCACTATCCAGCTTGGCCCCTGGTTCCCTGATAGCGACTGGACATCGCCCAAGTTGAAGGAGATGCCGACCTTCGACCCAGAGCTGGCTCAGGAGTACTGGGAAAAGTCGGGATACGCCGAGACGGGTCTCGATTTCCGCATGATGTGCACCAACGTCCAGTGGTTCTGTGACGTGTCTACCATCA
>CAYVPU010000370.1:0-2725 GCA_964453885.1 uncultured Anaerolineae bacterium | reverse complement strand
GGAGGTCTTTCAGGTCCGGTCGTTTCATGTTCCCATTATAGCACAGGACGGCTCTCGATGCCAGACGAGGAGTCAGTTGTCGCTCTTGGCCTTTGATGATATAATCTCCGAGAGGAGGTCCTTCAATGGTCAAAAAGCGCAGGCGACGAACCATCCAGGTGATATTGACCCACGAACACACCGACTTTGACGGGCTGGCGAGTCTGTTGGCCGCGTCCAAGCTGTTCGCGAACGCCATCCCGGTGTTGCCCCGGCGACCTAATCGCAATTTGCAGCACTTTTTGACCCTGTACCTGGACGCGCTCCCCTTTGTGCCGCCCGACGATCTGCCCCGCGCCCACGTGGAACGCGCTATCATGGTGGACACGCAGTCGATCATCACGGTCAAAGGCATGAACGCCGACACCCGAATCCACTTTATAGACCACCACCGCCTGGACAGGGAATTGAAACCAGGGATGACCTTCGAAGGGGAGGAGATCGGGGCGGCGACCACCTTGTTGATAGAGAAAATATGCCGCGCCGGCATCTCGCTCACCCCTATCGAGGCGACACTGCTGCTGTTGGGGATATACGAAGACACCGGCTCTCTCTCCTACACCAACACAACGCCGCGTGACATGCGGGCTGCTACCTGGCTCATTGAGCAAGGCGGCAAGCTGGAAGTAGTCAGCGACTTTTTGCACTATCCCCTTTCTAACGACCAGCGGGCTCTTTACGAGCAACTGCTGGAGAGCAGCCAGACGCATCGTTTCAACGGCCAATCAGTGGTACTAGCCGTGACCAAAGCAGAGGGATACGTCGAAGAGATCTCGACCCTGGCGCACAAGCTGCGCGATCTATTGGACCCCGACGCGCTCTTTTTACTGGTCGACCTGGGCGATCACTTGCAGATGGTAGCGCGATCCACCACGGATACGATTGATGTGTCGGCCGTGGCAGCGGCGTTCGGCGGCGGCGGGCACACCCACGCGGCAGCGGCGCTGATTCGCGGCTCCTCATTGGAGGAAGTAAAGGCACGCTTGCTGGACATGCTGCCCCATCACGTTCAGCCCGCCGTTACCGTGGCCCAGATCATGTCTCACGGCGTTCACACGTTGCCACCCACGGCCACAGTGACCATCGCCGCCGGCATGATGCAGCGCTACGGGCACGAAGGTTTTCCCATCGTGCAGGATGGCCAGGTGGTGGGCGTGCTCACGCGCCGAGAAATTGACCGCGCCCTGGGGTTGGGCCTGGGCGGCGCGACCATTGACCTGTACATGCGCAAGGGCCAGATCCAGGTCTCCCCCCACGACTCGGTGGAGCGGGTGCAACAGGTCATGATGGAGCACGGCGTGGGCCAGGTGCCGGTCGTCAGGGACGGCGAGGTCATTGGCATCGTCACTCGCACCGATCTCATCAAGCTGTGGAGCGAGCCACTCCGCCGGTCACGGACGGAGGAGATTGCCTGGCTCATGGACGAGACACTGCCTCAAGGATTGTTGGCCCTCGTTCGAGAGGCCAGCGCAGCGGCGGCGGAGATGGGCTTTTCGCTCTATTTCGTCGGCGGCTTTGTGCGCGATCTGCTGCTGGGCCAGCCCAACTTTGACGTAGACCTGGTCGTAGAAGGGGACGCTATCGCCCTGGCCCGGCGGCTGGCCCACGAGAAAGAGGGGCGCGTACGCAGCCATGCGCGCTTTGGCACGGCCAAGTGGATCCTGGACAACCCGGCGGAATTCGGCATCGCGTCGGTGGACTTTGTGACGGCCCGTACCGAATTCTACGGCCATCCCACGGCGCTGCCAGAGGTCGAGCGCAGTTCCATCCGCCAGGACTTGCTCCGCCGCGATTTTACGATCAATACCCTGGCCGTTTGCCTGGACCCCGGTCATTGGGGCGAGTTGCTGGACTTTTACGGCGGTGAGGAGGACCTGAAACAGGGCATCATCCGGGTGCTGCACAGTCTGAGTTTTGTCGAAGACCCCACCCGAATGTTGCGGGCCGCCCGCTTCGAGCAGCGCCTGGGTTTCCACATCGAGCCGCTCACTGAGGAGCTGATTGATAACGCCCTGGGCTTGCTCGATCGCGTCAGCGGCGAGCGGATCCGGCACGAGCTTTATCTCATCCTGGGGGAAGAGGAACCGGAAAAGGCACTGACCCGTCTGACCAGGCTAAACGTGCTGGCCCAGATTCACCCCGGCCTGCGCTGCGACCCCTGGGTGGTGGAACGCTTCCGGCGATTGCGAGAGGGCCTCGCCGAATGGCAAAAAGCCACGCAGCGCGCGCCACCTCTGAGCCGGAACGGTGAACACCTGCCCAGGATCGCTGAACCGCCCACCCCCGGCGATGGGGCCATGCAATACCTGGCAATGCTGACCTATCGTTTCATCCCGGAAGAATTGGAGACGCTCATCAAGCGATTGCGGGTCGTTCGGGATGATGCAGACCTCCTGCGAGAGGTGGCCCGGTTGCGGACGGTGGCGACTCGCCTGGCGCAGCAAAGCCACAAGCCGAGCGAGCTGGACCGCCTGCTGCGGCCCTATTCCGGCCCGGCGATCTTTTGTCTCTGGGCCGCCAGCGACTCGCCGCTGGTGCGGGAGCAATTGGCACGTTATTACCGCGAGTTGCGTCACGTGCAGACGCAAGTGGACGGCCACTACCTAAAGAGCCTGGACTTGAAGCCGGGGCCGATCTATAGCCGCATCCTGAACGCCGTGCGCGCCGCGCGCCTGGACGGAGAGGT
>CAYVPU010000369.1:1350-2737 GCA_964453885.1 uncultured Anaerolineae bacterium | reverse complement strand
CCGCCAAAACAACTTTGCCGACCGCCCCGCCGCGTCCCCACGCCCGGCGGGACTATACCACGGGCAACCTGCACACCAACATCTGGCTCCTGGCCTGGCCCATGGTGATTGACATGCTGTCTACCAGCATCTACCAGATCGTAGACGTTTACTGGGTGGGCAAGCTGGGCACGGTTGCTCTGGCTGCGGCGACGGTGGCCATTGTCATTCGCTGGGTGCTGAACAGCCTGGCCATGGGACTGGGCGTGGGCGGGCTGGCCGTCGTCGCCCGGCGCATCGGCGAGGGAGATGAAGCGGCAGCCAATCACACCGCCTGGCAAGTCCTGGTTATGGCCGCAGCGATCTCGGGGGTCATCGGCGGGGCAGGATTCCTGCTCGCCGAACCGATTCTACAACTCCTGGGGGCAGAGCGGGAAGTGGTGGCCCTGGGCGTGCCGTTCCTGCGCATCTCGTTCGTTGGCGTGGGCGCTATCGTCGTGTTACAAAACTGCAATGCCCTGCTGCGCGCCGCTGGCGAGGCGCGGACGGCCATGTGGACCATGTGGGTAGCCAACGGCGCATCAATAGTCCTGGCGTCCCTTCTGATCCCCGGCAACCTGGGCTTTCCGGCCCTGGGAGTGCCGGGGTCGGCGCTGGCGATGGTGCTGGGCTACACGCTCGGCGTGGTCAGCGCCGTGGGGATGCTCCTCAGCGGGCGGTTGCGTCTCCACCTGCGCCCCCGCGACTTTCGGCTGGACCTGCCGCTGATGTGGCACGTGATCAAGATCGCCCTGCCCAGCACAGTGCAAATGACGCTGCGCGCCTCGTCTCGGCTGGTGACGACGACCATCATGGCCCCCTTTGGCACAGCCGTGTTTGCCGGCTATGGCATCGCCACCCGAATCACCATGTTCGCCCTCATCCCCGGCTTTGGCTTTGGCAACGCGGCCGGGACGCTGGTGGGGCAAAACCTGGGCGCCAGCAAACCCAGACGCGCCACGCAAAGCGCGTGGCTCGTCGCCGCTTACAACATCGCCATCATGGCCGTCTTTGTCACGCTGTTCATCACCTTTGCCCGGCCCATCGTTACCTTTTTCAACGCCGAGCCAGAGGTGGTGGACATTGCCCAGGAAGCGATCATTATCATCGGCCTCAGCTTTCTGGTCACGGCGGTGGGGGTGGTCATGGGACGCTCTCTGGACGGGGCGGGAGCCACCTTTCCGGCTATGGTCATCAACCTGACGACGCTGTGGGGCATCCAGGTGCCCGTCGCTTACGCCCTGGCCAACTGGACATCCCTGGGCACGCGGGGACTGTGGCTCGGTTTTGGCGTCGCCAACGTCGTCAACGGTCTGCTCATGGCCGGTTGGTTTCTGCGCGGCAGTTGGAAGAAGCGAAGGGTCTGAAT
>CAYVPU010000369.1:0-1250 GCA_964453885.1 uncultured Anaerolineae bacterium | reverse complement strand
TCGTGTACCATGACGCGCACCTCGCCCAGGCCATCTACGGTGATGCCCAGCGCCGGGCCAACGCTCTCGTACTCTAGCAGCACCGGGATGCCAGCGCTCTCCAACTTGGATTTGTAGACCTCGGCCTGGAGCAATCCCTGGGCCACGCGCACGGTGGTCAGGCCAGGGCGCTCGACTTTTTTGCGTCGGAACATAGACTTTACCTCCCTCTGACCTTTTGGGCCTGTCTAGCCCTCTCTCAGCGCCCGCGCCACCACCTGGGCCAGTTGCTCTGGGCTGGGGGGCTTGGGCAGCCAATCGCTCAGCCCCTCTGCACGCAGGGTTTCCAGTTCCTCCTCCATGGGGTGACCGGTCAGCAACACCACCCTGACAGCTGAATACCGCTGCTTCAGGGCATGGAACAAGGCTATGCCGCCCATTTCGGGCATCACCACGTCGCTCAGCACCAGGTCAATCTCATCGCCGTGGCGCTCCACGACCGAGAGCGCCTCCCGGCCGTTCGACGCCTCGAGCACCCGGTAGTTCAGGATTTCTAGACTGTCCACCAGCGCTTCCCGCATGGCCGCGTTGTCCTCCACCACCAGGATCGTCTCTCCCTGTCCCTGGGGCAGAGCCAACCTTTCCTCTGGCAGAGCTTCCGGCTCGGCCACCAGCAGGGCTGGCAGGTAGAGAATGAACGTCGTCCCCTCTCCCATTTCCGTCTCTACATCAATGTGACCCTCGTGCTGCTTGACAATGCCGTGCACCTGGGCCAGCCCCAGCCCGGTTCCCTCGCCGCGTTCTTTGGTGGTAAAGAAGGGGTCAAAGATGCGCGGCCGCACATCAGGCGGGATGCCCGTCCCGGTGTCCGAGACCGTCACACGCACCCACTCCCCCTCAATTACCGGGCCGCAAGTCAGGCACCTGATCTCGTCCCCAGGTGCTGTCCTGGACAGGCCGATGTGCAACTCTCCCCCTTCCGGCATGGCGTCCCGCGCGTTGACGACCAGGTTCATGATCACCTGCTGCACGCGCGTCGGGTCGGCGTTCACCGTGTACTCATCCGACCCGTAGTTCAGGCTCATCTTGATGCTCTCCGGCACGGTGCGCTCTAGCAGTTTGACCACCTCTTTCAAAAAAGGCACCAGATCCATCGGGCGGCGCTCGAGCACCGCGCGGCGGCTAAAGTCCAGGATCTGCTGGATCAAGACGGTGGCCCGCTTGGCTTGCTGGTCAATGGTCTCCAGGCGTTCATGGACCCTGGGGGGTAG
>CAYVPU010000368.1:0-2742 GCA_964453885.1 uncultured Anaerolineae bacterium | reverse complement strand
TGATTTACGCTGCAATGGTTCGCTTGATGCTCAGACGGCTGGCTCGACATCCTGCTACCGCCCTGTGGAACTCTTAAGATATGCTCTCAGGAGTGTCGCAACCGAAGAAGCGAACCGAGAGGTTCCCGGCGGCTTCCACGATGATAGTGTCGCCATCGTGCCCCTGTTGGATGGGTGAACCTCGCCCGTCACCGTGTCGGCCCAATAGGCTGAAGCCGATGACGAGCCCAAAGTCCAGTTTGGTGATCGCTTTGGCCATCTTTTGTCCTCATGTCTAATCGAATGGCATGGAGACCGATGCTGCGCTTGTGTGTTGGCCGATTTGCTCATCCGTTCGAGAATCAGCGGTGATGGAGCGGAATGGCTGTCTTTGATCGTGCGAGAGTGGTGAACCAATCAAACAGATGAGGTTTTCGGCCAGCACAGGGATTTCGGGGCACTGGTCCAAAAGGCTACAGCGCTCGGATAACGATTCTCAGTCGCTTCACTGCCAGTCCGAGGGGAAGTACATCTTCGAATACTAGACTGCCAGTACAACTGGCCATCCGGAAAGGGTCAGGAGCCATCGCATCATCGACTCCAGCGATTTGTGCGAAGATCAATCTTCTGAAGCTGCCCCGTGCGGAATACCGTAAGCTCGATATGCGCGCATCCTGATTCTTGACACTTTATCCCCACCCAATCCCCAGGCGAGATGTCCCGCAATCCTTGCCTTACCAATGGTCTAGAGCGAACCTCGGCGGGGACTTGTGCAGGTAAGAAATCTCTGCTATGATTAGGTGAAAATCTGGAAACAGTGTTGTACATTAACAAGGGAATAAAGCTCGAAAGAGAACCAGGGAACACCCAGGAAGTGACGGCGGCGACCCTTGAAAGCGAGTTTGGGCACACAGTGACCCATTTAACCAATGTTGGGCGTCGCCAACCCAGGAGATAGCATCTCAGACCACTGCTCAGACCACTAGGGCACATCGTGACCCTTGTACGTAATGTGTGGGGGTTGGCTGTCGCCGTTGCTTCACGGCTCTTGCGATCTTGCGGATGAAAGATATCGGAGTAGACTAACGTCTCAGCGGCGCGGAGACATCAACGGGAGAGGGATCAGGTCAGCCTTGCTGGAAACCATTGTGCGCGCCGCTGAGCGACCACTGTACGTACTGTAGGCGACCTGATCCCGCCCCGACCAAGATCACGAGGAGCAGAGTTATCATGACACTACTGGAAAAACTGGGCGAGGAGCTACCTGAACGGTACTATCTGGGAGTGGATATCGGCTACAAAGAGCACGTGGCTGCAGTCATCGACTTGGAGACATTTGTACGCGGCGGCGACCGGTGGAAACGGACGCGGTGCCTGCATTTCCCCAGTACGCAAAGGGGGTTGGATAGGTTCCAGCATTACCTGGACCACTTCAGTCTCGCCCCACAGACATTCTTGGGGGTCTGCGAGCCGACCGGCGGCTGCTACGGAGCCACCGTCTACCAGTACCTGCTGGATCATACGTACCCGACGTGGATGATCGAGAACGCTCTGACGCGCCACATGCGGGAGAAGATCATGGGAGGTATTCCCAAGACGGACGAGACGGATGCGCGCGTGATGGCCCGCATCTGCTACCTCCACGAAGCAGTAGGCGAGGAGTTCAAACTGCGACCGCTGAAGTTGGCCAAGCAGGAGGAAGCCAATCTACTGGCCATGTGCCGGGATAGTTGGCGATTGAGCCAGATGATCGTGCGCGGGCGGAACCAGTTCACGCAGTTGATGGCGGTCGTGTTCCCGGAACTGAAGACGTTTTTCACGAAGAGTGTGTCGACGATTGCGCCTGTGACGCTGGTAGCAGCTTATCCAACGCCGGCGGATTTAGCGGCGGCGACGGCAGAAGAAGTGAAAACTGTCCTGTGGAAAGTGGGAGCATACCGTCACGCCCATCGCGTGAAGGAACTGCAAGAACTGGCTCGTCACAGCTCCGGCCTGCTACCAGACCCAGGCCGCGCGTGGCGGCTCCGATGGTTGACGGACTTTTTGCAGAGCAACTTGAAGGCCCAAGCCGCATTGGAAAAACAGGTAGAAGCGCGGGTGACTCGGCACCCAGGCTATCGGTGGATAGAAGCTGTTCCTTACGCCGGGCCAGCCACGTTGGGCGTCATCCTGGCTGTGACGAGGGACGTGAATCGCTTTTCCAACTACCGCAAGTGCGTGGCCTACACGGGCTATTTCGCCGGGCTGGAGAAGTCACAGACGATTGACCGAACCAAGATGTCTAGGCGGGGCAATCGGCATCTCAAACGAGCTTATTTCCAAATCGCTGCTCCCTTGGTCTGGTTCGACCGAGGAGAGAACCCTTACAAAGAGCTGTTCGGACGCAAGATGGCCGAAGGAAGACCCTGGTACAAGGCGATGCCCTTTGTGTGTGCAGCACTGGCCAGACACATATACCACTGCCTCAAGTACGAGGACCCCTACGACGTCGAAAAAGCATTTGGGGCCTCGGTGTCTTCGCCTGCCTCAGAGGCGGTGGAGACGGACTTGGAGGCAGACCTCGATGAGAAATTCGAGGTCATGGAGGCTCATCTATCCCCAGAAGAAGGGTAAAAGGTTCGCTTACGTACTCGCTCGAATTGGTAATTGTCCCTATCACCTCGAATTCATGCGGGTTTTCAACTTCTTTGATGTTCAGCTTCCCAAGGTCAATCTTCTGAAGCTGCCCCGTGCGGAATACCGTAAGCTCGATATGCGCGCATC
>CAYVPU010000367.1:0-2742 GCA_964453885.1 uncultured Anaerolineae bacterium | reverse complement strand
GTTCCTGGAGGCGCTGGCCGGCGTCACCGATCCAACCCAGAAGCGGCGCATCATTGGCGAAAAGTTCGTGCGGATTTTCGAGCAGGAAGCCCTTCGACTGCGCCCTCCGTCCTTGGGCACCGTACTGGACCGTTCGGCACTTGTCCTGTACGGCAAGTACAGGGTACAGTGCCGGAGGACCAAGGGCCCAGGACAGGCCAAACGCCAGGGCAAAATAGGCTTTCTCGGTCAGGGTACGATCTACCCCGACGTCATCGAGAGCGCGGGCACCGGCCGGGGCGGCGTGGCGGTCATAAAGCACCACCACAACGTCGGCGGACTGCCGTCTGACATAGAGTTCGAACTGGTCGAACCGCTGCGCAACCTGTTCAAAGACGAGGTTCGGCGAGTAGGCAAAGAGTTGGGGCTGCCGCGCCGCCTGATCTCGCGGCATCCATTCCCCGGGCCGGGGCTGGCGGTGCGCATCCTGGGCGAGGTCACCTGGGGGCGGCTGGAGATGCTGCGCCAGGCCGATGCCATATTCTTGCAGGAACTGGAAGCGGCTGGCTGGTACGACCAGGTGGCACAGGCCTTTGCCGTGCTGCTGCCGGAGACGCGCTCGACGGGCGTGGCCGGGGATTCAGCCCGCTTTGGCCAGACGATCGTCCTGCGGGCGGTTGTGACGGACGATTTCATGACCGCCTCGCCGGCCCTGCTGCCCTACGACCTGTTGACGGCGGTCAGCGCCCGCATCCTCAACGAGGTGCCCGACGTCACCCGCGTGGTCTATGACCTGTCCACCAAGCCGCCGGCGACGATTGAGTGGCTTTAAGGAGACACTGCGATGAGCAATACCCCGGGATCTCGCGAAGCAAAGAAGGAGACGCTAGAGCGTGCTCTGGCGCTGGCCCGCCGCACTCTGGCAATCTTGGAAAGGCAGTCAGCCGCTTACACTTCCCTGACGATCCCGGCTCACCTGTTAGTTGAGTTGAGAGAGCAACGCGAACGGATCACCGAGTTAGAAACTATTTATCTCTCCGAAACTTCCGAGTCTTCAGCAGCACAGCTCAGCGGTAGCGGGGCCGCCGCCCAGGACGAAAGCGTTGCCGCGAGTGAAGGAGTCATTGCTATTGGTGGAGACGTGACAGGTATCGTCGCCGGTTATAAGCATGATCTCGATGAGACCCGCGCTCGCGGTGACCGCCGTTTGGAAGGGAAGCTTCTCTCCCAACTGGGCGCGATTTATGCTGGCTCGGATGATATCCCTCTCGCTATCAAGCATTATGAGCAGGCCCTTGCTATTGCCCACGAGTTGAGTGATCGGGAGGCCGAGGTCGCCCGCCTGCAAAATCTGGGCCTGGCTCTGCTGCGTCTGGCCGACGCCGAACCTGAACGGCGTCAAGCTTACCTATCCCGCGCTGCCGAGTCGCTCCGCCAGGCGGTGGAGTTGTTCGACGCCCTGAGCGCACCCCATCTCCAGCGCGCCCGCGCCCGCTATCACCTGGGGCGCAGCTACCACCGCTTGGGTCGCTGGCGCGAGGCTATTGAACAACTGGAGCAATCCCGCGAGGCCTTTTCCCGGCGCAATGCCCGTCCAGAGTTGGCCCATGCCCTGTTGGAACTGGGTCAACTTCACCATCAGTACCAGGACTTTGAATCCGCTTACCTGTACCTAAAAGACGCGCTACGTCTCTTCCGACGACTGGAAGACGCCGATGGCATCGCTGTCACCCAGGAGGCGCTGGGCAACCTGGCGCTGCAGACCGCTCGGCCGGCCGATGCGCTTGCTTCTCTTCAGGAGGCCCGGCAGGGTTACGTTGCTCTGAAACGCCGAGAGCGCATCCGGGCCGTGGATGAACTGTTGCGTCTTGCCCACCAGTCTCACCAGATAGCAACAAGAAAAGGAGTGACTCAAGGAGACCTGCTCATTCGTCAGGAAGACGGGCGGCTGCTTCCCAGCGCGCTAGTGCCGGATGAGAGTGTTCCATGACCGGACAACCTGATGAACAAGAACACATGCCGGATCCCCCGGACGACGAGGCTCCCTTGCCCGAATTCCTGCGACCTCTATTCTGGGAGGTGGACTTTGACCGGCTGCGCGTCCAGGGACACGAGCGGTACGTCATTGAGCGGGTGTTGGAATATGGCGACTTGCCCGAGGTAAAGTGGATGCTGGGGCACTTGGCGCGAGAAGAGATTGTCCAGACGTTGCGTCGCAGTCGAGGGCTGAGTCCCAAGAGCGCGAACTTTTGGGCTTTCATTCTAGGCGTGCCATCGGAGGAAATTCGATGTTTGTCAACGTCCTTTCGCCAGCGGCCGGACAAAATCTGGTTACGATAGCCAGCACAGTATTAGCTCCCAGGTTCTACCTGGCAGGTGGGACGGCTGCGGCGTTACACCTGGGACACCGGCTGTCCTACGACCTGGACTTTTTCACGCCGGAACGATCGTTTCCTGCCGACCTGCCACGTCGAGAACTGGGACATCGGGGAGAACTTGGCGTCACGCAACAAGACGCCGGCACGTTTCTGGGCACCTTTAACGGGGTACGGATCAGCTTCTTCATCTACCCTTATCCATTGCTGGAGACACCTGTTGATCTGAAAGGTATCCAGATAGCCAGGCTGCCAGACCTGGCGGCGATGAAGCTGGACGCCATTTCCAGCCGGGGCAAGAAGCGCGATTTCATAGACCTGTATCAGACTTGCCAGACCGCCTTCCCGCTGGAACAAGCCATCCAGCACTTTGAGCGAAAATACGCTG
>CAYVPU010000366.1:0-2752 GCA_964453885.1 uncultured Anaerolineae bacterium | reverse complement strand
CTAGCGTCATCGCTCCCATTGAGATGTCACTGGTAGGTCGAAGCCGCTAGATTCGCGACTTCGGCCTACTCTCGCACCAGGATATGCTCTTGGCAGCACCGATAGTAGCCCCCCTGCCAAACCCATAAATCTTGTCATTTTGTTCATAGGAGAGAAAGCACCATGAATTTCAAACGACCCGTCATTGCCTTGGCACTCGCGATAGTAACCATGGTCACCTTGTTCGTGGGCCTGGCTATGGCCCAGGGTCCTGTCGTAGACCTGAACGCCAATGAAGAGGACTTTCGCGTTGTCGGCCTCAACGCACTGGATTACCTGGGGGAGGTTGCCAGTGGCGACATCAACAATGATGGGATTGCGGATCTCATAATCGGCGCGTCGGGGACGGATCTGACAAACCCAACGCGGACCGATGCCGGAGCTGCCTACGTGATCTGGGGAACGCCTGGCGGGCTTTCCGGAACGCTGGACCTGGACGTCTTCGATCCAGATCTGGCGGTCTATTCCCCCGGAAGCTATTTCTACTTCGGTCGCTCTGTGGCCAGCGGGGATATCAACGGCGATGGGACGGACGACCTGATTGTTGGAGCCGACTACGCCAGCGTGAATAACCTCTCTAATAACGGAGCTGTCGCCGTTCTCTTTGGTTCCTCCTCCCTTTCCGGTACAATTGATCTATATACGGATTCCGCCGATCTCGCGGTCCGTGGGGCAGTGTCGGGCGACCGTCTGGGCCGCTCCATTGCCACTTGCGACGTGAACAGCGATACAGTCAAGGACCTGATCATCGGTGCCTACCAGGATGATTCCCCTGGTCGCACCGATGCCGGAGCAGTGTACGTGATCTTTGGCTCCACGAACCTATCGGGGACCATTGACGCGGATGGGGCCGATTTCATGATCCTGGGCGATGACGCCTATGACCGCCTGGGCCGCTCGGTCGCCTGCGGTGACGTAAACGGAGATGGAACAGCGGACATCATTGCCGGGGCCTACCGGGCAGATCAAACCTGGGGGGATGATGCCGGCGAGGTGTATGTCGTCTATGGCAGCACGACCCTTTCTGGAACGCTGGACCTGGGTTCCGAGAGCCCTGATGTCCTGCTCCGAGGAGTGGCAACTGGCGATCAAGCCGGCTTCTACGTCGCCAGTGGTGACGTCAACGGGGACAACACGGACGACGTCCTGATCGGGGCCTACTTAGCTGACGTGAGTTGGCCCAACAGCGAGACAGGCACTGCCTATGTAGTCTACGGCAGCAATTCCCTCTCTGCTACGATGAACCTTTCCGAGACGGCCGATATAACGATCTATGGGACGGCCGAGGACGATCGCCTCTCTCGCTCCCTTACCAGCGGCGACTTTAACGGCGATGGCTACGATGACCTCCTGATCGGCGCTTCGCGGGCTGATCCGAATACCGGGCGTCAGAATGCAGGGGTCAGCTACGTAATCTACGGCGCGTCACAGATCAGCTCCACCATCTATCTCAGCGATACCAATCTGATTGCCGTCAAGGTGTTGGGGGACGATGAGGACGACGAGGCAGGACGGGCCTCGAGCAGCGGGGACCTCGACGGGGACGGGGCCGACGACCTCATCATCGGCGCAGTGCTGGCCCTTGGTACTGACAGCGGTGAGACTTATATCGTTTACGGCGGCGGGCCCATCACGTTGACCACCACCCCCACCAACCAGACTATCGCCAGTGGGCAGAGCATCACCTACACTGCCACCGCCAGCAACTCGTTCAAAGTCCGTGACGTAAGCGCCAAGACCACTTTCACCATCGAAAACGGCGCTGGCGGCTCGTGGAATGACAACGTTTACACTGCTGGTGTTGCCGGCACATGGACCATCACGGCCACCTACCAGGGCGTCACTGACACCGCTATCCTCACTGTCACCCCAACCTTGACGGTCAACATCTCCGGCACAGGCTTGGTAGACATCAACCCCTCGCCCCCCCACTACTACGGCGACGTGGTCACCCTCACCGCCAACGCCGGCATCGGCTGGTACTTTGACGAGTGGACCGGCGACGCGGCAGGCTCGACCAACCCGGTGACGGTCACCATGTACGGCAACAAGACCGTCACGGCCACCTTCACCCAGGAGGAGTACATTTTGACGATCAACACCGTCGCCGACGGCGTGGTGGTCTAGGACCCCTACCAGGCGACCTACCACTACGGCGACGTCGTCACTCTCACCGCCACCGCCGACCCCGGCTGGTCTTTCTCCGCCTGGAGCGGTGACTTGATCGGCGACACCAACCCCGATACCGTCACCATCACAGGCGACACCACCGTCATAGCCACCTTTACCCTGGACGAGTACACCTTGACTGTCTACCCCATCGGCGACGGCGCGGTGGACGAGGACCCCGACCAGGCGACCTACCACTACGGCGACGTCGTCACTCTCACCGCCACCGCCGACCCCGGCTGGTCTTTCTCCGCCTGGAGCGGCGACCTGACCGGCTCAACCAACCCGGATACCATCACTATGGACGGCAACAAGTCCGTCACCGCCACTTTCACTCAAGACGAGTACACGCTCACGGTCAACACCTCTGGCAACGGCTCGGTGAGCCAAGACCCCGACCTGGCAACCTACCACTATGGCGACTCGGTCACCCTGACCGCCACCGCCGACGCAGGCTGGACCTTCGACGCCTGGAGCGGCGACGCGGCCGGCTCGACCAACCCGGTGACGGTCACCATGTACGGCAACAAGACCGTCACGGCCA
>CAYVPU010000365.1:0-2789 GCA_964453885.1 uncultured Anaerolineae bacterium | reverse complement strand
GAGTACGACGTGACGGTGACGGTGGTGGGCAACGGCACGGTCAACAACACGCCTGGCAACCCCTACACCTACGCTCAGACCGCCACGCTGGAACCGGACGCCGACCCCGGCTGGACGTTTGCCGGCTGGAGCGGCCCCGACGCGGCTGAGCTCTCCGACAACGGCGACGGCACCTGGGACCTCACCATGGACGGCGACAAGTCCGTCACCGCTACCTTTACGCAGGATGAGTACACTTTGACGGTCAACACCGTTGGCGACGGCGCGGTGGACGAGGACCCCGACCAAGCGACCTATCACTACGGCGACGTCGTCACTCTCACCGCCACCGCCGACCCAGACTGGTCTTTCTCCGCCTGGAGCGGTGACTTGACCGGCTCCACCAACCCCGACACCGTCACCATCCTCGGCGATACGACCGTCACGGCCACCTTTACAATGGACGAGTACTCCCTGACGGTCACCACCGTCGGCAGCGGCTCGGTGGTCAAGGATCCTGAACAGGCCACCTACTACTATGGCGACGTGGTGACGCTGACGGCCAGTGCCAACGACGGCTGGTACTTTGACTACTGGACGGGCGCTGCCACCGGCTCGACCAACCCGGTGACGGTCACCATGAACGGCGACAAGTCGGTCACGGCCTACTTTGACCAGTACGAGTACACCTTGACGGTCAACACCGTCGGCGACGGCGCGGTGGACAAGGACCCCGACCAGGCGACCTATCACTACGGCGACACGGTCACCCTTACCGCCACCGCCGACGCGGGCTGGACGTTCACCGGCTGGAGCGGTGACCTCACGGGCTCCGACAACCCGGACACCATCACCATGTACGGCAACAAGACCGTCATCGCTAACTTTATCCAGGCAGTGCCCCCTGAGCCGGATCACTTTGACATTGACCTGCCTCCCAGCGCCAAGATCAACGAGCCCTTTGAAATCACCATCACAGCTCTGGATCAGAATGACCACCTAATCAATGACTTTAATGACACGGTATCCCTTTCCACGGATGTCGGTATCGGTGACATCATACCCGACAGTGTAACTCTAAACAGCGGTACCTGGACTGGCAACGTCACAATCAGGTCCTCCGGTGAACGCACCATCATCGTCACATTCAATAGCGTGAACAAGGGACAGGAAAACATAACCATCACCAGCTATCAAATCTTCCTGCCCATCGTCATGCGTAACGGCTGATGGTCGCACCCATGGCTTTGCCGTAACAGGAAACGGCCCCTTCTCTGGTGGTCTGCCGACCACGGAGAAAGGGGCCGTTTTCTGTTGGCAGGGACAACGATCAAGTCCAGACCAACGGTTCCGTCTGGTAAGGCAGGTCCACACCACCGGTGGCCCAGGCTGTCTCCAAGAGAGCATACAGTCCCCCAGAGACGAGCGAGTGCCCCCCCATTACGACAGGAATAGGCGCGGCCATGGCTGCCTCAACCAACGCGCGGAGTTGGCGATTCTCGATCCTCTCCGGCTGGCAAAGGTCGGCGTAAAACCGATCCGCATCGGACGGCCAGATGCGCCAATGAGCCAGGATGACCCGATTATCAATAAAAGCCGCCTGGCCCAAATCAGCCATCCGGGCAAAGAACGCCTCTACTCCCACGGTATCCAAATAAAAGCCAAGCAGTGAACGGACTTTTCCCCGCATTTGCCGGCCGCTGGCCCGCATGCCTCGCTCCTCGCTGAGCAGACGCACGCGGCAGGCTGTCTCTCGTTCCAGATAGGCCCACGTCGCCGAGGAGACTCGGCCGGCGATGAACACCTCAGCCGCGCGGTCCACAAAAAAGGCCATTGCCTGCTTTATGTGAAAAGTATCCAGGCCAAGTTCTTTTAGATACAGACCCAGGTGTGAGCCGAGGGCTGGGTGACCCTGAAGCGTCATCAGGTCAATGGGCGTATCCACGTCCAACTGTGTTACCGCACTCCGGGGCGGCGAGTAATTGTTCAGGCCAGCCTGTCGCACCAGCAGCCACCCCAGGTCGTTATCAAGCTCTGGTGGCTCAATGGCACGCAAAGCCCGCGCTGGGCTGAAAGCAGCATAGTCCGTGGAGTAGAAATTGTTAGTGATGAGAAACTCGTCCTCCCGGTCAACCTTTTCGACCATACGAATCATCTCTTCCTGCGACAACAGAGGTCCGCTGCCACCACCCATGTAGAAGAGCTTCTCGATGCCAAACCGATCCACGAATTGCTGCAACCACTGGCCAAAGTGAAACACTTTGTCAGGCGGATCTACCACCACCTCTACCGGCTTGTCCGCCAGCTTGGCTGCCAGCCGAGAAGAGTTAGTGGACACAATGATCTGGCGGAAAACGCCAGCATCCAGCGCTCGCTCCACCAGATCCAGCGTGATCGCCTCTCGAGCGCCGGCCATCATCCACTCTGCCTGGCCACTGTTTCGGATACCGGTCATGATGAGCAAAGACACCCTAGAAGACATAAAAACCTCCCACACTTGTGCCGCTATTGCCCGGCAGCCAAGGCAGAGCAGCAAAATCACAGGCAGCCTCAAGCCGCCCCAGCGAATGGACGCAATCATAGTCCGCAGCGACCATCCGGTCAACAGAAAGGTTTTTTGCCCTCACCGGGCAACCAACTCTTTCAGCCAGGCTCGCCAGCCCGCCTCAAAGGTCTCGAGGTCAGCGTCCAAAGCCGTCCTTAGCCAACTGTCCATCGAATCAGCCTCCGGCAGCGACCGCAACAACTCCAGAAACACGTGGAGGCCATAGGCATCCCCGGCATAGCCCACTACAGTCCAAGCTTCTATG
>CAYVPU010000364.1:0-2790 GCA_964453885.1 uncultured Anaerolineae bacterium | reverse complement strand
GAACTCCGTGCCCAGGCCGGCTGGCTCTACGTCGTGGCCGATGGCGTGGGCGGCGCCCAGGCCGGCGAGGTGGCCAGCAAGCTAGCCGTCCAGACGCTGCTGGCTGCTTATTACCACTCTTACGGCGAGACACCGGCTGACCGTCTGCGAAAAGCCTTTAGCGAAGCCAACCACGCCGTCCACGAGCGGGCCAGCCAACAAGAAGGCCCCCACCGCATGAGCACCACCCTGGTGGCGGCTGTGGTCCGGGGCGGGGAACTGACCGTGGCCAACGTCGGCGACAGCCGGGCCTACCTCATTCGGGATGGGCAGATGCGCCAGGTCACCCACGACCACTCGGTGGTGGCTCGATTGGTAGCCGAGGGCGTCATCACGCCAGAGCAGGCGGAGCGCCACCCCCAGCGTCACGTCATCAGTCGCAGCATCGGCGCGCGGGCAAAAGTTGAAGCAGACCTTTTCAGGGAGACCTTTCACTCTGGCGACCGCCTCCTGCTGTGCAGCGACGGCCTCACCGAACACGTCACCGGCGCCGAAATCCTGGCCGCCATGCAGGCCGAGGACCCGGAAGCCAGCGTGCAGCGCCTGGTGAACCTGGCCAATGATCGGGGCGGCACAGACAACATTACCGTGCTGGTCGTCCGTGCACTGCGGGAGCGAGAGGAGCGCCTGCCGCCCCAGGAAACAGAAAAAGTGGCTGTTTCCCGGAGGGTTCCCTGGCCGTGGATTGGTGCTATCGTGACTATCTTGCTGATCTGCGTCGCCGGGCTGGCAGCAGGCGCCTTATTGCTGCTCAACCCCACGCCCACGCCCACAGCCACAGCCACGCCGCTGCCGCCTTTTATCGTGTCCACAGCTACAGCGACAACCATTCCAACACCGACCTATCCACCGACCGCCACACCTCCCCCCACAGCCACCGATACCGCCACGCCATTGCCAACAGATACACCAGCGCCTACCGATACCCCATCACCGACGATGACAGAGACCGCTACACCCACGCCCACCGATACACACTCACCAACGCCGACGGACACCACAACCACCAACCCCACCCCCCATCAGACACCTACACCAACCCAAACGACGACGTCCAAGCCTACCGATACCCCGTCGCCGACGATGACAGAGACCGCTACACCCAGGCCGACCGAGGCTCCGTCGCCAACGCCGACGGCCACCAGCACCAGCGAAACCTCGCCGCTGCCAACGCCTACGGCTACCCTCACGCCGACACCCACGAGCACCACGGAAGGGTCGCCACTATCCACCCCCGGCCCCTAGCCATAAAGGAGGGTGATGATGAAAGAACTCCTGGACAAAACCTACCGCATTGACCAATTGCTGGGCCGAGGCGGCATGGGCGCCGTCTACAAAGCCCACGACATAGCCCTCCACCGTGACGTAGCCATCAAGGTCATGCACCCCTATTTCACCGACGACCCCGAATTTCGCGCCCGCTTCCTCCAGGAAGCCCGTGCCATCGCCAGCCTCGACCACCCCGGCATCGTTCGCGTCCACGCCTTTGGTCAAGACCTGGAATTGCTGTACATCGTTATGGACTTTATCCCCGGCCAGACTCTGCACGATTGGCTCAAGTGCCTGGCCGACGAGCGCAAGATCGTCGCCCTGGTCGAGAGCCTGGCTATCGTCCAGGAGACCGCCCTGGCCCTCCACTACGCCCACCTGAAAGGCGTCCTTCACCGTGACATCAAACCGGCCAACATCATGCTCAAGCCGGCCGACCCCGCCCTCCGCGAGCCGGACGACCTGCCCTTCCACCCCGTCCTGACCGATTTTGGCCTGGCCAAGCTGGCCGAGGGGAGCGTCCAGACACAGACCGGCACCTCTATGGGCACGCCGGCCTACATGTCGCCGGAGCAATGCCTGGGCCTGGAGATGGACCACCGCACCGACGTCTACTCCCTGGGCGTCGTGCTTTTTGAATTGGTCACCGGGCGCGTGCCCTTTCAGGTCAAATCGCTCACCGAAGCCATCCGCCGCCATACCCAGGAGCCGCCGCCACCACCCCGCTCCATCAACCCTACTCTCCCCGTCGAAGTGGAAAACGTCACCCTGCGCACCCTGGCCAAGCGCCCAGAGGACCGCTTCGCCTCCGCCCGCAAGGTGGCCGACGCTCTCAAGGCCGCCATCCCTCGCATCCCCACCGGCCTGACCGTTGCGCCGACGACGGTGGAGGGCCCCAGGCCCTACGTCAGCCTGATGACCCGCCTGGCACAGGAAAGTCTTGCCCCAAGCGTGCCTGGCACCGAGCTGTGGGAGGCCGCCGCGCCAGCCGGCCAACCGGGGGCCAGTTTGATCGTCGTCTCCCCCGATGGTCAAAGCCGCCGCGTCTCCCTGGGCCAGCAGCGAGGACTCACCGTGGGCCGCGTCGAAGAGAACGACCTGCAGCTTGACGATCCCAAGGTCTCCCGTCACCACACCCGCATCGAATTCGACGGGCAGACCTTCACCGTCACCGATCTCAACAGCACCAACGGTACATTCCTGGGCAACTCGCGGTTGCTGCCTGGCGTGAGCCAACCCTGGCCGCCCGGCGTGACCCTGCGCATCGGCGATCACTGGCTCAAGTTCGAACCCAGAGCCAGCGTCGTCGGCCCGCCGTCTCTCACGCTGCGCGAGCGCCCCTCCCTCGTCGCCCATCGGGCCGCCGTCGTCCTGGAGCCGGAGGAACTGACCGTCGAAGCCGGACAACGCGCCGTGGCCCAACTGCGCATCCTCAATCAGGGGACACAGGTGGATTACTTGACCGTGGCCGTGGACGGCGTC
>CAYVPU010000363.1:0-2794 GCA_964453885.1 uncultured Anaerolineae bacterium | reverse complement strand
GCGTGTAGGCGTCCTGCACGTTGAGCGGGTCGTCGGGCCGGGTAAAGGTGCTGCCGGCAATAAGTTGGCGCAGGAAAGCAGCGCACTCGACCTGGCGCGGGTGGGGTCGGGCGGCGTGGATGCGCGCGTCAAAGGCGCGGGGCGTGCCGTGCAGCGCTTCCAGGCTCAGGCAGCCAGCCACGTCGGCGGCGCAGGCCAGGTTCTCGGCCTGGCAGGTGGTCAGCACGCCCACGGCAGCCATAAAGGCCGTGCCGTTGGTCAGCGCCAGGCCCTCTTTGGCCTCCAGCGTCACCGGCGACAGCCCGGCCCGGGCCAGTGCCTCGGCTCCCGTCAGGCACTCGCCCTGGTAGACGGCCTCGCCCAGCCCGATGAGGGGCAGCGACACGTGGGCCAATGGGGCCAGATCGCCACTGGCGCCCAGCGATCCCTGGCTCGGCACCACGGGGTGCACGCCCCGGTTGAGCATGTCCAGCAGCAGTTGCAGCGTCTCCTCACGCACCCCCGAATGTCCCTTGGCCAGAGTGTTGACCCGGATGAGCATCATCGCCCGCGTCGCCGCCTCGTCCAGCGGCTCCCCCACCCCAACGGCGTGGCTCATGAGGATATTGCGCTGCAGTTGTTGCACTTGATCAGGCGGGATGATACGATCCTTGAACGCGCCAAAGCCGGTGGTGACGCCATAGACGATCTCTCCTCGCGCGACGAACTCCTCCACCGCCCGCTGCGCCCGGCGGACTTTTTTTCTCGCTCCCTCGGAAAGGATGACTTGAACGGTTTCCCCCTTTGAAGGAGCATAGGCAACTGCTACGACGTCTTCAAGAGTCAGGTGTTCACCATCCAGAACAATGGTCTTCATGCAATGATTATCCTCTCGCAAAGTCACTGAGTCCTGGGCCTCAGCACAGGGCGTGGTGCGCAATTACGCAATACGCACCACGCACCACGTCACTCCATCATGGGAATCTTGATCCCGCGCGTTTTCGCCACCTCAATCGCCCGCTCGTAGCCAGCGTCGGCGTGACGGGCGACGCCCGTGCCGGGGTCGGTGGTCAGCACCCGCTCCAGGCGGCGGGCCGCTTCGGGGGTACCGTCGGCGACAATGACCATGCCGGCGTGCTGGCTGTAGCCGATGCCCACCCCGCCGCCGTGGTGGAAGCTGATCCACGTCGCGCCGTTGACGGCATTGACGAGTGCGTTGAGGATCGGCCAGTCAGAGATGGCATCGGACCCGTCTTTCATGCCCTCTGTCTCGCGGCGGGGCGAAGCCACCGAACCAGCGTCCAGGTGATCGCGCCCGATGACGATGGGGGCCTTTACCCTGCCGCTGGCGACCAACTCGTTGAAAGCCAGGCCGGCCCTGGCCCGCTCGCCGTAGCCCAGCCAGCAGATGCGCGAGGGCAGCCCCTGGAATTTCACCTGCTTTTGCGCCATCTTGATCCAGCGCACCAGGTGCTCATCCTCAGGAAAGAGATCCATGATCACCTGATCGGTGACGTAAATGTCCTCCGGGTCGCCAGAGAGGGCCAGCCAGCGGAAGGGGCCCTTGCCTTCGCAGAAGAGAGGCCGGATGTAGAGCGGTACAAAGCCCTGAAAGTCAAAGGCATTTTTCACGCCTGCGTCGTAAGCACGCTGGCGGATGTTGTTGCCATAGTCAAAGACGATGCTGCCTTTGGCCTGGAAATCTAGCATGGCCTGCACGTGAGCGGCCATGGACTCCATCGCCCGCCGCTTGAACTCTTGCGGATCGCGATCGCGCAGTTCTTTGCCCTCCTCAAAGCTCATGCCGTGCGGAAAGTAGCGCAGCGGGTCGTGGGCGCTGGTCTGGTCGGTGACGACGTCCGGCACGACACCTCGCGTCACCAACTCGGGCAGTACCTCGGCAGCGTTGCCGATGAGGCCGACTGAAAGGGGATCTTTTTTGGCCAACGCCTCCTCGACCCACGTCATCGCCTCTTCCAGGCTGTCGGTGACGGTATCAACCTGGGCCATTTTCAGGCGACGCTCAGCGCGCCAGCGGTCAATTTCCACGATCAGGCCGACGCCCCCGTTCATGGTGATGGCCAGCGGCTGCGCGCCGCCCATCTCGCCCAGCCCGGCGGTGAGGACGAACCTGCCCTTGAGGCTGGGCCAACCCTGGGCGTGAGCGCAGGCGCCCAGCGTCTCATAAGTACCCTGCAAGATGCCCTGCGTGCCGATGTAAATCCAACTGCCGGCCGTCATCTGGCCGTACATGATGAGGCCCTGCTTTTCCAACTCGTCAAAATAGTTCTGGTTGGCCCAGGCCGGCACCAGGTTCGAGTTGGCGATGAGGACGCGCGGCGCGTCGGTGTGCGTCTTGAACACGGCCACCGGCTTGCCGCTCTGCACCAGCAGCGTCTCGTCCGGCTCCAGATTTCGCAGGCTCTCCAGGATGGCGTCAAAGGATTCCCAGTTGCGGGCAGCTTTGCCGCTGCCGCCGTAGACGATCAGGTTATCGGGATCACCGGCTACCTCCGGGTCCAGGTTGTGCTGTATCATGCGGTAGGCGGCTTCGATCTGCCAATTCTTGCAGGTTAACTCTGTACCCACCGGGGGGTGAACCACTCGTTTGCTCATCTTTAACCTCCTGGGCAAAAGGGGACATTTAACGATTGTATGAACTCTCTGAAGTCTTGGTTCAGCACCGTACCGCCACCTGTGATACTCTTGCCGGATTTGCTCCAGTGTCGCCAAGCGAACATGGTAGGGTTGTGTTTGCCAATAATCGAAATCGTTTTTCCGGCTGTGGATATTTACTTTGGTGTAGCGTTTCTTT
>CAYVPU010000362.1:0-2799 GCA_964453885.1 uncultured Anaerolineae bacterium | reverse complement strand
TACTCCTCCCGGTACAGAGCGTAACGCTTGTACCGTTTGGTGGCAACGAGGTCAGGATCATCGTTGGCGTTGAATTCCAGGAACATATACGAGCCGTCCGGCATGACTTTGACGCCAATCGGGCGGATGGTCAACTCGGCAAAGTATTGCCGGGCGAACTTGACCAACTGAGTGATCTGCATGACACCAAGCTGATCTTTAGGAGACCCACTTTTGGCCTCGACAGGTAACACAAACCCATGTCCATCAGTGTTTATGCCGATGTACAGGTCGTCAATCTCGACTTGACCCACACCGTCCACGGTTGTCCTAAAGTGTCCTTGGATGTGATACGCCGTCAGAGATGTGAACGTGTCCACAAGACGATTGTAGCGGATTCGCGCCAGAACCGCCTGCTCGTCTGTGCTCTGATACTTGAGGACGATTTGGGGAGTCGCATCAAGGATGAAGGTTGTCTCTATGTCTGTGGGAATGTCTACGTAGGGCGAACGGGTTAACCTGACAAAAACGTATCTTCCTTTGCCTGCTGCGTCAATTGCCCAATGCCCATGCGCTTGGATGGCTTTGGGTAGAGGAGAGCGGCCTGTGCGGTAGGTGTAGACGATGTCAGGTATGTTCTTGATCTCAAGGCCAAGCTCAATAACAGCACGTTCGATGTCTACTTTTGTTAAAGGCAAGCGCTCTTGCCCTTCATGCTTGGCGTGCACCTGCTGGAAGACTCGAAGGATAACCTGGTCGTACGCTTTCAGCGATTCATTGCTTTGTGGAATGCTTCGAGGTTCGCCCACGAGTTGTTTCTCCTGTTCTACTTTGGGCCAGCTATGCCTTCACTGCTCAGGTCGTGACGGCTCGCGCCGGTGACCCCAATAGTGTGCCGTCGCTGCCCAGCGCGTATGGCCCACGATTGAAGAGCTTGTCCAATGGTTTGACGCGGCCCAGCATGTGGGCGTAGGTCGGCGTGTGCAGCTTGTGGACACTACGCACGGGACGGATTTACTCTAACCACCCGTATTGTACTCCTAAAGCCGACCAGGGGCAAGCGGGCTGCCTGAAAAGCAACAAGAGAGAGCCAGCAGAACCGTCGTGGCTGTGGAGGTAGACAGTGCTCTGGCTGCCGGCGGTCTCCACCAGCACGTGGGGCAAGCCCAGCACGGCGATGACGTAGGTGGTCGTTACGCACCCGGTGCCGTCGCCGTTGTCTGTCCTGAGCAGAGTCGAAGGGCCGCACGCCGGTAAATGTGGGGAATCGCCCCCACCGCGACAACGGGGAGGGATAGGTAGGTAGGTAGGTAGGTAGGTAGGTAGGTAGCCCCTCTCCCTTACCCACTGCGGCCATCTTAGCTCTTGCGTGTCCTCAATAGTGACAAGCCGATCCGTAGGTGAAATGTAGTTTCACGGGACTGGCGCGCCGACGACGATCACCTTGCCCCCCCCGCTTCTTCACAATGCTTCGATGATCTCCCACTAAACCGTCATCGTTGTCATCAGTAAGGGGCCGACAGCCCAGGCCGACTCATGTCAATGGGTGTTTGCACAAATGCCACCGTTGGACTATAATGAGGAGGGATAAGGAGCATTTGCCGTGAGCCAGTCAACTGTTTCCCTCAACCCGAACGAATTAAAAGTCCTCGTCCGTCGCGTGGTGCGAGAAGAACTCACCCATCTGCTACGCGCCCCAGTTCGCTCTATCCTCCAAGATTGGAGACAGGAAGGACCGGACGATCCGGTCGAAGATGAGTTGCTTCTCAGCGAGGCGCTCGCCGTGCTCCAAGGGTATGACGACCAGCCAGAGGCATGGATGAACTAGGAAGACTTTGAAGCCGAACTGGAAAGGGCAGAGGCGGCCGGTGAGTTACCGGATTAAAGTTCCCCCGGAGGTACGAAAGGAAATCAAAGCCATCAGAGCCCCGTGCCGGGACGGTGTAGACGTAAGCCAAAAGCCGCCATCAGAGTTGAGCGCCACTTCCAGGATGTCGTCTCGCCGGCGGTATCGCTCCAGGAAGCCCAGGCCGACGATGCAGTCCCCCCGTACCGCCTGGGCCAGGCGAGCCTCGTCGTCGTCCAGGTACGCAGAAGCAACTGTTGCAGGCGGTAGATGGCCTCTTGCGGCAAGTGGGCGTGAAACGTAGACATTCTCGCGTGGCCGGGGGCCTGCGCGTCCAAGAGGAAGCAGGATTCACGGAATGAAAAGACAAGGAATCCGTTCATTCTGCGAATCCGCTATAGCCGACATGCCAGAACTCATCCATCAAGAACTGACCGGTGACATCATTGGCGCTTACTACGAGGTCTACAACCACACACCGCGCACTCTTCCAGAGTACATCTGCGAGCGGGCGATGATGGAGGAATTGCGTCTGCGTGGCAGAGCGACCACGCGGCAGGATGAATACCGGATTCTCTACAAGGAGCGCCTGGTGGGTGTGCAACGATTGGATTTATTTGTCGCCCAGCAAGTTGCCGTAGAACTCAAAGTGGTGGAGCGCCTGACCCCCTTACACAAGGCACAGGGTATCTCCTACCTGAAAACAGTTGACAAGCCAGTGGGGTTACTGCTCAACTTTGGGAGTAAAACGCCGGAATTCAACCGTCTCTACTTCAATCCTGCCAAGCGAGCGTCTGCTCTCCCTGAAAAGAAAGCGATTACTCCTTCCCCTGATTGGCTTTACCCCGACCTGGTCTACCAGATTGTGGGCGGATTGTACAAAGTACTTGTCCATTATTAACTTCGCACTTTGAGTCTGGGCACTGGGTCCGTTGAATGGGAATATCTCAAGATATAGTCTATAATGCTGCACG
>CAYVPU010000361.1:0-2832 GCA_964453885.1 uncultured Anaerolineae bacterium | reverse complement strand
GGGATCAGGCGCCGTCTCCTCATCATCGCCGGTAGGGTTACTGAAGCCAAAGGACCCTTGGTCCTTAGGCCCAAGGACTAAGGGCTGCATCAGTGTAGACGTATCCAAGATGCCGACCACGTCTACGCTGTCCCCAGGGCGAAGCACGCCGGCCACGCCTTGGGCCTTGTTCAGGTTGACGCCCACCGCCCGCCAGTCAGGGTCGAGCGTGGTGGCGATGGCGTTGATGGCGCGAGAGCCGACCATGTTGCTCGCAATCTGCTCGCCCGGTGTGCGCGGCACGTTCAGCAGTTGGCCCAACGCCTCTTCGAGGTCGGTGAAAGCTCCCTCCAGCACCGCCGAGGCGTGAATCTCTTGCAGCTCGATGTCGTTGGGATAGAGCCGCGCCCCAACGGGCAGCGGTCGGGCGGCGACGACCACCTGCTCGGTGTTCGCCAGCCCGGCAAAGAAAGCGGCGACGACCAATCCCAACAGGACGGCCACGCCAATGACGATGTAGAATCCCATTCCTCGTTTCATAGTGTCACTCTCCTTTTGAGTCTATCGGAAAATTCGATTTTATGCAAAGTATTGCGGCGGTTCCCATCGTGCCCACTACCAATCCAGGGGAAGTTGTGGCATAATTCCCCCGACAAAACTGTCGGGAGGAAGCAATGGGAGCATTCGCCGTCAACGACGTTTCGGAAATCGATATTGATAACCAGTACCTTACCATTCGCATAGATTGCCGGGCATGTGCGGCCTGGGTATGGACCCTGATCACCAAGTTGGTGCGGACCGCCTGCCAACGACGGGTCATTGGCCAGCAACCAGGTGACGGGGTCACAGAGGGAGGTGACAAAGCTCACGTTTCCCTGAACCGACCGTGGCGTTATCGCGCGCTGGACTGGTTGAGCCAGGTCATCTACCTGCTGATGATACCGGTAGGTCATCTCCTGGCTCGACTGGATCGGGAGATCGACTTCTCGTTCATCGATGACTTGTGCCTGACGCATTACAAGTGGCGTTCCGGCAAACGAGGACGGCCTCCCTGGCCTCCTCAACTGATGTTCCGGTTGCTGCTGTTGATGTTTCTCTACGGCGTGCCATTCGAGACAGTGTTGGTGGCCGATCTCCAGATCAACATCGCCTGGCGATGGTTCGTTGGTCTGGGACTACTGGAGAAGGTGCCCGACCACAGCACACTGTGCGATTTCCGCAAGCGGCTGGGGCCGGTGGTCTTCGTGCAAGTTCTTGCCCGTCTGCTCCTCATCTGCCTGGAACGCGGACTGATTCGTAACATCGATCTCTACTTCGACTTCACGGCAGTTCACGCTTCTGGCGTGCTCTTCAAGCCCTATCAGCGGGCACTCCTGCTGGCCCTGGCGGTCAACCGCTACCTGGACTTGCTGGCAGCAAGGCAGTCGCTCGATCAACCACTCCTGGAGACCCTGCGCAGCTTGGTGATCGAGGTGGCGATGGAAGCCGTCGACAGCAAGAGTCTGAAGAAGGTCTCTCCTAAGCGCTTGGAACAGAGCCTGGCTCGCCTGGAGGAGAAAGTGGCCGGTATGCCCCAAGGCCCCCACTGGCAAGAACCCGTGGAGCAAGCCGTGCAAGAAGCCGCCGCTACGGAACCTTCTCCCAAGGACCGCAAAGGGTTGTTGAAACTGGCCCGCAAGTTGTTGGCTGTGCTGCCCCAATCGCGTGGCGACCTGGACGGTCGTCTGGGCAAAGCCAACAACTGGGAGTTCTGCTTTGGTTACCTGGCTGGTTATGTGGTCGATGGGCTATTTGGCATCATCACAGCCGTCGTTTTGGCCACAGCCAATGCCTGGCAAGCAAAGTTCTTCCCCTCGGCACTCAAGCAGCACCAAGCACACGTGCCGGGGCAGGCTGAAAGCATGGCGCTCGACAGCGCCTTCGATTTCCCAGATGTCTACCAGGCACTCGACGAAGCACAACTGAAGGGCTACATCGCCCCGCGTGACCACCGTAGCCCCAAAGGGTGCTTTGGTTCCGAGTGCTTCGGCTGGAAGAAGGGGCAGTTGCTCTGTCCCAATGAAGCACCGATGACCGAAACCAAGTATCACCGTGATGGCAAGGTCACATATGAGGGAACGGACTGCGCCACTTGTCCCCTGCGCAAGCAGTGCGTAGGAGAAGGTGCGCAGCATACACGTACCCTCACCGCGCATCCCACCCATCATCAGCGATGGCAGGAAAACCGTGTAGCCAACCGAACTGAGGATTACAAGCATGCTCAGAAACAGCGCATGGCGTGGGAGAACGTCTTCGGTCACGGCAACACCTACCATCACGGTGACAAAGCACCTTACCGCAGCAAACCGATGAACCTCATTGCCCAGGTGATGACGGTCATCGCCATCGACCTGGAGAAGATGGTGCGCTACGGCAGTCAGGCGGCTGTTGCCCGATAGATGCGGCAGCTTGACTCGGATTGTCAATGTGCAAACCATCAGCTTGGGTCTAGGTAACTGCCGACCCAGGCCAACGGGTGTACCCTGGAGGACGGTTTACGTGGCCAATCTGGCCTTGTCAGGACTCACAATCTGGGCTGGTGATAGCCCACTGCGTACCTGCGTGGCTCACTGTCTCCCGCGTTTTTCCCTCGGAGGGTGCCCAACGATTTTTCCGATACACTCTTTTGTTTAATGTTTGAATGTTAGCGAGTTGGAAGGCTGGGCGATGATGACCTTCCAATCCTTCAATCTTCCAGTCTTCCAGTCCTCCAATATCATCTGCATTTCGCTCGCAATTCCGCGTCACTCGGCGCATAGGTCGGCATCTCCAGGCCCTGAAAGAGAACGGGGTCGGCTTTCCAGTTCCTTTGCT
>CAYVPU010000360.1:0-2898 GCA_964453885.1 uncultured Anaerolineae bacterium | reverse complement strand
GAGAAACTTTCACTCTCGCCACAGGGGACGGGTGAGGCAGGTAGGGCCGCCGCTGCCTCTGATTGAGATTTCGTCCCCCTGATAGGTCCACACCTGGCAGCCAGCCGCTTCCAGACGGCGATTTGTGACCCGGTTGCCCTCCAGCATGAGGCATAGACGCGGGGCGAGGGCCAGTACGTTGCAGGCTTGTGTCGCAAATTCCTCATCTGGTATCTCTACCAGTTGGACGCCCCGCTCCAGCAGCATTTCGCGAAAGGGGATAGGTAGCAGCCGAGAGTAGACCACGGCCAGGTCGTCGGCTAGCAGGCTGATGATGGACAAGAGGTGCAAGACATCGCCTGGCCCGGTCCAATGCACCAGCGGCACCTCAATGACCTTTACGTCCAGGGGAGCCAGCAGCGCGCGCAACTGAGCGATGCCCTCGGCGTTGGTGCGATAGGTGCGCCCAACGGCCAGGGTGTGCGGATCCAGCCAGAGCATGTCGCCCCCCTCGGCCATGCCGGGCGCTTCGACGCGGCCTAGCAAGGGAACGTTCAACATTGGCAGCACACCGATCAGGGCCGGTCCTTCGCCGCGACGGGCCAGCTTGCCCATGTGGAGCGCAATCACGCCAGCGTCGGTGATCAAGGCCGGGTCGTGGCAATAGATGGAATCGAGGCCGGTACGCGGATCGGCTGGCAGAAAGTGGACTTTTGCCCCGGCCTGTTGCAGCAGTACAACAAAGCGGTCATGCTCGGCGGCAGCCTGAGTCAGGTCGGGCGGCCCCAGGTAACCAAGGTCTCGCCACTGAGCGGCGATTTGGCCGGTGCTGATAAAGGCCTCGGCGGGGCGCTTCACCAACACGCGCCGCAGACGGCCGGTCATCGTGTGTCCACCAAAGCCAGTCATGAGTATCCCCTGTGAAAAAATGATTCAACATAGAAGCAGCCACTCCTCTCGCAAAGGAGCGGCTGCTTGCGAAACTGCTCAGTTTGACGCAGCGCCATTGCGCCTGCTCAGGATAAATAGTCTCGCAGTCGGCGGCTGCGACGCGGATGGCGCAAACGGCGGAGAGCCTTGCCCTCGATCTGGCGAATGCGCTCGCGGGTCAGACCAAACTTCTGCCCAACTTCCTCCAGGGTATAGGTGCGCCCGTTTTGCAAGCCAAAGCGCAGCCTCAGAATGCGCGCTTCGCGTGGGGTGAGGGTCGCCAGCACTTCTTCTACCTTTTCCCTAAGGAGGTTATCGTAAGCACTCTGGGTGGGTGTGGGCACGCCCTCGTCCTCGATAAAGCTACCCAACTCGCTATCTTCCTCCTCGCCAACCGGTTGCTCTAAGGAGAGCGGTCGCCAGGAGACTTTGAGCATCCACTGTACTTTGCGGGGCTCTATGTCCATCTCGGCAGCGATTTCTTCCGGCGTCGGCTTGCGGCCATGCTCTTGCTCCAGTTGGCGGGCCGCCTTGTACAGCCGCCGGATGCGATCGCTCATGTGAACGGGCACGCGAATGGTGCGCCCCTGGTCAGCGATGGCCCGGGTGATCGTCTGGCGGATCCACCACGTAGCATAGGTGCTGAAGCGAAAGCCTCGCCGGTAATCAAACTTTTCCACGGCCTTCATCAAGCCCAGGTTCCCCTCCTGGATCAAGTCCAGGAACGGCACTCCCCGCCCCATGTACTTCTTGGCAATGCTCACGACCAGCCGGGTATTGGCCTCAATGAGGTGGTCCCTGGCGATCTTGGCCTCCTGGATGGTTTTTTGTAGTTTCTCACGTTCGGCGGGATTTTGTCCGTCTCGATCGAATTGACTGTGCGCCTTGTACCCGCGTTCCAGGAGTTTCGCCAGGTGCACTTCCTCTTCTATCAAGAGCAACGGCACGCGGGCCATCTCTTTGAGGTACAAACCTACAGTATCGTCACTCGAAATGCCGCTCAGGTCAAATTGATCCTCTTCCCCCCTTTCCTTTTCGCGCTCCTCCAACAACTCCATGGCCTCCTTGAGCATCTCATCCTCCGATTCCATGGGCTCGTCCTCAATGTCAATGCCTGCCTCCTGCAAAAGAATGAAAACCTCCTCAAGCTGATCAATGTTCTCTTCAGCTTCAGGAAAAGCCTCCAGGATGTCTTCGCTGGTCAGATACCCCTGATCGCCAGCTTTTTGCATCAGCAGGGTTACCGGATCGATTTCCTCAATACCTTCTTTCAAAAAAGACATTCCTACCAACCCCACCTATCAAAATCAAAGTAGCTCTTTAAGAACTGCAAAACGGGGATCCAGGCTCTCTTCCTGGCAAGCGCACGATTCATGGTTAAGATTGGCCCCACACTGAGCGCATAGCCCCTGACAGTCAGGATGGCAAAGCGGCTGAAGGGGCAAGCTGACCCATAATTGCTGCCGTATCGGTTCCGTGACGTCTAGCGCGCCATCCGGAGCAACCAGGTAAACTGGCTCTTCATCTCCTTCCTTGGGAGAAAAGCTGTATCGTTCTGCGATCTCAAAGTCAAGCGGATAAGAAAAGATCTCCAGACAACGCACACAAGTCAGGTGAATCTGCGTTTGCAGGCGACCTTGGACATAGATGCCATCATTGACACGGGTGAACTGAATTTCTCCCTGGAGAAACTCTGCCTCCAGGTCTTCATCCAACACCCCAGCACCCTCTTGAACGTTGATAGTTGTGCGTGTGCCCAGTGACGCCGTCACCAGGCGAGAAAGATGATATTTCATTTTGCCCGGCTCAAAAAAAGTGCGACCTGCTTCGCCATAGCCCATACCCAGCGAATTCGCCGCGTCGCACCTACTGTTCAAGTCTTGCACATTATAACATACTTTAGTAGTCTACGTCAAGTACTTTTTGCCTGTCTTTGAGGTTTACCCCAAAAGTTGTACCGATCTGACCTGTGTTTATTGTGATGCACTC
>CAYVPU010000359.1:0-2914 GCA_964453885.1 uncultured Anaerolineae bacterium | reverse complement strand
GGTACTACTTGCCCAGCAGGAAGCTGATCAGGATAGAGATCAAACCGGCAACGACGGTCCTGACTCCGTAGAGGATCAGGTTCCCACGGGAGATATGCCCCAGAAAGAGCCCCAGGCTGAACAGAGTCAATAAGGCCATCCCCAGGGAGGTGTAGTAGACCCAGGTGATGGCAGGGAAAAGCCCGGCGGCAAAGAAGGGGATCAGGACGATCAATGCAGCCAGAAAGGGGGCCAGGCCGTCAATCACGGCCACGGTCACCACGGCCACCCGAGAAGCCTTACCGATGCGAGTGTTGTTGAGGTCGGTCAGGGTGAAGCGACTCAACTCGTCCAGGTCACGCTTGCGCTCTGCTGCCTCGGTCAGATAGGCTCCCCACAACCCAGAGATGCCCATGGCGGTGCAGGTCGCCAGGCCTGTGCTCACCACGATTTGTGGATCCTCCACTCTGGCGGTCAGGTTGCCCATCAACACCCCGATTATGGTTAGCACCCCATCAAAGGCGTTCATGGCAAAGTAGCGGCGGCCAATCTCGCTGATGTTGGCCAGGTTATCGTATTCCCGGAGGCGTTGTAATACCTCCCAAAATCTGCTCATTCCCTCAGTCCTCTAAAGCTACGTGGTTCGGTCAGTCTTGCAACGTGACTGCGTCGTCAATGATCATCTTGCCGGCCACCACCTCGTCAATGGAGTGGACTGCGCCACCCAATTCCTCGACGACCTCGAACACGCGGGGGTAGGAAATATCCTCCCCCTCGATGGTGATCTTGGCATTCTCCACTTTACGATCCATCTCGTAGATGCTGATGTTGACCGCCAAAACCCCTGTCAATTCGCTGAGTTGAGCCGCCATCTCGATGATGCTCGGCTCGTGGGGTTTGAGTGTGTCCAGTACTAACCTGCGAATTCTTGCCATTTTTTTCACTCCTCATGTCCATGTAGAAAAGGTGTCAAAGACGATAGTCACTGTGCCAACAGGATCGCGCCGCTTCGAGGCGACAGCACCGGCCCGCGCAACCTGTCTTCCCGAACGGCACATTTTTCGCCGCTCATCAGGCAGCGAAACGTCGTCTCATCGGCCAGGTGGCCTTTGACTGGCACGTCCACAGAGTAGTCGCTCTCGCTGTTGTTGAGGACGACGACAATCTGCTGTCTGTCCATTTGCCGCAGGAAGGCGTAGACGCCCAGGGAGGCGCTGGCGTAGAGCCGCACGTAACTGCCTCGCCGCAGGGCCGGGTGCGCTTTGCGAATAGTTATCACCTTTTTGTAAAACTCTAGCAGGTCGGCCTCCCACTGCGCTGGATGCCAGGGCATCGCACGGCGGCAGTCGGGGTCGCGCCCGCCCCGCAGGCCGATCTCGTCACCGTAGTAGATGCTCGGCGCACCGGGGTACGTCATCTGGAACAGCGTCGTCAGTTTCAGGATGCGCTTATCGTCCCGGCTGATGGTCAAATAACGGGCTGTGTCGTGGCTGTCCAGCGGGTTGAACTGCGCCTGGACGATCTCGGGCGCGTAGCGGTTCAGCATGGTGTCGATCTGGTCTGCAAAGGCCTTGACGTCGAGAGGGCGAACCGGCTCGTGGCCTTGCCCTCTCACCAGGGCCGGGTCCAGCAGCTCGCCAACGAAAAAGCCAATGCAGGCTGCCGTGAAGCCATAGTTCATGATGGCGTCGAACTGGTCTCCTTGCAGCCAACGCTCGCCGGTGTGATCTAGCTCGTTCACCCATATCTCGCCCACGATGTACGCTTCTGGGTTAGCCGCCTTGACCACCTGGCGGAACTCGCGCCAAAAGTCGTCATCGTCGATCTCGACTGGCACGTCCAACCGCCAGCCGTCGGCGCCGAACTCGATCCAGTGGCGGGCTATATCAAAGATAAAGCGGCGTACAGCAGGGTTGTCGGTGTTGAACTTGGGCAGCGCGTGCAGCTTCCACCAGGCGCCATAGTTGGGCTTCCGCGAGGCGTCGTAGGCGTGCAGCGGGTAGTCTTGAATGTGGAACCAATCCACGTAGGGGGACTCTGGCCCACATTCTAGTATGTGGTTGAATTGAAAGAACCCTCGACTGGCGTGGTTGAATACTCCATCAATGATCACCCGCATGCCTCGCGCGTGGGCGGCCTTTAGTAGTTGGCGGAACGCTTCGTCCCCGCCCAGGAGCGGGTCAACGCGGTAGTAATCGTGAGTGTGGTAGCGATGGTTGGAAGCTGACTGAAAGATGGGGTTAAAATAGATGGCATTGATCCCCAGGTCGGCCAGGTAGTCCAGCTTTTCCACCACGCCGATGAGGTCGCCGCCCTGGAAGCCATAGCGGGTGGGCGGAGCATCCCACGGCTGGAGGTTGTCCGGCTTGGGCGCGGCCTGGCTGCGCGCAAAACGATCGGGGAAGATTTGGTAAAAGATAGCGTCTTGGACCCAATCGGGTGTGTCAATTTCTGCCATATTGTCTGGGGGGCCCCCTCCCCCCTTATTCGCCCATGATCTGGGCGATCAGGGTGCGGTTTCGGGAACGGACATCGAAATCCACAAAGATGATCTGCTGCCATGTGCCCAACGTCAGGCGGCCTTTCACAAAGGGCACCGTCAGCGAAGGGCCGAGCAAGGTGGCCCGCACGTGACTGTGACCGTTGCCGTCGTGCCAGCGGCGCTCGTGCTCATAGGGGATGTCTGGCGGCATGGCGCGGTCAAAATAGTTCTGCAGGTCGTCCACCAGGCCTGGCTCGTATTCGACGGTGCTCACTGCGCCGGTGGAACCCTGCACGAAGACAGTGACGATGCCGTCGTTGAGACCCGAGGTCCGCACGGCGCTCGCCACCTCACCGGTGATGTCGTGGATGTCGCCGTTGCCCCCCGTGTTAAGCTGGATGGTTTGGGTCACGACCATGCTTGTTCCTCTTTTTCTCTGTCTGTTGAAATAGG
>CAYVPU010000358.1:0-2926 GCA_964453885.1 uncultured Anaerolineae bacterium | reverse complement strand
GCCAACCGTTCGGCTGAGCCCTTCGGCTACCCCTTCGACAGAGTTTATCCTGAGCGAAGCTAGTCCTGAGCCCTTTGTCCCTGGGCCCTGTACTTGTCGTCCAGGACAAGTGCCAAAGGACCAGGGGCAAAGTCGAAGGGCCAAAGGGCCCAGGGCAGGGCCTCACGACAAAGTCTCGTCGCGCCCGCCCGTTCGGCCTGCACCTTCTGTCCTGCCAGGAGAACCGGCGGTGCGTCGCACGACGCCTTTTGCCCCTCGGCAACGAACCGTCCGCAACGCCTATCCACAGCAGTCTGCCCGTCCATCTGCTCGCCCGGGCAGGCGGGCCGGAAGCCGACCCCACCGCACGACGGCGGGCCGCATGGGTTCCTGCCTGGTCACGGGCGTGGTAGTCAGCCTGTTGGGTCTCGTCTTGCTTATTCTGACAGCCATTGGCGGCATGGTGGGGGGTTACTTTTACATTGGCCGGCAACTCCCACCACCGGAAGAGTTGGCCGTCCAGAGGGCCACCTTTGCCACCACCAAGATCTATGACCGCGAGGGAAACCTGCTCTTTGACATTTTCGATCCCCACGCCGGCCGCCGCACCGAGGTGCCCCTGGGGCGCGTCTCGCCACACCTGATCAACGCCACGATCGCCACCGAAGACCGTTACTTTTACCTGCATCCCGGCTTTGACCCTTATAGCATCGCCCGGGCCATCTACTACAATCTGACCGAGGGCGAGATCGTTTCCGGCGCTAGCACTATCACCCAGCAGTTGGCCCGCAACGTCCTTCTCTCGCCGGCAGAGCGGGCGGAACAATCCGCCTCTCGCAAAGTCAAAGAGATCGTTCTGGCGGCCGAGATCACCCGCACCTACCCCCGCGATACCATCCTGGAGATCTATCTCAACCAGATCTTCTATGGTAACCTGGCCTACGGCATTGAGGCCGCTGCCGAGACTTACTTTGGCAAATCGGCTGCCGAGTTGACGCTGGCCGAGGCAGCACTGCTGGCCGGATTACCCCAGTCGCCGGCCCTCTACGACCCCTACACCAACCCGGAGGCAGCCAAGAAGCGCCAATCGGTCGTGCTGGCTCTCATGGTCGAGGCCGGATTCATTAGCCGGATCGATGCCGACAAAGCCCTCGAAGAAAAAATCTACTTTCAACGCCTGCGTGGCGATTTCAAAGCCCCCCACTTTGTGACCTACGTCCGCCAGCAGTTGGAGGAGCGCTGGGGCGTCGAGTCAATCTACCATTGGGGCCTCAGGGTCTACACGACTCTCGACCCACACCTGCAAGAGATCGCCGAGCGAGAGGCAGCAGCCCACATTGCAGCCCTGGGCGACCACAAAGCGACCAACGCCGCGCTGGTGGCCATAGACCCGCGCACAGCCGAGATCAAGGCCATGCTGGGTAGCGTGGATTTTTTCGACCCCGACATTGACGGCCAGGTGAACGTGGCCATCAGCCTGCGCCAGCCGGGATCGGCTATCAAACCGATCACCTACATTGCGGCTTTTGAGAAAGGTTGGACGCCGTCCACCCTCATGATGGACGTGCCTATCGAGTATTCTGATGGCTACAAGCCAGAGAATTACGACAAAAAGTTCCACGGGCCGGTCTCGGTGCGAGCAGCCTTGGCCAACTCGTACAACATTCCGGCAGTCAAGGCCATGGAATTCGTGGGCCTACCCGCTATGCTTGATGCGGCGCGCCGCATGGGCATCCGATCACTTGACCGGTCGTCCGATTATGGCCTGAGCCTGGCTTTGGGCAGTGGCGAAGTAACGTTGCTGGAAATATCTGCCGCCTACACTGTCATGGCTAACGGCGGAGTCTACCGCGAGCCAGTGGCCATCCGTCGCATCGAGGATGCCGTTGGCCGGGTGGTGTACGAATACCAACCGCCCGCCGGGGCCTACGTCATTTCCCCTCAGCACGCCTATCTCGTTACCCACATCCTGGCTGACAACGAGGCGCGCGCACCGATGTTTGGCGCCAATAGCTGGCTCAAGCTCTCCAGGCCGGCCGCCGCCAAGACTGGCACCACCGATGACTATCGCGACGCCTGGACGATTGGCTACACGCCTGACCTGGTGACCGGCGTCTGGGTGGGCAATTCGGACAACTCGCCTATGGAGCGGCTGCCCGGCGTGCGGGGTGCGGGGCCGATCTGGCACAACTTTATGGAACAGGCCCTGGCTGACACCCCGGTGACGGATTTCCCACAACCGCCGGATATCGTCGAGTTGGAGGTCTGTGCCGATTCCGGCACCCTACCCAGCAAAGTCTGTCCCGAGCGACGCAGGGAGATCTTTTCCGATGACCAGCCACCCCTCGGCCCGGAGCACGACCTGCATCAGAACCTCCGCATAGATCGCATCACCGGCAAGCTAGCTACCGAGTTCTGCCCCAACAACGCCGTTACCGAGCAATACTTTATGGTCTTCCCGGAGGAGTACCGTCAATGGGCCGAGGAACATGGCCATCCCCAACCGCCCCTCGAGACTTGCCCCCTACACACCTACCCGCCGCAGGTGGCCTTCTTCCAACCACTGCCCAACGAGACCGTGCAGGGACTCATCCCCCTGATCGGTCGCGTGCAGATGCCTGACTTTTCTCACTACGACGTCGAATGGGGCGTGGGCGACAATCCTATCGGCTGGGGATGGGTCAGTGGCCCGCATCAGGCCAAGGTACAGGATGGCCAACTGACAGTCTGGGACACCCAAGTTTCTGACAACGGCCTGGCCACACTGCGGGTAGTGGCCTACGACCACCAGGGCAACAGCGTTGAGGGGCGCGTGCAGGTCGTGGTGAACAACCCGACACCCACGCCGACGCCCACGCCCACGCCCACGCCGACACCCACCGCAACGCCCACACCAACAACAACACCCACCCCCACACCCACACCGACGACAACACCCACGCCCACC
>CAYVPU010000357.1:0-2979 GCA_964453885.1 uncultured Anaerolineae bacterium | reverse complement strand
CGGATGCTGGCCCGATTGGGCGTGACCGTGCCGGTAGACGTGCCGGCGGCCTGCCGGGCGCACACCAGCTTTGCCTGCCAGATATTTGGAGAAATTCGGGGTAAATGACAAATTGGTTGTATGACCCTCGCACCGACGATTTACTGGCTTGCGACGACGAATCGGGCGAGTGGGGGACACTGGCTTGGCCAGAGGAGGGCTCGTGAGACTGCTGCTTATCCGTCACGGACAATCAGAGGGGAACGTCGCGCGGCTCATCCAGGGACAAGGGGAGTATCCACTCAGCAAACTGGGTCGGGAGCAGGCTCGTCGCCTGGCCCAGCGCCTGAGAAAGGAATACGACGACATCGCTGCCATTTACACCAGCTCACAGATTCGGGCTGTCCAGACGGCCGAGATCCTGGCGGAAGCCGTTGGCGTGCCAGTGGTCCCCGACGACCGCCTGCGGGAATACGACGTCGGTGAACTGACCGGACTGACAATAGAAGACGTCCAGGAACGGTTTCCCCAGGTGCACGCCGCCTGGAAGGAGGACGCCGAGGAGTGGGTGCCCCTGCCCGGTAGCGAGGGGAACGAAAACCTTCGCCAACGGGTACACGAGGTCTTTGCCGAGATCGCCGCCCGCCACGACAGCGACAAAAACGTCGCCGTTGTCAGTCACGGGGGAGCGTTGGGCGCCTACCTGGCCGAGATCATCGGCCTTGCGCCAGGGCAACGTCATCCCTTCCACTTTGCCAACTCTGGGCTGACTATCGTAGACCTTTCGCGACGGTGCCCCCGCCTGGTACAGCACAACGACACCTGCCACCTGGCAGACATTGGAGGAGAACGATGATTTACGGAGAGAAAACTCGCCTGCGCCGCGTGGAGCGGGAAGACATACCAACCTTTGTGCGTTGGTTCAACGACCCGGATGTGCGCGATTTCCTGACGGTGTACCGGCCCTTTTCCACCGCCGAGGAGGAAAAGTGGTTCGAGGGGCAATTGGAAGACAGGGACTCGGAATTGTTTGCCATTGAGACGGCCGAAGGTGTTCACATCGGTAACATTGGCCTGCACGACACAAACTGGCAGCATCGCCACGTCGAGTTGGGCATTGTCATCGGCGAAAAGGAATACTGGGGCCAGGGCTACGGCAGCGATGCCATCCGCACGGCGCTGCGTTTTGCCTTCCAGGAGATGAACCTGCACCGCGTCTTTTTGCGAGTGCGCGACGACAACGCGCGGGGCATCCGCGCCTATGAAAAGTGCGGCTTCCAGCACGAGGGCCGGACGCGAGAAGCCATCTATAGCAAGGGGCGGTATTACGACGAGGTACGAATGAGCGTCCTGCGCCGCGAGTTTGAGACCCAAGAACCCTCAGCCTGACTAACTGCCCAACAACCTAACCACCCAACAACCCAACCAGAGTTACATCCCGCACGTGGAATCAATCGTGATTGTCTCAATGACATCGGCCGGCGCGTAGGGATTCTGTTGCGGATCGCGGGGTTTCAGGCGCTCCACGACGGCCATGCCTTCTACAATCCGCCCAAAGACGGTGTGTTTACCATCCAGGTCGGGCAGGGCCTTATGACTGATGAAAAACTGGCTGCCGTTGATATTGGGGCCAGCGTTAGCCATGGAGACGACGCCAGGCCCATCGTGGGTCAAATCAGGATCGATCTCGTCGTCGAAACGATAGCCCGGACCACCAAGACCACTGCCGGTGGGATCGCCTGTCTGGGCCACAAACCCCGGCAAGACTCGGTGGAATAACGAGCCGTCGTAAAAACCCTCCTGGGCCAGGAAGACAAAACTGTTGACCGTCTGAGGCGCTTGGGCGGCAAACAACTCGATGCAAAAGCTGCCCTGGCTGGTCTTGACGGTAGCAAGATAGGACCGCGATGGGTCTATGGTCATGGGCGGTGGCTCGGTGTATTGCGGGCCGTTGTAGTTGAAGAGCTGAACCAGGCCCGCCAGGAAGGGTTCGCTCATAGGGCCATCGTAATACTGGCCGTTGAGAAAGACAGTCGGCGTACCGGGCAGGCCCAGGGCGCCCGCCTCGTCGTACCGCTGTTGCACCAGATCGCGATAGGTGCCTTCTTTCAGGTCGCGCGAGAACCGCTCGACATCCAGCCCAAGTTCGGAGGCATAACCGGCAAGGGTGTCCACCAGTGCATCTATTGATTGACGAGCCCATTCACCCTGGCGTTCATAGAGCAGGTCATGCATCTCCCAGAACATGCCCTGGGCGCCGGCGGCTTCGGCGGCCTCGGCGGTGAAGGCCGCCTTATCGTGAATAGGGTTAAGCGGATAGTGGCGATAGACGACTCGCAGTTCAGTGGGAAAAGCGTCTTCCAGACGCTTGAGCAGGGCAGCGAACCCCGCGCAGTACGGTCACTGGAAGTCGCTGTACTCGACCAGGGTCAGGCCGGCATCAGTTCCTCCCCCCCTGGCCCAATCGTCCGGTTGGATTTCGAGGATCTGCCAGGGCTGCGTCGGCGTGGGCGAGGGCTTGGCCCTGGCGACCTTGGGCGTCGGCGACGGGGTGTCCTTTGGTGCCGGAGAGGCAACGGCCGTTGGCTCTGGCGTGGGCGCCGCCACCGACGTGGCCGTCGGCACCAGCGTGGCCAACGGCGTGGGTTTAGATGGCGTGGTCTCAGGTGTCTGTGACTGGCAGGCAACCAACGCGCCCAGCAGCAGGATTCCAGACAAGAAAACCAACCTGCTCCGGGAGGGTCTACGACCCGACCGCCAGTTACAGGCCTGCTGGGAGCAGCGATATACCTTCCTATGCAAGAGTAGAATCAGACGTTTTGACACGATTGTACCTTCCTATATCTGAAATGGAATCCGGGCAAGAGCACAATGAATGACCAGCCCGGTAGATCATCATTGATTACGGTGAGTATGGTTCGCAACTCTAGTATGTAGCTCACGCCCCCCTGAGGACACGCACGTCTCCCACGCGCCTGGTCACGCGGCGTTCGTCCAGGT
>CAYVPU010000356.1:0-3000 GCA_964453885.1 uncultured Anaerolineae bacterium | reverse complement strand
ATCTCAGGGATTCTCTTCCCCCCAGTTGTATTCCAGCTTGGCGGCGAATTGTTCCAGTGTGTCGTCGCCCCGGATACGAATCCGCTCGAGCTCGAACAAACCGTCGGATGTCTGCTCGTCACCTTGCTGCGTGGTGACGGCGGCCCAAAAGCCGGTCGATCGCAGCACGTCTATGACTTGCCGGTCGTAGGCCCCGGCAGGATAGGAGAAGAAGCGCACCGGCTCCTCGATCCGCTCGGCGATGGCTTCCTGGGAACCGACGATCTGCCACACCAAATAGTCCACGCTCTGGCCCCGCAGATCGGGATGGGTATAGGTGTGCGAGCCAAATCCCATGCCACCCTGGCGCATCACCCGCACCTGCCCCCAGGTCAGGTACCCGGGGCGATTTTCGTCAATGAATGAGGTAATCAGGAAGAACGTCCCCACGCTTTTGGAACAGCGTAACAGGCGATAGGCGTGAAAGAAATTGTCCCGATAGCCATCGTCAAAGGTGAGAATCACTGGACGTTCCGGCAACGGATAGCCCTGCGTCAGGTTATAAACAAGGTCTTTCAAAGTGATAGTCGTGTAGCCATTCTCAGCCAGGTAGCGCAACTGCTGCTCAAAGTTCGCAGGCGTCACCGACAGATCACGGCGATAGATATCGGCGTCGGGCGGGGGATCGGAAACGTAATGGTACATGAGGATCGGTACCCGCACGCTGCGCGCCTGGCTGTCGGGTGTAGGAAGCGGGGTAGGGGTGTGGGTAGCGGTCGGTGTGGGTGAGGGCGTAGGAGTTACTGTGGGTGTCCATGTGGGGGCAGGCGTGGGAGTGGATGTAGCGGTCGGTGTCGGTGTGGGCAGTTCGATGGGGCTCACCACAGACGTGGCCGTGGCAGTTGATGTCGGTGTGGGTGGTTCGACCCTTCGACTGCTCTCAGGGCTCAGGGCTGGGCTGGGGACGGACTCTGCCGAAGGGTGCGCCACAGGCGTGCGCTCTGGCGAGGTGATCAGCGGCATGTACACGCGGCGTACGGATGGGGGAAGAGATCGGCCCGGCACGTTGGGCAGCTGGCGGGCATGGCGCGCCAGGACTGGACTGGGCGTTGGGTCCAACGCCTCAGCTTCTCGCTGGCGAACTCGCAAGGTCACGACCGCCACCAGCGCCAGGACTATTAAACTGAGCACCAGCAGACCCCGCCAAGAGCGAGGTCTCGTCATCGCCCGTTCCAATTCCAACCGTATCCTCCTCATCAACGGCCACAGCATACATCAACTGAGCCCGATTGTCAAATCGGACTCGGGAGTCTCCTGTTTTTTCGCAGCAGGCCCTCTTGACCCCATCGGCGGTTGGTGGTATGATGTAGGTAGTTCTGGGCACTATGCTTATCGAGGCCAAGGGAGGGACAAAAGATGAAGATAAAGCCTGAGTTTGAGGCAAAGCTGCGCGCCGATCCGGCGGCCCCGGTAGCGGTGATTGTGACGACCGGCGGCTCGCCCGGTGAGTTCGTTTCCCGCGCCGAGGCTATCGGGTTGGAGGTACACCGGCAATACAGACTGCGTCACATGTTGGCGCTGCGAGGCCCGGCCAATGCTGCTCTGGCCCTGCTTGACGAACCGTGGGTCCTCTCGGTAGAGGAGGATCAACCAGTGACGACGATGGGCGGTTAGCTCCATCTATTGAGCGACAGGAGGAAAAAATGGGCGTACACAAGTTCAGTCCAATGCTGGCCGAGAGCGTGCAAGCGGCAGCCACAGAGGAAGAGATTCAAATCATTGTCAAATATCGCACTGGTGTCTCTCGAGATACTATCAGCGCGCGGGCCGTGCCCGCAGGCGGGCGAGTCAAACACCAGTACCGACGCATCCCTGCCAGAGCCATGACACTGCGCGCTGGCGCCATCGCGGCCTACGCTGCCGACGAAGACGTGGAGCGTGTCTGGCCCGACCTGCCGGTGCATACCTGGCTGTATGCCTCGGTGCCACTGCTGGAAGCGCCCCAGGTATGGGCCGACGGCTGGCGGGGTGCTGGGGTCAAGATCGCCATTGTGGACACCGGCATTGATCCGGCGCATCCCGATTTTGAAGGCCGCATCCGTGCCACCCGGGACTTTAGCGGCAAAGGCAGCGTCGCCGACGGCCACGGTCACGGCACGCACGTGGCCAGCATCTCCGCTGGCAGCGGAGCGGCTAGCGGCGGCAAGTACGTCGGCGTTGCACCCGAAGCGCTGATCTACGTGGCCAAGGTGCTGGCTGACGACGGCAGCGGCATGATGAGTGATGTGATGGCCGGCATCGAATGGGCCGTGGACGAGGGCGCGCAGGTGATCAACCTTTCGCTGGGCGCGCCAGGGCCGGGCGACGGTGACGACGCTCTTTCAGTTTTGTGCGACGCAGCCGTCGAGGAGAGAGTCGTCGTCTGCGCCGCCGCTGGCAACTCGGGGCCGGGGGCCAAAACTGTCGGCCCGCCGGGCGTGGCCCGCCTGGTGATCACCGTCGGGGCCACCGACAAGAGCGACAGCATGGCCAGTTTCTCCTCGCGCGGCCCCACCTCTGATGGGCGGACCAAGCCGGACGTCGTCTTTCCCGGCGTGGGCATCGTCGCCGCGCGGGCGGCCGGCACCAGCATGGGCACACCGGTGAACGATCGCTACACCTCGGCCAGCGGCACCAGCATGGCCACGCCCCACACCACTGGCGCGGTGGCCCTGCTGCTGGAAGCCTACCCCCACCTGACGCCGGCCGAGGTCAAGGACGTGCTGATGCGCACCGCCAAAGACCTGGGACTGGATGGCAACACCCAGGGCGCTGGCCGGGCGCAGGTCTACAACGCCTACGCCAGCCTAAAGCCGGTGGAACCGCCAGTGCCGCCCGGACCGCCGGAGCCACCAGAACCGCCGGAGCCGCCAGAACCACCTGCGCCGCCAGGCGACGGCTGTCGGACGCAGATTATGCGAGCGCTGGGGCTGGCAAAGTAGCGCTCTAAGCCTTGCGAAGGTTCCAACCCTTCGCAAGGCT
>CAYVPU010000355.1:0-3017 GCA_964453885.1 uncultured Anaerolineae bacterium | reverse complement strand
TTGACTGATGATTCTCCAATTAGAAAGGCTTTGCACTCACCCTAATGAGTGTTTGTTATATCGTTCGATACACAACCCTCCTTTCTCCCATTGGCAGACCGCATACGGCCAACGGTCGGTTAGGTCTTTATCCAGCCACAAGCCGTTGCCTAACTGCCTCTATCACCTCAACGCACGCAGCGGAAGCCGAGGTCATCATTGGCCGTTTTGTTTGGAGCAGCGGCGTTGCGATTGAAAGTAGTGGCCTGCGCTTCCACGTCAAACCAGCCACCGCCCCGGGTCACACGGAACTTTTCTCCATAGTAAGGATCGCCAACCGCGTTGCCGGGGTAGGGTTGATACCAATCGGTCGTCCACTCCCACACGCTGCCGGTCATATCATCAATTCCATAGGGGCTGGCGCCGGCACCAAAGCTGCCCACAGCAGCCGTGCCACGCAGTCCCCTCTCTTTCACGTTTGCTTTGTTCGGGTCCCACTCGTTGCCCCAGGGAAAGACCCGACCATCGGTCCCCCGGGCTGCCTTCTCCCATTCGGCCTCGGTGGGGAGCCGTTTGCCCAGCCACTCGCAATAAGCCGTGGCGTCGTCCCAGGTGACCACGACGACGGGATGGTTGTCCTTGCCCGCACCCCACTCGTCGCGCCAACTTCTGAACCCTTGCTGCTCCGCGTAGGTCAGGTAACCCGTCGCTTCTGCAAACGCGGCATAGTCGGCGTTTGTCACCTCGAACTTGTCCATATCAAAAGCGGGGATATCCACTTCGTGGGCCGGGCCGTCTTCAGGATCGCCGTCATCACTGCCCATGGTAAACGAACCGGCTGGAATTTCTATCATGATATCGGTGACGGAAGGAGGTGGCAGTGTTGGTTCTTCTGTAGGGGTAGGGGTTGGCGGTTCCGGTCCCTTTGTAGGGGTTTGCACCTCCTGTACCTCCGGCGTAGGGGTAGGTGGTATGGGGGTAGGGGTGGGTGGTATGGGGGTAAGGGTAGGTGGTATGGGGGTAGGCGTGGGAGGAGCTGGCAAGGGGGTGGGCGTTGCCAGAACATACCGAGTAGGGAGCAGAGTCCTGACCGGGGTGAGGGTGGGCGGCGAGGTGGTGAGCTCACCAGGCGATGTCGTTTCTGCGACCACTCCTTCACTGTCAGATGCCCCACAAGCTACTGTCACGATCAACAAGGTCAAAACGGCTGCTACACCTAATAGCTTTTGCATTGTTTGTTTCCTCTTCTCCTCAAGAGTTTTCTCAAAAAGTCCTAGTCACGCTTTCCCGAGAGGAGCATAGGCTTTTTTCTTAAACATCTGTCTCTCCTCCTGGGTTCGGTGTTCCAGAAAAATCGGTCTTTGTTACCACCTCCTTCCTGTCTTCCTGTCTGAATCAGCCCTCACGGAAGTGGTTGCTCTGGGGCAAGTTTTGTGCAACGAGCCACAAAGCCGTCTGAGGATATTATATCTGCCCTTGCCATATATGTCAAGATTGGGTTTGCTCCTGTTGTCAAAATCGTCAAGTCAGGGTAAAATAGGGTTGCCAACTTGCATTCGAAACTCTACAGTTCTCCTCCACTTTTCAGGGAGGTAGTATGACCCTCGCACCTGTACCAAAAGTTTTTGCCCTGTCCCATCCCGGTCGGATCCGGGAGCTGAATGAGGATAGCTACGGCATCGTCGAGGAGCAAAGCGTCCCGGCCGAGGCGGTGGCGCATAAAGGGCGGCTCTACGCCGTGGCCGATGGCATGGGTGGCCACGCCGCCGGTGAGGTCGCCAGCCAGCAAGCTATTGCTTCCCTCTTTGAGCATTACTATGCCAATCTGGAACTCGCTCCTGCCGAGAGCCTGCAAGAGGCAGTTGCCAGAGCCAACGAAGCGATCTTTTCTCGCTCGTCGGGCGACAAGGCAGGCATGGGCACAACCCTCGTTGCGGGCGTGGTCAAGGACAGTCGCCTTTGGGTGCTGAATGTGGGCGACAGTCGCGCCTACCTGGTGCGCGAAGGCGAGATCAGCCAGATCACCCACGATCACTCCTGGGTGGGGGAGCAGGTGGATGCGGGCGTCCTGACCGAGGAACAGGCCCATCAACACATCTATCGCAACGTCATCACCCGCTCTCTGGGCAACACGGCCAGGATTGAGGCCGACTTGTTCCAGCGCGAACTGGCAGCCGGCGACGTCCTCGTCCTGTGTAGCGACGGCCTCACCAATCTGGTGACGGACGACGAGATAAGCGAGGCCATCAGCGAGGGGTCTCTGGCTGACGCCGTCCAACACCTGGTGGGTCTGGCCAACGCGCGAGGCGGACCGGACAACGTTACCGTCGTTGCCGTGCGAACGCCGCAGCCTGATGCATCCGAGGCAATGCCTGAAACAAAAGATCCAAAGGTTGCCAAACGTTTAAAGCTGCCCAAGAGAGAGTGGCCGGCAGTCACTCCCTCAAAGCCAACTGTCGTGGTCCCCGAGGCTGCTGAACCGATCGGAGAGACCGGGCAAGAGGACGTACCTGCGCCGCTGCCAGACCTGGCTGAAAAAGTCGAGGGAGAAGAACCACCGCCTCCTGTCTCTCCGCCGCCACCGCTGGCAGACGACGCCCGTCCGCTCTGGCTGGGTTTGGTAGGCATTGCGGGACTGCTGGCTTTGTTGGCCCTTTTGGCCTTCGTCTGCACGCGCGCCGAGCCGATGCGCACCTGGCTGGCCACCGACACGCCAACGCCAACTCGCACCTCCACACCGACCAACACGCCAACACCGACCGACACCGCTACGGCCACGGCGACGCCAACCAACACTCCCACCGCTACGGCCACGGCGACACCAACCAACACTCCCACCGCTACGCCCACCGACACTCCCACACCAACACCAACGGCGACGGACACCCCGACGCCTACGGCCACACCGACCAACACACCCACGCCAACACCAACTCGCACAGCTACACCCACCGCGACACGCACTTCCACGCCTCGGCCGCCCCCCACCCCCACCCCCACCGAGACTCGCACAGCCACACCTCAGCCCACCCACACCG
>CAYVPU010000354.1:0-3061 GCA_964453885.1 uncultured Anaerolineae bacterium | reverse complement strand
TTGATTTATGAGGTATAATGTAGGGTAGGTAAAAGGGAGGCTCTCTTGCTGGTAACCTCTGGGCACGTCTAAAGCGCCTGGCCACAGAGAGGGGAAGGAGGTGAACCACGGCCACAAGATCGAAAGCAGTTCTTTCGGTATGAAGCGGATTCTGTGATTTTCTCAGATCGAACAAGGAGGTAATGATGCTATCAAAGAGGATAGGCGCTCTGCTGGCCGTTATGATCATTCTGTTGCTGGTTTTGAGTGCCTGCCAGGAAAAGCTAGAGGTGGTCGGTGGTTTCGAGATCCCGGTCACCAAGAAGGGCAAGTTCAACGTTGCGATGGTGCTCATCGGGCCGCACGACGACGGTGGTTGGAGCCAGGCGCATTTTGAGGGCCTAGAGTACGTCAAGGAGAAAGTGAAGGACGTCCACACGGCTTACATCGAGAATGTCCCCGAGGGTGCAGATTCCGAGCAGATTTTCCGCAGCCTCTCTCGCAAGGGCTTCGACCTCATCTTTGGCACCTCGTTCGGCTACATGGATCCCATGGGTACTGTCGCCGAAGAGTTCCCCGACGTCACCTATATCCACATCAGCGGTTTCAAATCCAACATGAAGAACTTTGGCAACCTGTTCGGGGCCATGGAAGATATGAAGTACCTGGGCGGGATGCTGGCTGGCTCCCGCGCCAAGGTGGACGGCAACCCCAAGTTGGGCTACATGGCCACCTTCCCCATCCCTGAGGAGATTCGCCTGGGCAACGCCATTGCTTTGGGCATGAAAAAGACTTGCCCCGAGTGCACGATGGACGTACGGTGGATCAACACCTGGCACGATCCCGTCGTGGAGAGGGAAGCGGCGGCCTCGCTGTTTGACGCCGGTGCTCAGGTGGTCTTTACCGGCGCTGACACGCCGGCCGTGGCCGACGTGGCCCAGGAAAAGGGCAAGTGGGGCGTAACCTACGACTGGTTCGGCTCCTGCAAGGTGGAAGCTTGCCTCACTGCGCCTTACTGGATCTGGGGGCCGGTGTACGCCGAGATATCTGAGGGGGTCCGGGATGGGACCTACGAGGTGGGCTGGCACTACTTTGACGCCGACACCGGCGGCATGGGGCTTTTTGGCTTCATGGAAGGAGAAAAGACCCCCTCCGGTGTCGCTGGCCTGCCGGCGGAGGACGTGCAACTGGTAAAGGACACTCTGGCCAAGATGCTGTCCGGTGAGTTCGATCGCTTTGATCTCTTTTCCGGGCCCATCGTGGACAACCAGGGCAACGTCATCGTGCCGGACGGCGAGCGCTTCTCCCAGAGCGACATTGACCAGTTTCCACCTGGCGCCCCCGGCCTGGAATGTAAATACTGCATGTACTGGTGGGCCGACGGCATAACGGCCGAGTTGCCAGAACAGTAGAATCGCGCCTGCGATTGGCCAGTTCGGGGCCAGGATGGGCTGTGTTTTCCTGGCCCCGAACCGTGTTTCACATTTCACGTTTCACGCATCACGTCTTCCAGGAGATCGTTCATGAATCAGGCCGCGGACGTTGGTTACGCTGTCGAGATGCGCGGTATTGTCAAGAGGTTCCCTGGCGTGCTGGCCGTTGATAACGTGGATTTTGACCTGCGCGCGGGCGAGATCCACGCTCTGTTGGGGGAAAATGGCGCTGGCAAGAGCACGCTGATGAACGTGCTAGCCGGGCTGTACCGGCCCGAAGGCGGCACGGTACAAATCCACGGCCAGCCCGCCGACTTGAGGTCGCCGCGCGACGCCATTGAGCAGGGTATCGGCATGGTGCATCAGCACTTTATGCTGGTACCCTCGCAAACCGTCACCGAGAACATTTTGCTGGGTCTGGATGAGCCCCGCTTTGTCATGCGCCTGGCCAAATACGACCACCTGGTGGCCGATCTAGGCGAGCGCTTTGGGCTCCGGGTGGACCCCAAGGCCCGGATATGGCAGCTCTCCGTGGGCGAGCAGCAGCGCGTCGAGATCCTCAAGATGCTGTACCGGGGCGCAGGTGTCCTGATCATGGACGAGCCCACCGCCGTCCTGGCCCCGCAGGAGATCGAGGAGCTTTTTTACACTCTCCGCTCAATGAGGGCTCAGGGCAAGTCTATCGTCTTTATCAGCCACAAACTCGGTGAGGTGATGGCTGTGGCTGACCGCATCACAGTGCTGCGAAAAGGCCGTGTCACCGCTGCCGGACTGGAGGCTACTTCCACCAGCGCGGCCAAGTTGGCCCGGTTGATGGTGGGCCGCGAGGTGTTGTTCCGTGTCGAGAAGGTGCACCGAGAGCCGGGGGAAGTGGTGCTCTCGGTGGAGAACGTTCACGCCCTGAATGACAAGGGGTTATCTGCTTTGCGCGGCGTCTCGTTGCAGGTGCGCGCCGGCGAGATCCTGGGCATTGCCGGGGTAGCGGGCAACGGTCAACGGGAACTGGCGGAGGTGATCACCGGCTTGCGCCGCTGCACTGCTGGCCGGGTGATGATCCACGGGCAAGAGGTCAGCAGCGGGTCGGCCTCGGCGGTCATTCGGCAGGGGGTGTCGCACGTGCCCGAAGATCGAACCGGGGTTGGCAGCGCACCCAACCTGGGCCTGACTGATAATCTCATCATGAAGAGCTATCACCAGCCGCCGGTGGGGCAGGGATGGATCATCAACCAGGCCGTGGCGCGGCAGCACGCCCGCGATCTAAAGGCCGAGTACGAGATTGCCGCACCTTCGGTGGATACGCCGGCGCGGCTGCTGTCTGGCGGGAATTTGCAGCGACTTATTTTGGCCCGTGAGATTTCGGCTCAACCCTATTTGCTGGTAGCCGTGCAGCCCACGCGCGGCCTGGATGTGGGCGCTATCGAGAGTGTGCAACGGTTGCTGCTGGCGCAGCGAGAGGCCGGTGCTGCCATTCTCCTCATCTCGGAAGAGCTGGACGAGCTGTTCTCCTTGAGCGACCGGGTGGCCGTGGTTTACGAGGGCGAGATGGTGGGTCAGTTGGTCGAGGAAGATCGAGAGACCGTGGGCTTGATGATGACTGGCCAGAAGCGAGAAGTGGTCAACGGGTAGCCGCGCTTTCCACAGCGCGCGAG
>CAYVPU010000353.1:0-3075 GCA_964453885.1 uncultured Anaerolineae bacterium | reverse complement strand
TATCCAGTTTGTCCTGATTCCTGATGTATTCTCGGATAGTGTCCTCGTTCGTGCCAGCCCTGACGCATGGGTCTATAAGTGGCCGTTTGGCAAGGGGTTAGGCTGGCGGCCGAATTATTTTTTTCGCAAAGTGCGGGGTAGACCCTTTTTAGCCTATTTTGTATGTTAAGATGGGTCGGCATCAGCGAAGCAGTTAGCGCTTCTGCGGATCCCGATTCCAGCTGCTGCCGGGCACGTCGCAGTCTAAAAAAAACCAACAGCATTTTGTCTTCACATTTTGCTCCCAAAGGGGTAGACACTCTCCTCCCCCCTGTATAGTATCAAGGTGGGAGGGGCTAATCTATGACAGAGGACAATATTTTTGCGTTAATGCAGGGCGGCCGCAGGATAAGCGAGCAGGAGGTGGAGCAGATCTTTGAGACGGTTGAGCTGTTTCCGCGCTTGGCCTTCAAGGAGCTTGTAGCGACAATCTGCGAGCATATGGGTTGGTACACCGCAGCAGGTGGGCTAAAGGAGAATGCCTGCGAGAAGCTGCTACGGAAACTGGAAACCCGCGGGATGCTGAAGCTACCCGAGAAACTGCGGCGCGGAGGAGGGGCCAGGCGCAAGATTATTTTCACAGAGAAGACAGCACCTGGCTCACAGATCGCAGCTTCGCTTACAGATCTAGGCCCCGTAGAGCTCGAGGTGGTGCTGGGCCCGCAGAAAAGATTGTGGAATGAGTATGTCCATCGCTATCATCCTCTAGGCTACAAGCAGCCTTTTGGCTACCGGATGCGCTACTTCATAGTCTGCAAAAAGGGCCGACTGGGATGCCTGCTGCTATCTGGGGCAGCGAAGGAGCTCGGAGTACGGGAGCGTTGGATAGGTTGGACCGCTGAGCAGCGCCTTGGGAGGCTTCCGTGGGTGGTCAATCTCAGCCGTCACCTGATTTTTCCCTGGGTGCAGGTACGCAACCTTTCAAGCCACATTCTAGCGAAGCTAGCTCGCAGGATTGTATCGGATTGGCAGTGGTATTGGAGCTACCGACCGGTTTTGATGGAGACATTTGTAGATCCGCGCTATGCGGGCAGCTCCTACAAGGCAGCCGGTTGGCAATACCTGGGAATGACTACAGGCGAAGGGCTAGTGCGCCAAGGCCGCACTTACACTACCACTGCGAAGCGGATCTTTGTGAAGCCGCTTTGCGCAGATTTCCGGCACGTGCTCTGCTCAGAGCTTCCGATTGTGAGGGGAGCAGAATGAACGAGCCTGTAGTCAGAGAGGCAAAAAAGTGGCGCAAGCGAAGGAAAGCCGCCCAAAAGACCCTGCGAACCCAAAAGCAAGCCGCAATGCTGAATCCACGCTCCCATAGGACACGGCCTAACCGTAAATGTTGCTATGAGTCGGTCGAGCAAGAAAAACAAGCCCGTACAGAGACTACCATAGAACACGCCAGGATTATGCGGGCCAAGCTTCCGGTTTTGCTGGGTGAGCTTGCCCGGATTCCCGATCCAAGAAACCCGCTGCTGATCACGCACAAGCTTACCTGTCTGTTGATCTACGGCATCCTGATGTTCGTGCTCCAGATGGGCTCGCGCAGGCAGGCAAATGAAAAGCTCACTGCTCCTGCGATGAAGCAGCAGCTCCTTGAGCTGTTTCCAGACCTCGAGAGCATTCCACACCATGACACTCTGTGCCGGCTGCTTACAGACATAGATGTAGATCGAATAGAGGCGGCCCAGGTGGCTTTGGTCCGAAGTCTCATACGCGCGAAGAAGTTCTCCGACTATCTTATCGAGGATTGCTACCTGATCGCCATTGATGGGACGCAGAAGCATGTGCGCAAGCAACCACTCGACAAGCAGTGGCTCGAGCGTGAGGTCGGCGAGGGCGATAAAAAGAGAATGCAGTACTTTGTATACGTTGTGGAGGCGAATCTGGTGCTTTCGAGCGGGATGACGATTCCACTGATGAGCGAGTTTCTCGACTACGCCCAAGGCGATACCGAACGCGATAAACAGGACTGTGAGCAAAGGGCCTTCTATCGCTTGGCTGAGCGGCTCAAGAAAGCCTTTCCCAATTTGCCCATCATGCTGCTACTCGACGGGCAGTTCCCTGTAGGGCCGGCGATGGAACGGTGCCTTGAGTACAACTGGCACTTTATGATCGTGCTGAAAGATGGCAACTTGCCTCATGTGTGGCAGGAGTACAGAGGGCTGAAAAGGCTGCTCAGCGAAGAGGACTATCATAGTCAATTTTGGGGCGACAGAAAGCAGGATTTCCACTGGGTGAACCACATCGAGTACAACTACGGAGCCAACCAAAGGAAAAGCCTGGTCCTGCACATGGTTGTCTGCGATGAGAGCTGGATAGAGATTGACGAGGTCACAGCGGAGTCGGTTGAAAAACGGCTGCGCTACGTCTGGATTTCAGACCTGCCCTTCTGTAAGAAAAAGGTTCATAAGCGCTGCAATCTCGCAGGCCGTCACAGGTGGGCGATTGAAGAAGGCTTCCTGGTGGAGAAACGCCAGGGCTACAACTACGAGCACTGCTACGCATACAACTGGAACGCGATGAGGGGCTATCACTTTCTAATGCGCATCGGGCACCTGCTGAACGTGCTGGCTGCGTTTTCTGTAAAACTCGTCGCTGCATTCAAAGAGAAAGGTCCCCAGGGCTTAATCGAGTTCGTCCGAACTACTTTATCCGGACTGTGGCTCGACAGCGCACAGATACAACGGCTCTTGAGCCGGCCTTTTCAGCTGAGACTCGCGCTCAGGGCACCTCCTATACCCATAGTCCTGCGCTGATCTAACCCTTTCCATCCCAGCCACAGGTTTAAAGCGAGGATATGTGCGCTCTAAGCCTGCCTAGCAGCCCTTCTCAGTCCATTCGCCGCCGATAGAAACTCTCGCATCTCGCTAATGAAGCCTCAAAGCCCCACGTCAGAGCGCCCTGGCCGATACTCAGAATCCCGTCCTATGCCGCCTCCGAGGGCTGGAAAAGCCCGCATGCGTCAGGGCTGCGTTCTGGTACCTAAATATCGGTACCAAGTGTTTGGCAAGGAGGTAAGAGAGGCGGTCAGGGACGAAC
>CAYVPU010000352.1:0-3076 GCA_964453885.1 uncultured Anaerolineae bacterium | reverse complement strand
ATAGCAACCAAGCTGTAACCGGGATCTCGTCGCAAGTCGGCTATAATATAATTTGGGTGCGTTTCATTTCGGTTGGGAAAACACACATAGAGGTCGGACCCCCATAGGCATCAAGCTAATGTTATGAGTAGTTTGACAATGTCACATTTCGCGCCCTGAGAGGAAGTGACGTTTGTAGTGCGCTACGAAGCGCAGCGAAGTAGCGCAAAACCGCACTCCGCTACGCTTCGTGCGTGACTACGAACCAAATGTAACATTGTCAAGGTAGTTGAAAGCGCAGGCTGAGTAGGGCCTGAGACGCCAGTGGAAGGGCCGTATCGAAACCCTTGGATTGAGCTTGCCGCTTGTACTGAGCAGCAATTCCCGTTTTGTAGTCGCGATTTCCAAATCGCGTACATTGTGCTGCGTAAAGCATCCTGCGCGATTACGAAATCGCGGCTACAACTTGCGTTTTCCCATAACGGGAATTGCTGTACTGAGCTTGATGCGCATGGGGGTTACCCCACCCCTACTTGGAGGAGATGTGGCGTGAATCTCAGCAGCACCAAGAGCAGCATTCTCATCGTAGATGACGAACTGGTTATACGCGAGGTTTTGGAGAGGATTCTGTCGGCCGGGGGTTACGATCTGGCGTTCGCTAGCAGCGGCGCAGAAGCGTTGGCAAAAGCGGCGGAACTCACTCCGGACCTGATCTTGCTGGACGTCATGATGCCGGTCATGGATGGCTTTGAGGCCTGCCGGCGGCTGCGCGCCGACCCTCTTCTGGCCGAGGTGCCAGTCATCATGGTCACGGCTCTGGATGATCGCGACTCTCGCTTGCGAGGTATCGAGGCCGGGGCCGACGATTTTATCGCCAAGCCCTTTGACAAGATGGAGTTACAGGTGCGGGTGCGGGCCATCACCAAGCTCGACCGCTATCGCCGGTTGCTTTCGGAACGGGCCAAGTTCGAGCGGGCTATCGAGCTTTCACCCAATGGCATTATGATCGTTGATGCCCGGGGAACGATCTGTCTGGCCAATCCCGCAATGCTTCGGCTGGTGGGCGCCGAACGTGAGAAAGACGTTGTGGGAAAAAAAAGTGCGGGTCTTTGTTGCGCCGGAGCAGTCGGGCTATTTCTCCAGCTTCCTGGATGGTGTTGCCACCGATGTATCGCCGGCCGCCCACGTCGAAACCTCGTTCGTCCGTTTGGACAGCGAGAGCTTTCCCGTTCAAGTTGATGCCGGGCGTTTTGAATGGGATGGCGGACCGGCGGTGCAGATCGTTGTCCGCGACATCACCGAGCGCAAGCGGGCAGAGCAGGCACTACGACAGCGCAACCGCGAGCTGGCACTGCTCAACCGCGCCAATCAGGCCTTCAGTTCCACCCTCGACATGGATCGGGTGCTCGTCGCTGTCCTGCAAGAGGTGCGCCATCTGCTGGATGTGGTCGCTTGCTCGGTTTGGCTGATCGAGCCGGGGACCGGCGAACTGGTCTGCCGGCATGCCAATGGCCCCCAGAGCGAAATCGTACGCGGCTGGCGGTTACCGCCGGGAGAGGGGCTGGTCGGCTGGGTGGCTCGCAGCGGCAAGAGCCTGATCGTGCCGGACGCATGGGCCGATCAGCGTCACTTTAAGGAGGTAGACCAACGGACTGGACTTGCTCTGCGTTCTATCCTCAGCGCTCCGCTGCGGGTCAAGGAAAACGTGATAGGCGTGCTGCAAGTGGTGGATGCAGAGGTCGCGCGTTTTACTTTAACAGATCTGACGTTGGTAGAGTCGCTGGCCGCGTCTGCGGCCACGGCTATCGAGAATGCGCGGCTATTTGAGCAGGGGCAACGCGAGATTGAGGAGCGCAAACGGGCGGAGGAAACGCTCAGGCGTCGCAACGAAGACTTGGTGGCCCTCAATGCCGTGGCCACGACGATAGGCCAATCATTTGACCTGAAACAGATCCTGAATGCGGCTCTGGACAAGGTGTTGGAAGTGATAGAAGCAGATGCCGGATGGGTACAACTGCTCGACGAGAAAGGCGGTGTCCTGAGCTTGTCGAAGGGCGGGGACTCGCCATCACTGGTCGCTTATCGTGGGCAGCTTCAAGAAATGGCCGAAACGCCGAGAACGTGCAAATGGGCCAAAAGCATGATGGCTGAGGTGGCCCAATCGGGGCAGGCGGTGGTGATTACTCAAAGCTCCGATGCGCTCCAGTCCCGTGTGGAGGCGGGCAGGGAGGATCCGTGCCACGTTATCGTTGGCGTTCCCATCAAGGCGGGGGAAAAAGTGTTGGGGTTAGTGGGCCTCTGTAGCTTTACGCCTCGGCAACCGAGTTCCCAGGAGGTGCAGCTTCTTACCGCCATCGGTCACCAGATCGGTGTAGCCCTGGAGAACGCGCGGCTGACCAAGGATGCGGCCGAGGTAGAAATCCTGCGTGAAGTGGATCGCCTGCGGTCGGAACTGGTTGCCAACGTCTCCCACGAATTTAGGACCCCCCTGGGGCTGATCAAGATCTTTTGCACCACCCTGCTGAGGGAAGACGTGGAATTTGACCGTGAGACTCAGCGGGAATTCCTGAGTCACCTTGACGAGGAAGCGGAAAAGTTGGAGAGGATCGTTGACAACTTGTTGGACTTGGCCCAGATGGAGGATGGACGGCTGCGCATGGACAAGCGCCCCACAGATGTGGGCCAGCTTGCCAGAAAGGTCATGGGAGCCATGGAAATCCAACTCACACAACATCGTTTTGTCTACGATTTCCCTGCCGAGTCGTTGGTGGCGGCTGTTGATGCCAAGCGTGTTGAAGAGGTGCTGCGCAATTTGCTGAGCAATGCTATCAAGTACTCGCCTGAAGGAGGGACCATCACCGTCCAGGGCCGTGGAGATAGGAGGCAACTGCTCATCTGGGTCAGAGACCAGGGCATGGGTATCCCCTCCCGGGACCTGGAGAGGGTTTTTGAGCGCTTTTATCGTGTTGAGAACGAGATCACCCAGAGCGTGAGAGGGGCCGGTCTGGGGCTGGCTGTGTGCCGGGGTATCATTGGGGCTCACGGCGGGCGCATCTGGGCCGAGAGCACCCTCGGCGTGGGGAGCACCTTCTATTTC
>CAYVPU010000351.1:0-3102 GCA_964453885.1 uncultured Anaerolineae bacterium | reverse complement strand
CTCCCTTTGGGGGGGATTGAGGGGGGGAGTCCGCCAAAACGGGAATTGCTGACCCTGGAGCAAAATCAACTTGATCTTGGTCATTAGACGCAATTCGCTTGCCACACACTCATATTATACGAGGAGGCAAGCAATGGGCGCTGTCGTTTGACACCACCCACCCCGCGGATATAATTGAGTTAGAGGCCAAGTCGAATCCAAGACAAAAGGGCAACCCACTGATAATGTGGATAAACGGCATCCGAAAGTCTTTATTTGAAGGGGGAAGTATGATACAGACAGCAGTTCTGGAAGAACTCAAGGCTCTTACGACCACGGAGCGTTTAACCGTCATCGAAGCAGCGTTGCGTTTGATTCGTAAAGACCTTCAACGAGTGGAACTGCCGCCGGCCCGAACGGAGAGGAAGCGGGTAGACGACATCCGGCGGCAGTTGGCCACAGCGGCGAAGGCTCTACTATCAGATTATAAAGCAGGCGGTGAGTTGACCATTTTCACGGCTCTCGACAGCGAGGATTTCTATGCGTAGAGGGGAGATCTGGCTCATCAATTTGGATCCAACGGTTGGAGCCGACTCCAACGACCGCAATCACCGATGCCGTGGAACTATCCGGATTGGCCGGCACCTCTGCTCAGGCGTCTTTCACCGTTGCTGAGGTAGGCGGGCAGCAGTCGCTCCAGGATGTCCTTGTTTCCGTTACTGATCTGATGGATCAGTTGGGTGGGGTAATGTCAGGCAGCCAACTCATCATCACGCCCAGCAGTTTCACTGTGGCTGCGGGTGGCAGTCAAGAGGTGAACGTCCAGGTCGATCTGGTGGATGGGGCACCGGGTGTATACCGGGGTGGGCTTGTTCTTACATCCGACAGCGGTGGCACGCGTAGGATGCGCCTCACGCTGGAGGTTCAGTTCCACAACCTGTACCTTCCGCTTATTCTCAGGAACCACTGAGCCCAACCGCCCCTGGCCACTGAGGACACTGTGTCTCCGACGGTCTGGTCAGGTGAGAAAGCGACCCCTAATTGGCTTGACACTCGCTGTGTCTTCACTTATACTTGTGCCCAAGAAGAACAAATGGTTGGTGTGATGACGACGGAGTGAAGCGGGAGGGAGAATGTGAAAGTAACTGTGATGAACAAGACTATGACGCTGAAAGAAACAGGCACTGCTTACGCTCTAACGCTGGACGAGGCTCGTCTGCGTCAGGCGCCGTTCGCCATCGAACGGGATGGGGAGCCCGTGGCCGCCGTTGTGCCCATTGACGAGTATCAGGAATTTATCGCCTGGCGGGAGCGAGTACGGCCTTCGTCTCCGACTCACGCAGAAGATGTCACTTTGCGAGACCAGGCGCTGTCTGCGCTGGATAAAGAACGTGCCGCTTTCCTGGATCTCAAGGATGAGCTGCTCCGTACCCATCGGGGAGCGTTCGTCGCCGTTCTTGATGGACAGGTCATAGACGTGGACAAAGATGATCGAGCCCTGATCAGGAGGGTGTACGCTGAACACGGATATGTTCCCATCTATGTAGACAGGGTGGCAGAGAAGTCCCCTGTGCGGCGGATCCTCTCCCCCAAGAAAGTGGTGTCTTGATGCCTCGCTACAGTATGGAGTTTGATCCCCCGGCTCCTATTGTTGGCTTTACGGTTTATTGTCCGGTTGATCACGAGCGGGCGGCGGACATTCGGGGAGAGTTAGATTCGGGAGCAGAGATCTCTGTTGTGCCCCAGAGGTTAGTTGATGAGCTTCATATCATTCCACGGAGGGTGATGATCACTCAGGGCTACGATGGCACTCAGAGTCAATGGGCGACCTATATGGTGGATCTGGGGATTGAGGGACATCTGGTTAACGATGTGGAAGTGATAGCATTACCCCGGCAGAACGCTATCCTTGGGCGTGATGTGTTGAATCACTTCATCGTCACCCTCGACGGAAAAGAACTGACCTTTGAGGTCAAAGATCCCTAACCGGGTGATCGCCAGCGCTATCCACCTAACTATCTACCTGCTCGACCAAACGATAGTTGGCCGACGCACGACCCTGCAACGCCGTCACCTCTGCGCCTCGGTCAGGAGACCCTGTACTTGTCGTCCAGGACAAGTGCCTTCGGCGAACGGTGAGAAGTCATCGGCCTGGGAAAAAGATCGACGGTGACACGGTAGATGGCACTCTGACCGAGGTGATGACGCTCCTGCCACAACCAGTAGGGCGATTGGGAGTTGGTCGTGGTGGAGTATGAGATGTGGAAGCAAAGAGTATTGCTTTTTTCGAGTTGCTGTTTGAGAGATTGACCGCCCGCGCTCGCCAGACCGTTGAAATCACAGGGCGCATCGTGGGCAAGGAATTGGTGCTTTCACTACCCAGGCCGGAATCGGCGCCGGTGCAAGTGCGGGGCAATCAGATTTTTATAGGCGATCAGCGGATCGTGGTGAGATTGGAGCCAGATTTGCAAACGACACGCCAGGTAGGAGGCAGACAATGCTGACCCGTACAAAAGTATTCGGTTTGACCGTAGCAGCACTGTTGCTCTTGACATTGGCACCCGGTATGCCCATCACTGCCACGCCGGGAACCCAAACCGTCAGGACGCAAACAGGTTCCCTGGAGGCCAGAGATCCGCCCATCCTGCCCATCCGCCGTTCTCCCACCCATCCGCTGTTCTCCACCGCCGGTGCCGAAAACGTGGAATTTGTGGGCCACATTGGCGGCTACACCAACGCCGTGGCCGTGCAGGGGGACTATGCCTACATTGGCGTGGGGCCGAGACTGACCATCCTCGACATCTCGGATCCAGCCTCACCAGCCGTGGCCGGCAAGACGCTCCCGCTGCCTGACATCGTGCAAGGCGTGGCCGTCGCCGGGGGCTATGCCTACGTCGCCGCTGAGGGTTCTGGCCTGCGGGTGGTGGACGTCTCCACACCGTCCAACCCGACCGAGGTGGGCTTCTACGACACGCCGGGGTGGGCCTATGGCGTGGCCGTCGCCGGGAGCTATGCCTACGTCGCCGCTTATGATGCTGGCCTGCGGGTGGTGGACGTCTCCACGCCGTCCAACCCGACGGAGGTGGGCTTCTACGACACGCCGGGGTATGCCAGGGGCGTGGC
>CAYVPU010000350.1:0-3131 GCA_964453885.1 uncultured Anaerolineae bacterium | reverse complement strand
CCACGGCGTTGGCCATGTCCTCCGGCGTACCAAAACGACCCAGCGGCGTCATCTCCAAGGCCTTGTCTTTCAGCTCTTGCGGCAGGTTGGCTGTCAAACCGGTGTGTACTAGACCGGGCGCTATGGCATTGACGGTGATATTGCGGGAGCCAACCTCCTTGGCCAAGGCCTTGGTGAAGCCGATGAGCCCGGCCTTGGACGAGGAGTAATTCGTCTGACCCGCCTGGCCGGCCAGTCCAGAAACGGAAGAGATGTTGATGATCCGCCCATAGCGTTGCCTTATCATCATACGGATGATGGCCTGCGAGCAGTTGAAGGCGCCCTTGAGATTGATGTTGAGGACCATATCCCAGTCAGCCTCCTTCATCCGTATGATGAGATTGTCGCGGAAAATGCCGGCGTTGTTAACCAGGATGTCCACACGTCCAAACTCGGAGACGGCGTGGTCAATCATAGCCTGGGCGCTATCGCGATCGGCGACGTCCACACGGACGGCGATGGCGCGCCGGCCGGTGCTATCGGCGATCTCCTTGGCGGCAGCCTCAGCCTTGCCCTCTTGCACATCGGCCACGACCACATCGGCCCCGCACCGGGCCAGCGTCTCGGCGATCGCCCGGCCAATGCCCTGAGCACCACCAGTAACAACAGCGACTTTGTCAGTAAGTGCGAACATGTTCCCTCCTTTCAATCTTCCAACAGCTTTTGAAGGTCCGTTGCATCTCGCACGTTCACCCGTCGGGCCGAGCGAGCAATGCGTTTCAACAAGCCGGTCAGCACCTGGCCGTGTCCCAACTCGACAAAAGCGGTCCCTCCCTCGTCTAGCGCATACTGCATAGAAGCCACCCACCGCACCGGCAAAGTCAATTGGCCCACCATCTCCTCGCGAATGGCCGCCACCGACGCCAACGGCCGGGCAGTGACGTTGGCTAGCACCGGCAAGGCAGGGACACGAAGTGGATTAGCCTCGACGGCCTGGCGAAACTCGCCGGCAATACAAGCCATCAGCGGCGAGTGCGAAGCGATACTCACAGCCAGTCGCACCACCCGCCGGGCACCAGCCTCAGCAGCCAGGGTCATAGCCAATTCCAAAGCAATGCTATCGCCAGAGATGACGACCTGACCCGGTGCGTTATAGTTGGCCGCCTGCACAACCCCGCCGGTTTCACTGCGCGCCCTTTGGCACGCCTCGTCCACAGCACCATCGCCCAGGCCAAGAACCGCGGCCATGCCACCGGGGCAACGCTCGCCGGCCAGTTTCATCAGCCGGCCACGCTCGCGCACCAACCGCAACCCGTCGGCAAAACCCAACGCACCGGCCGCCGCCAGCGCCGAATACTCGCCCAGGCTGTGGCCGGCCACAAAGAATGGCCTGGACAAGACCCCCGGCGCAACCGATTGCAAGACGCGCCAGCAAGCCATGCTCGTAGCAAAGAGAGCTGGCTGGGCGTTCACCGTGTCGGTCAGCGCCTCCCCTGGCCCCTCAAAGCAGAGACGCGAGAGGGGAAAGCCCAGGATACGATCCGCTTCATCGAAAACCTCCCGTGCGGCAGGATAGGTCTCATAGAGATCACGGCCCATGCCCACCTGCTGAGACCCCTGACCGGGAAAGATATAGACGACTTTTTCCACTCTAGCCATCTTTCACCCTCGCCCCTCAGTCCTACGAGGCCACGACCAGTGACGGCAATCTCTGACTCAGGATCTCTTTAGCCTCGGCCACCATGCGACGAATGATCTCGGCCGCCGGCAACACGTCGCGGATCAGACCGCTGACCTGCCCAGCCATAATAGAACCCCAGGTCATGTCACCCTCCTCCACGGCAAGCCGCAGTTTGCCGGTGCCCAACTCGATCAAATCTTCCTCCGAGATACCTTCTTTCTCCATCGCCTCAAACCTGCGCGTCATGGGGTTCCTGATGGCCCGCACCGGGTGACCCAGGCTGTGTCCCGTGGTAATGGTGGCCCGGTCGCCGGCCCTGACGATCTTTTGCTTGTAATTGGAATGGGCGATACACTCCTCGGCACAGATAAAGCGAGTGCCCATCTGGACGCCCGCAGCGCCCAGGGCCAACGCCGCCGCCAGGCCTCGCCCATCGGCAATGCCCCCTGCCGCAACCACCGGCACACTCACGGCGTCCACGACCTGGGGAACGAGCGGCAGAGTCGCCACGTCACCGATGTGCCCTCCCGACTCGGTGCCTTCGGCCACCAGGACGTCCGCACCCATGCGCTCCAGGCGTTTGGCCAGCGCCACCGAGGCAACCACCGGCATGATCTTGATGCCTGCTTCCTTGAACCGGGCCATCCACGGGCCAGGGCTGCCAGCGCCGGTGGCCACCACCGGTACCTTCTCCTCAATGCAGACCTGGACAACCTCGTCCACGTGCGTGGAAAAGATGGGAATGTTAACGCCAAAGGGCTTGCTCGTTCGGGCTCTGGTCTCCCGCACCTGGTCGCGCACATAGCCCGGCGGAGAATTGCCGCCGCCCAGTATACCCAGCCCACCGGCCTCAGAGACGGCAGCGACCAACTCGGCCGTGGACATCCAGGCCATGCCGCCCTGAATAATGGGATGCTCAATGCCCAACAAATCACAAAGGATTGTCCGGATCATCCTGGCTCCTTCTGACTAATAGATCGAACGAATTAACAGACACTTTTGCCACAGACAAGGCAATGGCCGTGCGGACTGTAGGCTGATAGCACGGCCAAGCGTTGAAAAAGACAAATCGTTCTTCTAATCACTTCTCGGACTTGACCTCGATGACCTCGACGCCACGATAGCTCCCGCACGACGGACAGACCTGGTGAGGCAACTTGGACTCGTGACACTGAGGACAAGTCACCAACACGGGTGGTCGCAGCGCGTCGTGGCTGCGTCGCCGATTTCGCCGGCCCTTGGATACCTTTCTCTTTGGTACTGCCACAGAACTCGACTCCTTTCAAGTACTCTCTCACTCACCGGTCCATGGACCCATAGTCACACCGGCAACACAAGAGCGGCCCAATTATAAGCCAGAGTAGTATTGATGTCAAATGTCCGGCACGGGTATGGGTAACCCACGTGGCAAACACAGCGCTTCACCGCCGTTCACCAAAGGGCCGATACCGACCTTGACATCAACGGCCAG
>CAYVPU010000349.1:0-3165 GCA_964453885.1 uncultured Anaerolineae bacterium | reverse complement strand
TTGGTCCTTCGGCACCGTACTGGACCGTACGGTACAGTGCCCAAGGACGAAGGGCAAGTGTCCAGGCCGAGCAGGCTGAGTAGTTGCCTTTACTGAAACTAAAAGTCCGGACCTGCAAGCTAAAACTGACGTTCAGCGCACCGGCCGGCCTGTCCTCACAGTAAAACAATGGCGCATGGCAAAACCCCAGAGATCTGGCGAATCTACGTTGATCCTGAATTGATCCTTCACCGAATTTGTCTGTCTTGAAGAGAAACGATTGGAGGTACTTGGACTACAATAGCCCGGAGAATTTCTCGTCGTGTGGGAACGATTGCGTCAAAGTATGAATAAATCCCCCCTTCATTGCCTTATATTCTACCGCATTTTGCCTTGCGTGTGTGTAAAAATTGCGTAAATTCCCGGTCTTAACTATATTGACGCCCCCCATCAGGTGAAACAGACCCTTCGGGTTTCGGAAAACCCAAAGGGTCTTTGTGGTAAGGGCGAATCGCGAACCGACCCTACTCCCTCCGTGTTTGCTTTTTAGAAGGACCTGTTGTATCATTCAGGCATACTACTGTGGAGGTCAAATGCCTGAAATCAGCCGTTTCTTTGGCATCGTCATTGTGATGTATTACGGCGACCACCCACCACCGCATTTTCACGTGCGGTACAGCGGGCAGAAAGCGATTATAGCCATTTCGACGCTCTCATTATTACGAGGGAATCTTTCCCCTCGAGTTTTTGGTATGGTAATGGAATGGGCATCTCTTCATCAGGCTGAATTGTTGGAAAATTGGGAGTTGGCGCGCCAGCAGGCCCCTTTGAAAAAGATTGCTCCCCTGGAGTAAGGCTATGCTCAAAGATGTGACTCAAGTTCGTCCCCTGGATGGCTATCGTCTGCACATTTTTTTTCAAGATGGTGTCAAAGGCGTCGTAGACCTGGCTGAGATCATCCAGTTTACAGGCGTCTTTGCACCCCTCAGGGAGCGGGCCTACTTTGTCCAGGTACACATCAACCCAGACGTTGGCACCATTTGTTGGCCCAATGAAGCAGACATAGACCCGGATGTGCTGTACGCCCTTGTCACTGGTGAGTCGATTCCTCGTTGTGAGGTGATGATGTTCCGATCTGTTGGCATAGAGAGGTGAATGATGGAGACAAGCAATCGGGAATTGGTCATAGAAGAACTGGCCAACCTCCCCGACGTAGGCATGATCGAGGTTCTGGACTTTGTTCGTTTCCTCAAGTCTCAATTGAAACGGATGAACCCGGAAGAACGGTTCGACCGCGCCTGGATGGTTGCACGTCGCATTGCGGCTGGGCAGGGGGTTACCGAAGAGGACATTGCCGTTGAGATTTCGGCGGTGAGACAGAGGGAGCAGTGAAACCTCGCATCGTTATGGACACCAACGTCCTGGTCTCAGGACTTTTGGGCGGTACGGCCACGGAAGTGATCAGGCAGTGGCGAGAGGGGGCTTTCACTCTGATCGTCAGCGCAGAGATTGTGACCGAGTATGAGGCTGTGTTGAGCCGCTCCAAATTCAAGTTGCCCGAGTGGGTGATCCAGGAACTGCTGGGGTACATCCGCCAGCAGGCCGAATGGGTTACGCCTGATAGAGAGATCCATGCGGTAGAACGTGATCCCTCGGATAACAAGTTCCTGGAGGCTGCCGTCGGCGGTCACGCCAAGTGGCTCGTGAGCGGAGATAACGATTTGTTGGATTTGGACGAGTTTGAAGGTATTCCTATCATCCCGTCGTGGGAGTTTCTGCACTTGCTGTGAGATTGCTGGATCAATTTGCTAATTGCAGGATCCAACAGACCCTTCGGGTTTCGGAAACCCGAAGGGTCTTTGGCATGCTACTCACCGTCACCGCCTGCGGCCGGGCGACGGCGCGCAGGTCGGGGTAGGCCACGCTGGCCGGGGTCTGGGCCTTCATGGGATACTTTGTCCGGAGCCGGAAGCTGAAAGCGAACGGCTCGCCGTAGGCCAGGTCCTCCAGGTAGAGGATGATCTGCCGCCCGGTCAGGTCGAAGCGGCTCAGGCGCACGCCTTCTTTGTGCAGTCCCCCCTCCACCAGGCGGTTCAGATCTTCGGTCAGCACTTCAAAGCCGGGCGGCACCCCCAGGTCTACGAGCATCATGTTGGCCACCAGGCCCGGCTCGTTCAGCGCCACCTTTACCGAGACGTTGACCTCGTCGTTCATGGCCAGGTCGGTGCGGTCGTAGGCCACGACGATTGTCACCGCCTCTCCCGGCTCCTCGGCCACGAACTCCCACGGCAGATAGTATTCCGCCGTTATTTGATACATCAGGTCGCCCTCGCCCTCGACGGCGATCTCGACCCTGTTCTGGCCCTCGAACGGCCTGTCCGTAAAGGTCACCAGTTGCACCACGTCAAAGGTCTCCGGCGTGACGCGGATTGGGTCGGCCCCCTCGCCGTTGAGCGAGACGGTCACGGTCACCTCGGCGGCCTGGCCGGCCTTTTCCACCGAGCGGAACAGCGCCTTGAGGCTGAGGATCGTTGCCTGGGTGGTCTGCCACGTGCCAAAGCTGTCCTTGGCCCGCGCCAGGTAGGTCAGCGCGCGGTTGGCCAGGTCCGGGTGGGCGTCGGCAGTGAGCAGCGCGTAAGCGGCCAGGGCCGTTGTTTCGATACTGCCGGTCTTGCCGCTGCCGCCCATGAACGACCCCGCGCTCGCCTCCCAGTAGGCCGCGCCGTCGTCGTCCTGGGCCAGGCCGGCCAGTTTGTCCAAAACCTGTAAGGATTTGCGCTTTTCCATAACTTGGGTTATAATTCAGTTTAGTTGTCTTGGGCGAGTAGCTCAGTTGGTTAGAGCGCACGGCTCACATCCGTGAGGTTCGTAGGTTCGAGTCCTATCTCGCCCACTTTTTTACTTGATGACGCGCGGGCACCCCGGGGCGGCTCACCGCCCGTTTAGGACGGTGTCCGCGTCCCTGTTTATCCACGAGGCTCTGTCTACACTCCGAACCTCTGTCGAGTCCGTCGAGTTAGGTCCAATGCGTTTCAGGAGCCCCGGCGGGTCAGTGACCCCGGCTTATTGGCAAAGTATTGGAGTCAGATCTATAGAGTAAGGACATTGGTATGGCAAAGGCAAAGCCCCCTCGTCTCAACGTGGACCAGATGATCTGCGGACTACGCTGGTTGCCCCTCTTGTTGG
>CAYVPU010000348.1:0-3194 GCA_964453885.1 uncultured Anaerolineae bacterium | reverse complement strand
GTCGTGTCCCTTTTGTCTGCTTGCCTCGAGTTGCACTTTTTGTTATCCCATCGGTTTCCCCAGGGATATCCCCGCCCGTCGGTGCCGCGGGCTGCTTTCTCCCACTGGGCCTCCGTGGGCAACCGGTATGGCTTGTCCGTTACCTCCGTCAGCCAGCGGCAGTAGGCCACCGCGTCCCACCAACTCACGTTCACCACAGGGTGGTTCTCTTTCCCTTCTGGCGGGTTTCCCCCTGGCCAGTGCCCTGGGGGCCGGCGTCCGGTGGCCTCCACAAACACGGCATACTGGGCATTGGTCACCGGGTACCTGCCAATCCAGTATTCTGCCAGGTGGATCCGGCGCTGGGGTTTCTCTGACGCAAAAGCCACTCTATCCCGTTCTTTGCTGCCCCGCAGAAACTCACCGGCCGGAATGTGCACCATCTCTGGTTCCAGGGAAAAATTGACCCGCAACAGAACTGATACCTCTGCATCCCCGGCGTTGGAAAGCAGGTGTACGGGCTGATGGTGGTTTCCCGTCTTTAATTCAGTCGTTGACAGGCTCAGTTGCTGTGTTTCTCCGGCCCGGCAGCGGAAGGTCGCTGGTTTGACACTTAGCCAGTCGGCCCCGACTATCACTGCCCCGGTCAACACTCCGGGGCCGGTGTTGCTTACTGTCAGTTGAGTACTCACTTTTGCTCCCGGCTGGGTGATGTCTATGGTACCCAGGTCTACCTCGGCTGGTTCTATCTTTAGAACAGGGGATAGCACCCGCATCTGAACGCCCAGAACGGCATGACCACCGTTGCTTTCGACTACCAATGCCCAGGCGTGGGCCACATCGCCCGGTGGGAGTGCCTGCGAATTCACATTCACGGTTATCTGTGTGCTATCTCCGGCCGGCACCCTGAACCGCTCCGGCGAAGCCGTCAGCCAGGGCACCCGGCAGCGGACCATGCCAATCAGGTAGCCCTGCCCGCTGTTACGCAGGGTGAGCGCCGCCTGAAACGCCTCTCCCTGGCCGGCTGTGCCAAAGTCGAGTGTAGAACAGTCTATCTGCAAGTTGGATGGCAAGACGTCCACCTGGACCGCCAGGTGCTGAGTCCCTCCTATGCTGCGGACCAGCAGGCCATCTGCGGAGCGGATCTGGCCGGCCGGCAGGCCGCTCAGGTCTGGTTGCACTGTTACCGTACAGTGCTCTCCCACCGTGCAGCCAAACCACTCGGGTATGGCTTTGAGCCACGGCACTTGACACACGACACTGCCGAAAAGGTAGCCCCGGTTCCTGTTCGTGATAGTCAGGGTAACTGGTTGCCCGGCTTCCCCCACCCCCACAGTTGGTAGATCGAGCCTTTGGGGGGTGACTTCCATGACCGGCAGAGCCGCTCCCAGCAACTCCAGGAACTCTTCCAGGCCGGCGCTGCGGACGACGTCGTCGCTGTTTTGGACCCGCTGGACAATGGTCTCAGCTCGGACGGCGATCAGTTCCAGATCGTCGGCCAGGCCGTGCTGGTAAGCGGCTCGCAACTGGTTCACACCCTCGCGTAGCCATTTGGTGATGTAGCCTTTGGTAAAGTGGTCTACGGCCCGATTCCAATCGGCGTCACACACATCCGGCAGGTCTGTGGGATCGATGACGGCGTAGCCAGGGGACAGGGTATAGGGCGCCAACCGTACAGCGCTGGTTAGCGCGCCGACACGTTGTGGTGCTAGCGGTAGCGGGGCATCAGAGAAAACGATGGCTGTTTGTCCAGTCGAGCCGGCAGCTGTGGTCGCAGAAAGCATAGAAGGAGCGGCCTCCGGGATGGATAGGCCGGCCTTGACCCGGTCCAGGTGTTCGATGAACTCGTCGGCCGTCTGGTAACGGTCATTTGGGTTTTTGGCCATCGCTCTGAGGATGATTCTATCTATGCCTGGAGGCAGGGTTGGATTGAGTTGGCTGGGGAGGGGGAGTGGGTCATTGATGTGTTTAAGGACAACCGCTACCGCAGTATCCGCCTCATAGGGCAGTTGGCCGGCCATCATTTGGAAGAACATGGTGCCCAGTGAATAGAGGTCGCTGCGTGCGTCTCCTGGCTCACCCAGTCCCTGTTCGGGTGAGATATAGGAGGGGGTGCCTGTCATTCCTCCACTAGCCGTGTACTGGGGATTGCTCAGAATCTTGGCAATGCCAAAATCCGTCAGAATCACCTGGCTCTCTTGATTGAGCATAACATTGGACGGTTTGATGTCTCGATGGAGCATGTCATGGCTATGGGCATAAGAGAGTGCACCCGCTACGTCTCGAGCAATGCGGATCGCTTCGTCTACCGGCATGGCCTGGTCGTTGTCTGCCATCTCTTGTAATCTGGCCTTCAGAGTATGACCATCAATAAACTCCATGACCATGTAGTAGTAGACGCCGTCCGTTACGTCAAAGTCAATTAACTGCACGATGTTGGGATGTCGGAGTTGGGCTACTGCTCTAGCTTCACGTTGGAATCGGCTCAGAAAACCCTTGTCCTCAGCAAGAAAGGAGTGCATGAGCTTGATGGCGACGTAGCGGTCCAATGCTGGCTGATAGGCCTTGTATACTTGGGCCATTCCCCCTCGTCCGAGGTGTTCCACGATCTGATATTTTCCAATTGTTTTGCCGATGAGCGAGTCCATCACATTGCTCTTTATTTGTCGGTCAGGGTTGGCATGAGAAGGCATTTACGCTGTGCCAACTGCAAGGCGTAACTTGAGGTTATCGGTCTCCGATCAGTTCTTGACCATTCCTGGGTCGGACGGAGCGCGGTCGCGAGATTGGTTATCGCGCCTGTTTTTGTCCAGCCACGTCTCCAGGTCGGACCGCCGGAATCGCCAACTCCGTCCCATCTTGATCGCCGGCAACTGTCCTCTTTGAGCCCAGGTGTAAACCGTGGTGACATTCACTCGCAAAAAGTCGGCGACCTCTTTTACGTTCAAAAGCACTTCTGCAGACATCTGTCCCTCCCCTGGCATCGTCAGGGCGTGATAGTCATTGGCAGAATGTGCTGAGCAGACGCTCTAACACATCAACAGACTTGGTTGCCGATAATAAACGGCAAAAGACTACTGATATTATACACCAATTTGCACAGATAGTGGGTAAACTTTGCGTAAAAAATCGACAATGACGGAGGGGTAACCCCAGTTTGGGCAGCAATGAAGAATACCCAATTTTTCGCACAACACTCACGATGCAGTTGGTAT
>CAYVPU010000347.1:0-3204 GCA_964453885.1 uncultured Anaerolineae bacterium | reverse complement strand
ACGGCGTCTTGGACCAGTTGATAGGTGCTTTGGCCGATGATGATCTGGTGTGGCTTGGCCAGGCCGCACAGGCGCGCGCCCAGGTTCATGGCGTCACCGATGGCGGTATAGTCCACCCGCTTTTCGCAGCCGATGTTGCCCACCACCATCTCACCCGAGTTGATGCCAATGCCAATGGGCGCGGCTTCACGGCCCTCGGCCGCCAGCCTGTCGAGCAGGGACTGGTGGGCGGCTTGCATTTCCAGGGCTGTCTCAACCGCCCGCAGAGCGTGATCGGCCATGGGCAAGGGCGCGCCGAACAGGGCTACTACCTCGTCGCCGACGAATTTGTCCAGTGTGCCCTGCTGGGCCAGCACCACGTCGGTCATGGCGCCCAGGTGCTCGTTGAGCGTTTCCACCATGATCTCCGGAGCAGTTCGCTCCGCAATAGAGGTAAAGCCACGCATGTCGGAGTAAAGCACCGTAATGGACAGCCTTTCCACGGCCAAGAAATCGCGGTCGGTACGGCTGAGCATCTCTTCCATGACATTTTCGCCCACGTAACGTTCAAAGGTGCTGCGGATACGGCGTCTGTCCAGGCTCTCGAAAATAGCGGTATCCACCTGGCTGGTGATGGCCTTCAGCAGCCGTTTGTCATCTCGGGTAAAGCCGCCAGGCCCGTGCCGGTTGACGGCCCCAAACACGCCAATGATCCGCTCGCGCAGCACCAGGGGTACGCAGAGAATGGAGCGAATCTGGGCTGTCAAACTCTCGCCGCTGACCAGGTCACCCGTGTATAACGCCTCGTTAGCCATCCGCTCGATGCGCTCGTATTGATCGGTCGCCACCAGAATGTCGTCTTCGGTGGAGGCTTTGAGTTCCAATTGCCGGCCGCTCTCGTCGAAAAGCATGATGAAACCGGTCTCAGCATCCATCACCTGGCACAGTTCGTTGAGCACGGCGTTGAGCATGGAGTTGAATCCCTGGATCTGGTCGCGGATGCTGTCCACCCGGTAGATGGTCCCCAGTTCCTTGTTCCGCAGTTGGAGGTGGCGATAGGTGCGGGCATGGATCACTGCCGAATCGGTCTGGCTGACGACGGCTTTCAACAGCGCCACGTCGTCTGAGCCGAACGGGCGGCCAGCGTTGAGCAACAAGAGAGCGCCCAGTGTCTCGTCGCCCACGCGCAGGGACGCGCCCAACCCGTGGCGCAGGCCATAGCTAACCAGCGGTTCATCCTGCTCAAGATCGAGGGTGCCTGGGTCATCCATGTTCATGACGCGGGCAATCGCGGCGTGAAGGGTCTCCCTATCCAGCCGTCCAAAAATGCCACTTCGGTCATCAATGGCGCGCAATTCAATCTGGCCGGTCTCTTCGCTCACCAGGCTCATCAAGCAGAGGTCGGCCTGCAGGGCGTTGGTCGCAACGTTGGCGGCGGCGGAGAGGAACTGTTGGACGTCGTTGGTCTCATCGCGGATGCGATCCACCTGGTAGATGGCTTCCAACTGGCGGCGGCGCTGCTCCAGATGATGAAACGTGCGAGCGTGCAGGAGCGCCGAGTCTATCTGAGAGATAACGGCGCGAACCAGTTCCACGTCGTCAGGACGAAAGAGGCCTTTGCGGTTGACCAGTAGACAGACCCCCAGCTTTCGGTCTTGAACAGCCAACGGCGCGACCAGAGCGCGGCTCAGTCCCGGTTCGCCCTCCGCCTCCAGCAGCGCCATTTCGCCTATCTCGTCAAAAGTCACCGCCGCTTGCAGGGCAGCCTGGAGCCGATCTCGATCCAGCCGAGACAAGAGACCCATCCGGTCGTCTATGGCTTTCAATTCAACCTGGCCGGTTGCCTCGTCCAGCAGCCCCAACAGGCAGCATTCAGCCCTGGAAGCATTGGCCACGACGTTGGCCATAGCGGAGAGCATCTCGCCGACGTCGGTCGTCTGATCGCGGATGCGGTCTATGGCCAGAATGGTCTCCAGTTCAAGCTCTTTCAGGGCCAATCTCTCATGGAGGGTTGTCAATTCATCACCAGACCCACCCCCGAGACGGGGGCCAGAGATCTTGTCGCTTTGTAACATAGTTTTTCCTTTCTCCCCCCCACATAGACAATACCACCCAACCACCTAACTACCCAATGTACTCCCCTACCTCCACCGACTCGTATCCCACCCGCCGGAACGCCGCCCGCTCCCCTTCGGATCGCAGACGACCCTCCCTCGTGCGCCAGGGGATCGTCGCATCCAGGCCCATCTTGGCTGTGCGCGTCTTTTGGCCCGGCACGTGCAGCGCCGACGGATCCAGCGAACTCCCCGGCTGGCTCTCAAAAATCATCAAATCGCGATCGGCCTGAAAGCGGGTGGCAATCGCCCACTCGACGTCGTGGGGGTCAAAGGGGTTCACGTCCTCGTCTACTACCACGACGTGTTTGAGCGAACCGTGTCCCCGGAAAGCGGCTTCAACCGCCCGGCGGCCGTCGTCGGCGTCGCGCTTGCGAATCTGCACCACGGCGTGCAACCACGACATACCCCCCGGTGTGATGTGCACGTTACGACAATCGCAGGCCTCGTTCACTGCTGCGTAAATGCCTGGCTCGCGGGGCATGCCCATCAGGGCCTTGTGCTCTGATTTGCCCGGCAGCAGGGCGTGGTAGATGGGATCGCGCCGGTGGGTGATGCAATCAATCTCGATGACCGGCTGTAGCCGCACAATGTCCCACGTCTCGGTCGAGTCCAGGAACGGCCCTTCGTCAACAGTCTGCCGCGTGATGCGCCCTTCCAGCACGATCTCGGCCCCGGCCGGCACCTCCAGATCTTTGGTGATGCATTTGACCAGGGGTGTGGGGCGCAGCGCGTTGGCGATGCCCAATTCATCCACTCCTTTGGGCGGCGCCATGGCTGCGGCCAGCAGCACCGGCAACGATACCCCCAGGCAGATCGCCACCTCCAAATCGCCCTCCACCTTGCCCAGGGCCGTATGCGTGCCGCGGCCCTCTACGATGCGCCCCGTAAAGCGCCGCTCGTCCAGTTGCATCAGCCGGTGGTAGCTGACGTTGCGACCCAGTTCGGGATCCTCGATCACTGCCACCCCCGAAGTGATATAAGGCCCGCCATCGGCCTTCATGTGGGTCAGGATGGGGATGCGGTTCAGGTTCACGGTCTGTTCGATGACCTCCTGACAAGGGGGTGAGACGTCCCCCATCGCACCGTACCCTTTGTCCTGGGGCCAAAG
>CAYVPU010000346.1:0-3221 GCA_964453885.1 uncultured Anaerolineae bacterium | reverse complement strand
CAGCCGGGCCATCAGTTGCGTATAGAACCTCAGATTGTGCATCGTCGCCAGGCGGTAGGCCAGCGTGTCTTTGATCTCAAACAGGTGATGCAGATAGCCCAGGGAATAGTTCTGGCAGCAGTGGCAATCGCAGGCCGCCGAAATGGGCCTGGAATCCCGCTTGTGCTTTTTGTCCCCGGCGTACACAAAGCGGTAAAACTCATCCGAAAAAACATCCACTTCGTCCAAGTTGGGCGCGGCAAAGACGCAGAGCCGCCCGCGCCGCGCATCGCGGGTGGGCAGCACGCAGTCAAAGAGGTTGTATCCCATCCGAAAGCCGCGCACGATGTTCTCCGGCTTGCCCACGCCCAGGGCAAACTTGGGCCGGCCGTCGGGCATTGATTGGGCCGTGCAGGCCAGGATCTCTTCTGCCAAGCGGCCTTCTGGGTCGAGCGGCCACCCGCCAAAGCCGTAGCCGTCAAAGCCCAATTCTAGCAGTTCACCGGCGCAATCGGCCCGCAGTTGCCGGTCGTAACCACCCTGGATGACGCCAAAGAGCAAGGGGCGATCCTCGCCGGTCTTCCCTCGCACCTCCAGCAACCGGTCGAACTCTGTCCGGCACCGCCTGGCCCACAGGATCGTTCGCCTCACTGACTCGGTATTCTCTATCACCGACGCATCCGGGCTGGGGCAGTCGTCCAGGCAGACCATGACGTCCGATCCCAGGTCGAACTGCACCTGGATGCTCTTCTCTGGGGTGAACTTGACTTTGCCGCCTCCCCGATCAAAGTTGGTAAAGTGAATCCCTCGGTCAGAGATGGCGCCATAGCGAGGGTTGCTCCGGATCATGGACATGAGCTGAAAACCGCCCGAATCGGAGACGAGGGGGCGCGTCCAACGCATAAAGCGGTGGAGCCCCCCCATGCGCTTGATCAAACCGGCGCCAGGCTGCGTCGTCAGGTGAAGAGTGTTGACCACCAGCCCGGCCACGCCACACGCTTCGAGGTCACGGCTGTCCACGCTCCGCACGACACCCCGAGTCGCGTCGGGCAAAAAGGCCGGCAATGCAAGATGGCCGTGGGTTGTCTGTATCGTTGACAAGGATAAAACCATACCCATAGTTTCCAGCAGAAAAGCAGTTCTGTCAAGTCGAATGTGGGGATTGAAGGACGAAAGCCAAGTCAGTTTGGCCACAGCCAACTAGAACAGCCGCGACACTAGCCCGCACACATTCTCAAGGAACTCTTTATCCCCTTCTGCAAAGGGTGCAAGCACGTGAGAATCTATATCAAGCTCCCCTACAACTTCTCCATCCTTGAGGATCGGCAAGACTATTTCAGATTTTACCCTCGGGCTGCACGAGAGATAGTTTGTCTCCTTTGAGACATCCTGAACAATGAATGTCCTCTTTATCTCCGCTGCCTGACCGCAAATGCCTCGGCCAAAGGGTATCCTGACGTGCTCTGTTGGTTCCCCTTCAAAAGGGCCGAGAACAAGTTCCCGTTTTGTGCCGTCCGCAAGGTAAAATCCCACCCAGTCGTAATGAGGCACTTGCTCTCTGAGCAATCTGCAGATCGTCTGGAGCTTGTCCGTCCTCTCGAGGGGACCGTCCACAATCTCTCTTACTCTGTCGAGGAGACCGAACAGTGGCGCAGCAATAACCAAGGTGAACTCGCCCCGGGGTTCGTGGGTCTGAAAGTGAGCCAGCGCCTCGTCCGCCGTGCCGTGCCGCGTCTCCTCGTAGAGCTTGGTCAGCTCGCAGGAAATAGACATTGGTCGCCGGCCAAAGATCGCTTGAATGTCTTCCAGCGTCTTTAGTAGGCGGTGTGGCGATTCGTAGGCCACAATTGGATACGGTGTGGCCACCAGTGACATCAGGAACTCTCGGCGCGCCGCCCGCTTGCGCGGCAAAAAGCCCACAAAGACGTACCGCTCCGTGGGCAAGCCGGATACCGACAGCGCTGCCGTGACCGCTGTGGGGCCGGGCACCGGCACGACAGGCACACCGCGCTCAATGGCGGCCCTCAAGAGCTCATAGCCGGGGTCAGCCAGGCCCGGCATCCCGGCCTCTGACACCAACGCGACGTCCCCCTCCTCCATCGCTGTCAGGACGGCCTGAATCCGCACCCGCTTCTTGCGATCATAAGCGTCGGTGTAGCGCATCATCGGCGTGCGGATGTCATAGCGGGCCAGTAGCCTCTGCGTGCGGGCCGGGCTCTCCGCTGCGATCAGGCTGACCTGGCGCAGCGTCCGCAGAGCGCGTTGGCTGATGTCTTCCAGGTTGCCGATGGGTGTGCCGACGATATACAGCGTTCCCACGTTCCCTACTTTCTAACCACAAAAACCAATTCGGTGTCAAAAATCAGTTTGCTCACCTGCCAGGGCCTGTCTTTAACCATTGAGCGAAACTCGCGTTCGTAGTGGGTTGCCATCCCCTTCTCCCTTCCCCCCAGGCTCTTGACCGAAAAACTGACCACGACGAAAGATGTTTCAAGAGTCTGCAACAGCCGCAGCGTGGCGCCCTTTTCCTGGCGCTCCAGGCTGGGGCCAGTCTTGAGCAGGAGGGCCACGTCTGCCTCTGCTTCCAGCGGGTGACAGAGGATATCCTGCCAGGTCGCCAGGGGCAACAATCCAGCCAGGGAAAAGTAACGATTCAGAAACGCGATTCTCAGCGCGTCAATGTCAAAGGCGAAATACCGCGCTCCCGGAGGCAAGCGCATCCACGGTATGGTCAGCGGATTCAGCCCACAGCCCAGGTCCAGCAACGTGCCGGGCAGGCCGGTGACCGCCCAGATTTCGGCGTAGAACTCGGCCAGAATCGGCAGCCGCTCGCGGGTGGAGCTATGCAGGCGGAGCACCTCGCGGCACGCCGCCTCAATCGCCAGAGTAGTGCCCGCGTCGTAGGCGGTCTCCAGACGGCGATACGCCACGTCGTAATCTATCCCCCGCTCAAAGGCGCGGTAGGCCTGGTGCAAACGGCTCTTGGTCTCTTTGAGGGCCATCTTGACGTCCCTGCACCTGACCAGTTCGCGTCTGGCAACCCGCCGGACAGTATCCGGGCACACGGCTCGGTACTTTTTGACAGCCAAGATCGCCTGGACGATCTCGTCTACATCCACTTTAGGAACATCCATGCTTTGGATTATACCATAGCCAACGACAAAAGTCATTTCCACGACCCAAACTGCAGCAATGAAGAATAGTGCGAGCATGAACATCGTTCAGGACTGTTAGTCGGTTTT
>CAYVPU010000345.1:0-3224 GCA_964453885.1 uncultured Anaerolineae bacterium | reverse complement strand
GCCGATGGGGGTGCGGGCATAGGAAGATGGAAAAAGTGAAGGCCGTCTTGTAATGGGGCGGATAGGGGTTGAGTTCACACACGAACAAGATCACCCCACGCGAAAGCGGGCAGACTTCCATCATGGTCTTTCTTTACGAGAGAACTTGGCAAACCGATCAAGGAGACAATGCAGATGACGGCAGGTACACCTGCTGGTGCGGTCGCCCACCCAGAAGTAGACTGGTGCGCCATTGATTGGCGAGCAGTCCACTGCGAAGTGCGTCGGCTCCAGGCGCGTATCGTAAAGGCAATGCAGGAAGGGAGGTGGGGCAAGGTGAAAGCCTTACAACGCCTCTTGACCCACTCGTTTAGCGGTCGAGCATCGGCTGTGAGACGAGTGACGGAAAACCAAGGCAAACGGACGCCCGGCGTAGATGGAGAAATCTGGAAAACGCCAGAAGAAAAGGCAGCAGGCATCGAGAGATTACGACAACACGGCTATCGCCCCCACCCCTTGCGGCGTATTTACATCCCCAAAGCCAACGGCAGAAAACGCGCACTAGGTATTCCCACTATGTTGGATCGAGCAATGCAAGCCCTCTATATCTGTTAACCCTTGACCCCACTGCTGAAACGACAGCAGACCCAAACTCCTATGGGTTCCGGCTAGAAAGGTCCACTGCCGACGCCATCGAACAATGCTTCACCCTTCTGTCCCGCCAAGACCGCGCCCAATGGATCTTGGAAGGAGACATTCGTGCTTGCTTCGACGAGATTGGACACGAGTGGATGCTAGATCACATCCCCATGGATAAAACCATCCTCCGCAAGTGGCTAAAAGCCGGATATATGGAGGGAGGAGTCCTTCACCCTACAGAAGCAGGCACACCCCAAGGCGGAATTTGCTCACCCGTACTTGCGAATATGACTTTAGATGGTCTTGAAAAACGACGCCAAGAAACCTTCCCGAAAACAACGATGCGAGGCAAAAAGGCCAAAGTCAATCTGGTAAGATTCGCAGACGACTTTATCATTACCGGCAGCTCGGAAGAACTGCTGAAGATAAAGGTCAAACCGCTGGTAGAACAGTTCTTGAGAGAGCGTGGTCTGAGCCTGTCCCAAGAAAAGACCCGCATCACCCACATCGAAGACGGCTTTGACTTCTTGGGGCAAAACATCCGAAAGCACCGAGTTAAGCTCATCATTACCCCATCGAGGAAGAATGTGAAGGCATTTTTAGCCAAGGTTCGAGAGGTCATCCGAAGAAACAAGCAAGCCACAACCGGGCAACTCATCGCACAACTCAACCCTCTCATCCGAGGCTGGGCTAACTACCACCAACACATCTGTAGCAAGGAGACCTTTGGAAAGATTGACCACGCTATCTTCAAAGCTTTGTGGCAATGGGCCAAGAGACGACACCCCAACAAATCCAGACGGTGGATCAGGAGCAGATACTTCCACACCGTGGGTGGGCGAAATTGGGTCTTTGAAGGCGAGCTAACGAACAAGGCGGGACGGACATACACCATCCAACTATTCTATGCCTCCAAAGTGCGCATCAAACGACACGTCAGAATCAAGGGGGACGTCAACCCTTACGATCCGCAATGGGAGTTCTATCTGGAAGAGCGCCGTTTTAGGAAAATGGCAGACAATTTAAGAGGTCGGGCCGATTTGCTTGCCCTCTGGAAAGAACAAGGCGGAACGTGTCCCGTCTGTGGTCAGAAGATCACCCAAGAAACAAGATGGCATGACCACCACATCGTCGGGCGATCCGAGGGCGGCGGGGATAACCTCAGCAACCGGGTGCTAGCCCATCCTGACTGCCATAGGCAAATCCACAGCCAAAGGGTAGATGTTGCAAAGCCGCGTCTTGAAAGGGGCGTTTGAAAGGCTTGAGCTGCATAAAGCGAAAGTTTTACGTGCAGTTCTTAGGGGGCGGGGCGGCGGCAACGCCGTCCTGCTACCCGGCAACCGCACACCGCGACTAGGTCGCCTGACGTGCGGGGGATGGGTGGGTAAGGTTTGCAGTTAGATTTGAAGAACCTTATGCAACTATGTGGCCAAGTAGGTATGGAGCGAACTTGTCTCCATTTGCCCCTCGTATGTCAGGTTCCCCGCATAGGCGTCTTGCCTTAAATTCCAAACCCAAGTACAATACGTTGCACCCGGCTTAGTTCAACAAGGATTATGTGGCGGCTTCGCGCCACATGCATCCTTATCGTTTGAATCCTTATCGTTAGTCTGCCTTCGCGCAGGTTGAGGTCATTATGTACGAAAAAGACTTCTGGCAATTCGTGGCACAAGGTTTACTGAGAAGCGACTTCGAATGGCTAGAGCCTCTAAGAGCTTTCGTGTCTAGCATTATCGTTTTCGGTTGTTGGGACGATGGAGACACAAACAGAGGTTGCCGTGAGCCTTATGTTTTGCTGAGGATTCTGGAAGCAACCAGCGCTGTGGTCGTTGACAAGGAAGCTGAGTACATACGAAATGCGCGAAGGTGGTTTCAGAAGACCCAAGCACAATACCCTGAACTATTCGGTGCCTACGACTTGATGTTTGCCGTAACTGATATGACAAGAGAAACGGATGAACTGACAGTCAATTGCTTCGATCTTGCGTACTGTAGTGGTGTCCTGTACTTTATGAGGTCTGATGCTGGCAAACTTCAGGCAGCCGTAAATACAATGGCACGAGTCGTTAGGCCTGGAGGATGGGTTATCGCCAAAGAAGATAAAGGGTTGGACGGGCAGTTCGAAGAAGCAGGGTTGGAAAAAGCAGAAGGCTTGGATAATGCTCCAGAGTATGCGTATTGCTATAGGAAACCACTTCCTACCAGAACGAGATAGCAGTTGGATGGTTTGGTACGGCGAGAGTGTGCGGAAAAAGTCGTTAGCACGGAAAGATGCGAAGCGCCGACCCGGTCCTAACGCGGGGAAGGCCGAAGTCTTGAGGGAAGAAACGGGCAGATGCACCTCAAGAGCAGCCGGGGAGAGGCCAAGGTCAGAACCGGACTCGGGAAAACCGACCGTCCGGGCTCGAAGAGGGGGCTTGCGGAAACGTGGGTTATGGGAGTCAGGCTGAGGCCCACCGGGAAACCTGGTGGATGAGTCACTGTACCCCAAGACCGAGCGCGCCACATTTCTACCCCACCGGCACTTTGCTCGTATGTGATGATGTTAGCTGAGTGCTTGCAGGGACAACACTTGTAGTCACGATCCGTTGAATAAAAGCAGTTAG
>CAYVPU010000344.1:0-3287 GCA_964453885.1 uncultured Anaerolineae bacterium | reverse complement strand
TGCTCCAGGAACCGCAGGTCGTTGCTGAAAAAATGGCGGATGTCGTCAATGCCGTGGATCAGCATGGCCGGGCGCTCGACTCCCATGCCGAAGGCAAAGCCGCTGTATATGTCCGGGTCGTAGCCGCCGTTGCGCAGCACCACGGGGTGTACCATCCCTGCTCCAGAGATCTCTAGCCAGCCGCTGTATTTGCAGACGCGACAGCCCTCGCCTCCGCAGAGGATGCAGTCCATGTCCACCTCGACACTGGGCTCGGTGAAGGGGAAATGGCTGGCCCGGAAGCGCATCCTGCGGTCGGTGCCGAACATGCGGCGGGCGTATTCGGCCATGGCGCCTTTCAAGTCTGTCATGGTGATACGCTTGCCCACAGCCAGTCCTTCCACCTGGTAGAACATCATCTCGGAGCGGGCCGTGACCTGCTCGTAGCGGTAGCACATGCCGGGCAGGATGACGCGGATCGGCTCCGGGTGATATTCGCGCATGGCACGGATTTGTCCCGGCGAGGTGTGCGTCCGCAGCAGCACACCTTCGCGGGTGGTGTAAAAAGTGTCCCACATGTCTCGGGCCGGATGGTGGGGCGGCATGTTGAGCAACTCAAAGTTGAGTTCGTCGGTCTCTACGTCCGGCGCGCGGTAGACCTGGAAACCCATGTCAGCAAAGATGGCATAGATGCGGCGCAAGGCTTGCGTGCTGAGGTGCAGGTGTCCCAACGACGGCGGCCGGCCGGGCAGCGTCACGTCCACCTGCTCGGAGGCCAGCGCCTGGGCGCGAGCTTGACGCTTCAGTTCGGCCAGACGGCCTTTGTGAGCCGCCTCCAGCGCTGTCTTTACCTCGTTGGCACGGCGACCGGCGACCGGCCGCTCTTTCTTGGCAAGCTGGCCCACGCTACGCAGCAGTTGGGTCAACTCGCCTTTGCGGCCCAGGTATTGCACATGCCAGGCGTCGAGGGCCGTAAGGTCAGGCAATGCCTCCAGGTCTCTGAGAGCCGTTTGTTGCAAAACGTCGAGTTTGTCGAGCATAATCACTCCTTTTTGTGGCTCGTTTTGCGTGTTGCGTTCCGAAATAAATACTCTCGTCCCAAACGTAGGGACGAGAGACATGGTTATTGCTCCCGCGGTACCACCCTGCTTGGCCTGTAAAATCAGGCCCCCTCATTGCACCGACTGCCTCGAACGGGCTATCGGCTGCCTCGCTAACGGTGGGCTTCCGGGACGAACTACTCACCTGGGAGGGTAAACACGAGGTTTACCCATACCGCAGTTTTCCCCCGTCCGGCTCAGGAGCGAACTTGGGCGGGGTTCCTCGCGAGAGGGGCTTCCAGTCACGACCCCTCCTCCCTGGCGGATTCCTCCCGCTTACTCTTCTCCGTCACAGCCTTTGATGGTGTGCGTATGGAATTGGACGGTATTATAGCATCGAAGGGGCAAGCTGGCAAATGGGCCCCTGGCGTAAAACGTGAAACGTAGAACGCAACAAGCATCTCGCGTTTCACGTTTTACGCATTACGTTTTACGTGCTCCTACCATTCGGCTTTAAAGACGACCATGTTCTCGTGGCCCTGGTTCTGGGTCCACACATAGCCTGTGCTGTAGACCGGGTGAAGCTGGGGATCGCTGGCCATGCGGCGGTAGGCGTCTGACCAGTCGGGAAAAAAGATCACATAGTCGGTGCCGCGCTCGGCCATGAAGGCCAGTAAACGGCCCTCGTCAGCGATAAAGGGGACGACCTCGGGCGTGATGAGCCCGGCCAGGTCAAGCAGCGGGCGCTGCGCAAAGTAGCCCACGGCGCCAATGTCGTGCACGGCGATGAGGGCGTCCGGTTCGGTGTTGGCATTGAGCCAATGGGCCACGGCCACCATCTCGCCCTCGATAAAGCCGGTGTCGTCGGCGTAAACCCTCGCGCCGCGCACCCAAAAGGCCAGGAGTAGAACGAGCGTCGCCAGCAGCAAAGATCGGCTGACCACCCACAAGGTCATCCGTGTCGAGGCCGATCGCAGCAACCGCAGTGTACCGCCAGTGCCATAGAGGATGAGGACTGGGATGGTAGGGATGAGATAGCGACCGTGCTGGTAGTTCACCGGCAGGCGGAGGGCGTAGACGAGGAGGGTGAGCAGCCACCAGAGGAGGGGGAGCAGGTAGTGGGTGGGAAGTGGGGGGTGTGAGAGTGTGGGAGTGTGGGAGCGGGGGGGGCGGAGAGCGGCGTAGAGGAAGCCGGGGATGAGGAGGAATTGTGCACCGATGAGGGTGGGCTGGAGAACATGGGCCAGGCGGATCCAGATGGGCCGGGTCAGGTAGACGCTGTATTCTGCCTGCTTGGCGTAAAAGGTGTTGGGAAACGGCTGTCCCGAAACGCGCAGGTTGAAAACCAGCCATGGCGATACGACTGCGACGAACGCCAGCCCGTACCCGGCCGTGGCCAAAACGCCCTGCCAGCGCGCCCCACGCCATGCCTGCCACAGCAGCGACAACCCCACCAGCCCGGCCAAGAGCAATCCCTCCGGCCGTGTCAGCGTCAATAGCCCAGCCACGGCTCCTACAATGGCAAATTTCCAACTTCCAATCTCCAACCTCCAATCTCCAATTGAGAATTGCAAGTCCATTAACAGGAGAACCAGCCAGGCAAACAGGATGGTCTCCATGCCAGAGAAGGCGGCCCAGGCCAGATGCCATTCCAGCGCACAGAGGAGCCCGGTCAGCGGCGCGGCCCATGGTTGCTCGGGGAACAGGCGGTGGGCCAGGCGATAGGTTGTCCAGGCGGTGAGGGCCAAAAAGACCCCGCCGAGCAAGTACGTCCAGAGCCGGTAATCCAGCCGCAGCAGGTAGCCAATGCTGAGCAGGCCGGTCCACAGCGGAGCCGTAGACCCGGCCGAGGACTGTCCCGAGACGTAGGCCAGTTGGCCTGTCTGGGCCAGGTTACGGGCGTAAGTCTGGTGGATCCAACCGTCGTCCAGGGGGAAGCCGAGACGGCCAGAGGCTGCTGTCCAGCCCAGATAGAGGCCGGCAGACAAGGCACTTGATAGGAGCGTGGTGCCTGTCAATATCCTGTTGCTAACTTGCTCCTCGTTCTGTCTATTGATGGCCACGGTGAAACCTCTGACACCTTTTACTGGCTTACTCTACCACAGAGGCGTGATCAAAATTCCCTCTTTTACCTCAACCTGTATCGTTTCAGCATCCTCAATACTAACTGGCAGACGTGCATTGGCGTTCTCGGCGGTCAGGTGGGATCCAGCCACCAAAAACTGCTTCCCAGGGCTTGCTTCATCAACTTACTTCAGGTTGTACAAG
>CAYVPU010000343.1:1929-3307 GCA_964453885.1 uncultured Anaerolineae bacterium | reverse complement strand
AGCGAGATGTCTTCAAGTTCCACGCGGGTCACTTGCACGCCCCACCTCTCGGCGACCTCGTCCAACGTGGCGCGCAGCCGGGCGTTGATGATCTCTCGCGAAGCCAGAGTCTCGTCCAGCGTCAGTTCACCCACCACATTTCGCAGAGTCGTCTGGGTCAGTTTTTCGATGGCTTCGGCAAAGCTGGCCACCTCATAGACTACCTTGATGGGGTCGGTGATGCGGTAATAGAGCACGGCATCAATGCTCATCACTACGTTGTCTTTGGTGATCACGCTCTGAGAGGAAAAGTCGAGCACTTTTTCCCGCATGTCAATCCAGGGGGTGGCCATGAGTTGCGTGCCGATCTCCTGGCCCTGCCGGTCGTACTGCTTTACCCGGTAGTGGATGCGCCGCTGGGACTCAAGGCCGGGGATCAGAATGTTGAGGCCGCTGTAAGCGACGCGGCTGAACTTGCCCAGGCGCTCGACGACCACCGCCTGGCTTTGCGGCACGATGAACAGTGCACGCCGGAAAAAAAAGTAGAGGGCGATGGCGATGACAGCGATCGCGAAAGGTAACATTAGACTTGGCATACGATCAACTCCTTTTGATTGATGAGCGAAAGATAATCACCAGCAAGGGGTATTATTATACCAGAAGAGGCCGGAAGGTCAAGGTGCTCTGTCATTTGCCTTATTCCCCTGACGATGTTATAATCTCGCCCGTTGCACAACCAAAAAATGATGACGAGAAATGGAGGTTCTTCTCAATGGACTTGCTGATGAACTTTGTAGACCTGTTCCTTCACCTGGACAAATACCTGAGCGTTGTCATTGAAAATTTTGGCCTTTGGACGTATTTACTGCTGTTCCTTGTAATTTTCATAGAGACGGGGCTTGTTGTGATGCCTTTCTTGCCGGGGGATTCTCTCCTATTCGCTGCCGGGACATTCGCTGCGCTTGGCTCATTGAATGTTGCAGGATTGTTGCTACTCTTGAGCGTGGCGGCGATTTTAGGAGACACGGTGAATTATTGGATTGGCCATTATGTAGGCCCAAAGGTCTTCCATGAAAACATCCGCTTTGTCAAGAGGAAACATTTGGATCGCACGCACGAGTTTTACGAAAAGCACGGAGGGAAAACTATCGTGCTAGCACGCTTTGTCCCCATTATCCGCACCTTTGCCCCCTTTGTGGCCGGCGTAGGCAGCATGGCGTATGGGCGTTTTATCACTTACAACGTCATCGGCGGCATAGTCTGGGTGTGGCTGTTCACTTTGGTCGGTTTTTTCTTTGGCAATCTACAGGTGGTGAAGGAGAACTTTACGCTGGCGATTCTGGCGATCATTGCCATCTCACTGCTGCCGGTTCTTTTTGAGGTCCTCAAGGCTCGTCTG
>CAYVPU010000343.1:0-1829 GCA_964453885.1 uncultured Anaerolineae bacterium | reverse complement strand
GGGGTCGTGGATCTCCAGGAGAAGCTGTTCCAGGGGACCTCGTACCTTGCCGTCGCGTGAGAGGACCATGGTCACGAGTTCGTCGCATTCCAGCGGCACGCCGTGCCGCTGCAACATCTCCAGGGCTGGGCGGCTGATCAGGGGCGTGTAGACGGCTCCAATACCCGTGTAACAAACCATGGCTGCCACTGCTTTGCCCACCAGTTTGTCGGCCAGGGATGCGCCAGTCAGCGCGTAACCTGGGCTATCCACCAACGCCAGCAAATCCACCACACCTCTCCCAACGCTGGAGCCGATGACCTCTCCATCCTTTACCACGGCAAAGGCTAGAGAACGTTCCTTGAGCAGTTTCTTTGCCTGTTCTAGGTCTTGATTCATGTCATTCTCTTGCTCTTGTACGGCGCTTTAAAAATAATTCGACTCCTGTGTGGGAATCTGGTGCAATACCAGCACCTAGACACGAAAGGAGCCGACACCACGTATTGTACCACATTGCGCCTGCAAAAGCGAATCGTCCGTCGTGGCTTGGCCCTTTTCTTGCGCACCAGCCTACTGCTTTACTCCTTCAGCCTCTTTCAGTAGCAGGAGGTGCGAGATATTGCCAAGCAAGACATTCTGTGCTATCATCTTGAGCAGGATTGGCCGTGCGGGAGCAAACCAGGAACTGAAAGAGAAAGTGGTGTTCGGGATGGCGGGGGTAAGGCCCATGATCCGCGTCGAAAATCTGGGTCGGGAGTTCAACGGGCTGGTGGCTGTGCGCGACCTCACCTTTACTGTGGAAGAGGGAGAGGTGTTTGGCTTCCTCGGCCCCAACGGCGCGGGCAAGACGACAACGATCAACATGCTCACTGGTCAATTGCGACCTACCTCGGGCCGAGGGTGGATCGCCGGTTTTGACATTACCACGCAGCGAGATCGGATCAAACCTCTTATCGGTGTTGCCTTTGAAGAACCGGCGCTCTACGAGCGGATGTCGGGCCAGGCCAACCTGGCCTTCTTCTGTGAACTCCAGGGGGCGAGCAAGCATCGCGTGCCAGAGCTACTGGCCCTGGTAGGCCTATCCAACCGGGCTCGTGACAGGGTAAAGAACTATTCCCAGGGCATGAAGCAGCGGTTGTCCATCGCCCGCGCGCTGATCAACCGGCCGCGAGTGCTCTTTCTCGACGAGCCGACCCGGGGCCTGGATCCGGCCACTGCTCGCGCTATTCGTGAGCAAATCGCGGCCCTGGGCCGGGCTGGCACCACCGTCTTTCTCACTACCCATTACATGGAAGAGGCAGACTATCTTTGCCACCGCGTGGTTTTTATCAACGAGGGGCAGATCGTCGCCTGCGACGCGCCGGAATCGCTCAAAATCATGATGGGGCAGCGCCTGTTGCGCGTCCTTCTTGAGGACCACAGCGAATACCTGCTCAGCCTGGAAGATCCGGACGACGCCGCTAGCCTCCAGGCGTTCATTGCCACTGGACAGGTGCTCACCCTGCACTCGCAGGAAGCTTCGCTGGAAGACGTCTACCTCAAACTCACTGGCCGGCGTCTGGTCACGACGTCTGATGTGAGCAGCGATGGGAGAAAAAATTGACAGGAAAACTCGCTTGTGATACAATCCACCTCATTCAACCAACTTCTAACCAACTTGACATCTGACACGATCAAGGAGAACATCATGAAAACCAAATTCCATCACATCATTACCTTTCTAATCCTCTTGAGTTTGATGCTGGCGTTGCCGGCTTGCGGTAAGGAGGAGCCGACACCTACTCCGGTACCGCCTACGCCTACACCCGTGCCACCCACGCCTACACCCGTGCCACCCACGCCTACACCCG
>CAYVPU010000342.1:0-3319 GCA_964453885.1 uncultured Anaerolineae bacterium | reverse complement strand
GAAACCCACGCTACACCCCGCTGAACGCCGAAAACCCACCGTCTACCGGCACCACAATGCCAGTCACAAAGGCAGAGGCTGGTGAGAGCAGCCACAATACCGTGCCCAGCAAGTCCTCCGGGTCGCCAAAACGGCCCATCGGCGTGTGCTTGATGATGGTCTGACCTCGGGGCGTCAATTCGCCCGTGGCCTCATCCATCAACAAGAAGCGGTTCTGCTCCGTCAGGAAAAAGCCCGGCGCAATGGCATTGACGCGAATGTGTGGTGAGTATTCCTGGGCCATGTGCACTGCCAGCCACTGGGTAAAATTGTTCACTGCCCCCTTGGCCGCGGAATAGGCTGGGATGCGGGTCAGCGGTCGGAAGGCGTTCATCGAAGAGACGTTAAGGATAACTCCTTCTCCCTGATCCGCCATCAGCCGCCCAAAGACCTGACTGGGCAACAGGGTGCCGATAAAGTTCAGGTTAAAAACCCACTGGATAGCATCGGCCGGCAGATCGAAAAAGGCCAAATCAGGACTGGTGGTGGCCTGCTTTCTGTTGCCTCCCGCGCCGTTGATGGCAATGTCCACCCGGCCAAAGGCCCCCAGGACCGTTTGGGCTGCGGCCTCGATGCTTTCTCTGTCCAGCACACTGCATTGGACGGCCAGCGCTTCGCCGCTGGCCGTCTGAATATCGTCTGCCACCTCTTGCGCAGCCTCCAGAAAGATATCCAGCACCGCGACCTTGGCCCCGGCGCGGGCCAGGGCGCGGCTCATCGTCCCGCACAACACCCCGCCACCGCCCGTGACGACAGCCACCTTGCCCGCCAATCCGAAGAGACTCTCTACTAAATACTCGGCCTTCACGTTGCCTCCCTGCTTCACGCTACTACCGTCCCAGATAGCCGCCATCCACACTCCGGCTAAAGGGCGACAGGTGTCTCGCCAGGTGCGCCGCCAACGTTGCATAATGGGCCTCTTCGTGAGCCCTCAGCGCGGCACGCAGGCGTTCGCCGAACCGATCCAGCGCCGAGCCAAATGTCACGTGCAACACCTGCCGCGCATCGAACTGTTCCAGCAGGCCAGGTAGGCTAGAGTCAGCCAGGTCATCCGATGCGGGAACCCTGGCCAATTGCGCCGAGACGTGATAGGTGGCCCGGTCTGTTTCGTAACGAGCCCGCGCAAAGTCCAGTACCTCACGAAAGAACCCTGGCTCGACCCTGGCCATCACCCGCAGCGCCTCCAGGTAGCTGGTGCCGGCCGTCTTGAGGTGCACCAACCCCTCAGTATGGCGGGCGACGATGGGATACACACTGAACTTGTCGGAACCGGAGTGCAGGCTGAGCTTGTAGCCGCCGAAATAACGCGCCACCGCCGCGTGCCGGCCCAACTCTACCTCAAACTCTGACAGGTCACCGATGTAATCCACGCCCTTTTCAAAGCGTCCGACAAAACGGGGGGCCAGACTGACCCACTTGACGCCCAGGCGCTTCAGCTCGCTGGCGACGTAGAAATGCTCGTGGACCGAGGTCGGCGTCTCCGTCTCGTCCACCGAGACTTCCAACTCGAACAGTCTATCGTCCATGAGAGTCACCAGGTGGCGATACATGGACGCCGTGTGGGCCACCGCCCGCCCGTACTTGGCCGCTGCCCGCAGCAGTGTGACCTCATCAAAGGCCAGCGTAAAGCCGTCCAGGGAGACCGGCTGCCCCAGAAAGCGCTGATACATCGCCTCTGGCGAGCTTTCAAGCGCGTCCCAGGGCAGGTCGGCGACTTTTTTAGCCAGTACCGATTCCGGGTCGGTCTGCGCGGTGTTGTCCACGTGGTCGCCGGGGTCAACCGTGTAAAAGGTGTACCCGGCAGCGACAAAGGCATCCACACCGGCCGGCGTCTTGAGGTGGTCAGCATCAGCACCCCACGGTTCGCGCCAACCCTCCTGAAAAACACCCCACATCGCCTCATCCAGCACCTGTTGCGGTGTGCGGCCGGTGCGGGCGTTCTCACGCACCGACTGCTGGGCAAAGATCGGCGCGATGCCGGCCCGCCCTGAGACTTGAAAGGCGCCACGGGTGGCCTGCACATGCCCCGGTGTAGCCAGGCCCAGCCGGTCGCCAAAGCCAGCCGAAGTCAGCAAGCCCAGCGGCACAGGGCTCAGCCAGGGCAGCCAGGCGCGCAGCGAGGCCGCGTTGGCCGGTGTGAGGGAACAAAACAAGGCGCCACTCTCGCCGTGGCGTGTGCCCTCAAAGTTGGTAGCATCGCCCAGGATGCCGAGGCGCTTGTCACCGTCCCCACTGCCCCGGATCAAAAAAAAGGTAGTGCCCGCCACCTCAACTACCGAGCGCGGATAGATCATCAAGCCAATCAATTGTTCTAGATTCACCGTTATTACTCCCCTTGTACCCTGGGTACAGGTTCAGTCGTTGGTCATTCGTCATTGGTCACTGAATTTGTAGGTCTGCTTGGCCAACCGGTAGGCTGTGTCCAGGATCATCTCGTGGGCGTCGTCCATGTCTACGATGCCCCGCACTACCAGCCCGGCGAGCCAGTTGGCGTCCACCCGGCGCGAAAGGTCGTGACGGGCCGGGATGGACGGGAAAGAGCGAGTGTCGTCGTTGAACCCCACTGTGTTGTACAGCCCCGCCGTCTCCATTACCCGCTGGCGATAGCGGATCATGCCGTTGATGCTATCCTGGAACCACCAGGCCGGACCGAGTTTCATGGCCGGATAGTGCCCTGCCAGGGGAGCCAACTCGCGGCTATAGGTGGATTCGTCCAGCGTAAAGACGACAAGAGTTAGTCGAGGGTCATTGCCATACTTGTTCAACAACGGCCAGAGATTGCGGGTGAACTCGGCCTGAATAGGGATGTCGCCCCCCATGTCGGGGCCAAAGCGGTCAAAGAGCAGTTGATTGTGATTGCGGTAGGAGCCAAAATGCACCTGCATTACCAGCCCATCCTCGATACTCATCCGCGCGCTCTCTATCAGCATGTGGGCAAAGAAGCGCGTTGCGTCCTCGACTGTGGCCTGACCTTTCAGCGCACGCTGGAAAATCTGATCCGCCTCACGGGGGGATAGCTCAGCGGTGCGCAAGGTGGTCGCATCGTGGTCGGTGGCGGTCGCCCCAATTGCTTTGAAGAAGGCACGGCGGCTTTCCAGCGCCTGAATCAAGGCCGGATAAGAGTTAACCTCAATCCCGGTGAGCGCGCTCAGCGTGTTTATGTTTTCCCGCCAGCCCGACTTTAACAAGTGCACCACGTCATCGGGTCGAAAAGTGGGCCGAATGTCTCCCTCCCAACCAGATGCTCGAATGGCCTGATGGGAACGCAGGGAATCAGTCG
>CAYVPU010000341.1:0-3331 GCA_964453885.1 uncultured Anaerolineae bacterium | reverse complement strand
GGCACAGGTTGGATTTGCACCAACTTGGTAATGTACCTTCAATTCACACGACCTCGGAGGTCTCGGCGCCATAGTAAGGAGATAAAAATGAAAATCTGTCTTATAGACGGACACAGTTCCTCAAGAGAAGTAATATCCCGTGCCCTCCGTCAAGGCTTTGGCACGGATGTTGTAACCTACTCTTGCTGCGAGGATGTGCTGGCGTCTTGCTTGGACTATGATGTCTTTGTTGTGTACAATAACTTTGGGCCAAGGAAGATGAGGGGGATCAAGGGAACGACCAGGATCAGGGAATACAGAGCCGATGCCTTTATTGTCGGTGTGACTACCACGCCTCATTTTAGGAAGCGTTTTCTGAAGGCTGGCGCTAATGTCGCTCTCTTGCGGGCCGGGAACGAGATCGCGGAACTGATCGGCATCATTCGCCGGAGAGTTAACCTCAACCAGGGCAGGGTTGCGGCGGGTGCCCGTGCCACCCGATAGGTGATCAAGACTGTTCGGGCAAGTGTCGCCGGTCGATCTTGCGCGTACGTACGCGCCAGGCGGTGTCCTGAGCCCTTTGGCTTTGTTCAGGATAGACTTGCTGAAGGGTCGAGCCCTGTGCGGCGACAAGGAGTTATGGCTATGAGTTATGTCGAGGATACGTACGATGTGCTAAACTTGATTGAAACCTCGCACGACGAGGATAGTGAGGCCTGCGGCTTTACTGCTACGGCATTGGAGCAAATTGGCGCCCTCGCTGTGCCAGCCCTGCTCGATGCCCTGGGCGACGAGAGGTACTGGATACGCCGGGCCGCGGCCAGTCTGTTGGGTGAGATTGGGAATGAATCTGCTGTTTCTGGCTTGCTCGGTGCCCTGCACGACGAGGACAGGTGCGTGTGTTATGCTGCCGCCTGGGCTCTGGCGCAGATTGGAGATTCTGCCGCTGTGATGGGCCTGCTTGACGCGCAGCACGGTGCGGATGGCGACATACGCTGGGTTGCTGCCGATGCGTTGGGGCAGATCGAGGAATCTGCCGTTATCCCGGTTTTCCTCAATGCTTTGCACTACGAGGACAGCGATATGCGTCAGTACGCTGCCGAGGCGTTGGGCCAGATCGGCGCTGCCCCTGCCGTGTCGGGCCTGCTTGGCGTCTTGCGCGACGGGGTCTGGTACGTGAGCGAGGTCGCCGCGTGGGCGCTAGGAAAGATCGGGGATGCTTCTGCTGTTTCGGGTCTGATCGACGCCCTGCACTCTGGGGACAGCAATGTGCGCAAGAACGTTGCGGAATCGCTGGGTAAGATCGGGGACGTCACCGCTGTGCCGGCGCTCTTGAAAGCCCTCCACGATCCAGACAGTGACGTGCGCTGGGTGGTTGCCGAGGCGCTAGGGCAGATTGGAGACGCCGCAGTGGTACCGGCCCTGGTCGCCGCCTTGAGTGACAAAGATGGGTACGTTCGCCATGCAGTTGCTCAAGCGCTAGGGCAGATCGGGGATGACGCTGCCGTACTGGGTTTGCTCAACGCCCTGCACTACGAGTCTAGTGATGTGCGTAGGAGCGCGGCCGAAGCGCTGGCAAAGATTGGGAACGACGCCGCCATCCCGTTCCTCCTTGCTGCCTTGCACAATAAGGACAGCGATGTACGAAGGAACGCGGCTGAGGTGCTGGGTCAGATTAGAGTCGCCGCTGCTGTGCCAAATCTGCTCGATGCCCTGCGCGATGAAGCCTGGTACGTGCGCGAGACTGCCGCCAAGTCGTTGGGGCAGATTGGAGACATCTCCGCCGTGCCGGCGCTGGTCAAAGCCCTGCGCGACGAGGACAGATTGGTGAGTTACGCGGCCGCTGAGTCACTGGGGCAGATCGGAGACGCGGCTGCCATACCTGGCTTGATCGCTGCCCTGCATTACGAGGATGACGACGTGCGATGGGTTGCCACTGAAGCACTGGGGCAGATCGGAGATGCCGCTACCGCTGTGCCGGATCTGCTCGGTGCTCTGCGTGACGAGAATTCATACGTGCGCGAAGCTGCCGTCTGGGCACTGGGGCGGGTTAGAGATACATCTGCCCTCCAGGGCCTGCTTGCCACCTTGCACTGCCAGGACAATGACATGCGCAGGTGTGCGGCCGAGGCACTGGGCAAGATAGGAGACGCCACCGTTGTATCCAGCCTACTGGACGCCCTGGGCGATGAGGACAGCGGCACGCGCGAGGCCGCTGCCAGGGCGCTGGGACACATTGAGGACAATGCTGCTGTGCCGGGCCTGCTGGCTGCTCTGAGTGATTCAGATAGAGCGGTGCGTCAGTCTGCTGCCTGGGGATTGGAGCGTATCGGCACGCCAGATGCCGTGGCTGCTGTCGAGGAGTGGCAGCAGTGCTTCGCTCAGGGTGACATAACCTGATATAGCATTGTCAAATTAGAGTTCAGGTGGGGATGCGCAACTGCTGCCCTACTCTGATGTGCGTGCTGGTCAGCCCGTTGGCAGCCATAATGGCTTGAACCGTGACGTTGTATCGTCGGGAAATGGAATACAGGGTGTCGCCCGCGCGCACCACATAGATAGTATACTGGTCCCCCTCCGGTGTTGGGGACGAGCCCCCCGGAATGATCAAGCGCTGTCCCACAGAAATAGCGTCACCGGTCAATCCATTAGCCGCTCTGATGGCTTCCACGGTGGTACCATACCGTCTGGCTAATGAATACAAAGTATCGCCCGGCTGGACCACGTGAACGATCTGCTCAGATGGCGGCGTTGGGGTTTCGGGTGGGGGTGGGGTGGGGAACGGTGTGTCACCTGCCAGTTGACGCAGGCCCTCCATAGCCTGAACCCCGTCGGGATTGATTGCCAGGGCGATGATGAATTTGTCTTTCGCTTCCTCGAGCCGCCCTTCGGCCACTAGCTTGTACCCATAGTTGACGTGGGCGGCATACAGTTTCTCCATCATGTCGTCGTACTCTGGATCGATGTCCAATATCTGTTCGAGCAGATTTATGACCTCTTTCCAGTCTTCCGTCGCCCATGGTTGGTGTAGACGTTGTTCCAGTTCTTGCACCACAGTCAATGTTGGGGGTGGTGTCGCGGCGGCCCGCTCGAGCCCAGCCAGGGCTTCCTCTCCATCAGGTTTGATCTCTAGAGTCAGGTTGAATTGCCTCGTCGCCCCCTGGATGTCTTCCTCGTCCAGGAGCCGGTAGCCATAGTTGACACGGGCCGCGTAGAGTTTCTCCGACATACCGGCATAATCGGGGTCCGCAGTCCGGATCTGGTTTATTAAACCTATGGCTTGTTGCCAGTCTTCTGCGGCCCAGGCTATTGCCAGCGCTTCTTCTAACTGTGCCAGGTTCTCTGGTGTCGC
>CAYVPU010000340.1:0-3332 GCA_964453885.1 uncultured Anaerolineae bacterium | reverse complement strand
AAATCCTGTCCATTTATCTGCTCTGTGCAGAGAATTGAACAGCCCTGGGGGGTGGGCTACGTTTGACAGGATTAACAGGATTGACGGGATGGAAAAAAATGAATAAAAATCTTGTCAATCTTGTAAATCCTGTCAAATCTGTGTCAGGGAGTCGCCTCGACCTGGGAGACTTGCCCAGTGCCGTAAGTGACGCACCGGCATCACACGTTCACGGCGGGGCTGAGCGGAAGTTGACAAAGTCCAATCGGCGAGATATAATTGGTTTCTGTATGCACAATGCCACAATTGTAGTTGCCTTGTGCTTGTGTGAATATTGAGAGACAAACACAAAATGGCCGAACAGCCCGAAGTGATTCAACTCAGCCACCTGGAACAGACCATCTACTTTGCCAGCCAGCGGCGAGGCGTGAACCTGCTCGACGCCGACGTCGTCACGCGCCTGGTTGACGTCTCGCGCAAGCACGCCGTCAACCTGCTGTCCAGCATGGCCCGCAAGGGAGCCCTCTATCGTTTCGGGCGGGGTCGCTACGTGGTCATCCCGCCCGATGTGCTTTACGAGCGCAAGAGTTACGTCGTTGATCCGCACCTGATCGTTGATGAGTTGATAAAGGCCGGCGGCGCAGAGGATGTCTATTACGTGGCCTACCAGAGCGCGGCCGCCCTTCACGGGGCCGCTCACCAACTTCCCTTTGCCCTGATGGTGGCCATACCGCAGCAGCGCCGTCCCATCGAATTGGGCCAGGCGCAGATACAGTTCGTGCAACTCAAGCGGCAAAAGTTCTTTGGCTTCCGGGAGATGTCCTACCACGAGACACGTCTCAACGTGTCCGACCGCGCAAAGACCACCCTGGACTGCCTGGAGCGTTTTGACCTCTGCGGGGGCGTAGACGAAGTGGCCCGCACCATCAGCGTCTTGGTTGAAGAGATAACGTCGGACAGACTCCTGGACTACCTCGACCGGATGGACAACCAGGCCCTGGCTCAACGGTTGGGCCTCATTCTGGAGCGTCTGAGCACGCTGCAAGCGGTAGACGAGAGTCTAATGGCGGACATTGCCCGGCTGGTGGGGGAACACATCTATCCCCTGGACCCTCACGGGCCAGCCGGAGGAGTGTTGAACGCTCGCTGGCGCATCCGCGAAAACATTGACGTATGTGGACGCCCTGCGCTACGAATTGGGCCAGGAACTCACCGAGCGACTGCACCCCGGCCCCCAGGCGACGTTGGACGGCGCACTCAGCCCGCTGCCGTCGATCACCGCGCTGGGCATGGCCGCGCTCCTGCCTGGCTGGCCTGACTTTCAAGTGGACTATGCCGATGGCCAGTGGGTCATCACGGCCCCCGGATTCGAGGGCAACGTCGCGGCCAAAGCCCACCGGCTGGCCTGGCTGGAGCGCCACCTGGGGAGCGTAGCCTTTTTTGACCTCGACGGCTGGCTCTCCACGCCGCTGACCGAGGTGCCTCAAGACGCGCCCTGGATCGTCATCACCTCGACCGAGATCGACGCCGTGGGCGAAGGGGCGGCGGCCGTCGCCTGGCACGCCTTTGATGCGCTCCTGGACCGCCTGGAGCAAGCCGTGCGCCGCCTGTTGGCCCTGGGCTGCGTCGAAATTCACGTCGTCTCGGATCACGGCTTTCTCCTGCGGGAGAGCATCCGCGAGAGCGACAAGGTGGCCGTGAAGGACAAGGGTGCCTTGAAAAAGGCCGAGCGGTACCTCGTGGGGCGAGACCTGCCGCCTACCGACCTGCCGGCCATGCCCGTGTCGGGCAGCGACGACCTGGCGGCCTGGTTCCCGCGTGGGGTCGGCTGCTTCCTCACCCCCGGCCCCTACAATTATATGCACGGCGGCATCTCGCTGCAGGAACTGGTCACCGCCCACGTCACCGTGCGGCAGGCGGTCATGGAACGGCCGGTGGGCGTCTCGCTAGAATTGGTCACCGGCCCCGAAATCCGCAACGCCATCTTTAAGGTGCGCCTCGTCCCTCAGGGCGTGGATCTGTGGACCCGCGCCCGCCAGGTCACGATAGACATCGCGCGCCAGGGGGAGCGCGTCTCTCGCGTTTGGCAGGCAGCCGTGGAGCGGGACGTGGTCGAAATGTCGCTGCGATTGGAACCGGACTCTGGGCTGGCAGTGAGCGACCCCATAGCAATCCGAGTCTGGGACGCAGTTACCGGCGAGTTGCTGGCCCAGCAACCGGCAGCCGTGTACGTTGATCTCGATTGGTAGTCGCGCAGCCCGCGCCGCCGTGGAACAGGCAGCGCCGGGGAGACGGGCATAGCACCGGCGTAAACAGCCGGTGCCGGCATTGACAGAGGACAGACATGGACACACCCTTTATGGACGTTTTGGACGAAAAGCTAGCTGCCCATTTCCCCGGGCGCGTGGTGCGCAAGGACCTGGTTCGTCAGACCAAGACCGGCTTTAACGTGCCGGTCTACGTGCTGGAGTACTTGTTGGGCAAGTACTGCTCTTCCACCGATCCCGAGATCATCGCCCAGGGGTTGGAATACGTGCGCGAGACCCTCAGCCGCAACTATGTGCGCGCCGACGAAAGCGAAAAGATCAAGTCGCTGACCCGCGAAGCAGGCACCCACCGCATCATTGACAAGGTCAAAGTCCGCCTGGTAGAGACCGAGGACAAGTACTGGGCCGAACTGACCAACATGGGCGTCAAGTACATCAACGTCAGCGAGGCCGTCGTCCGACGGTACGACAAGCTGCTGGTCGGTGGCATCTGGGCCATCGTTGACCTGCGCTACGACGCCGGTTTTCAGCATCGCGGCCAAACGCGGCCCTTTATCATTGAGAATCTGAGACCGATCCAGCAGCCCAGCACCGACTTGAGCGACTTGACCGCTAGCCGGGCCCACTTTTCGCGGGACGAGTGGCTGGACGTCCTGCTGCGCTCAGTCGGCCTGGAGCCCACCCACCCCGACTTGAACCGGCGCAAAAAACTGCTCACCGTCATGCGCCTGGTGCCCATGGTCGAAGCTAACTATAACCTCATCGAACTCGGGCCGCGCGGCACGGGCAAGAGTTTCGTCTACCGCGAGATTTCGCCCTATGCCATCCTCATCTCTGGGGGCCAGACCACCGTGGCCCAGTTGTTCATTCACCTGGGCACCGGTCGCATCGGTTTGGTGGGCCTGTGGGACGTGGTGGCCTTTGACGAGGTGTCGGGTGTCCGTTTCAAGGATCCCAACGGCGTCCAGATCCTCAAAGACTATATGGAATCGGGCAGCTTTTCGCGCGGCAAGGAGGAGGTTCCGGCCGATGCGTCCATCGTCTTTAACGGCAACATTGACGCCGACATCGCCAGCCTGCTCAAGA
>CAYVPU010000339.1:0-3358 GCA_964453885.1 uncultured Anaerolineae bacterium | reverse complement strand
GACTTTAGCAGGGTGTTGCCGTGGAGAACGATCTGGAAATAGAGCGTACCCCCATCCCTCGACCAGGTGGGCGGCATCATGGCCGGGGAGCCCACGTCGTTGATCGTGGAGCTCGACAAGTGAAAATCGAATCTGCCCGTCAGGTTCCGCGCCTGGCCCTGACCATCGGCCGGCACCACCCACAGGCAGTGGTTCTTCCACCAATCGCCGCGCCCCTCACGGCCCACGTAGGCGATCCAGCGGCCATCGGGTGAGAAACTCGGCAATCCCTTGTCGCCAAAAGGCGTTTCGATCTTGCGCATCTCGCCGCCGGCGGCCGGAATCACATACAGGTCCACCGCGACGGGATCAAAGTCGGGATCCTCGCTCCGGTTGGAGCAGAACACGATCTCTCGACCGTCCGGCGACCAACGCGGAGCCAGCTCGTCGTAAACGTCGCTATCCGTCAGTTGTTCCCCCCGGCCGCGACGGGCGTCAACGACCCAGATGTGCCAGCGCTCCTGGGGCAGATAACCGGTGCCGTCCAACTTGTAGAACACGCGGGTAATGTGGCGCGAGACGATGCCCAGCTCCTTCTTGCGCTCGTCTTTCTCCCGCTCGATGGCCTCCTCGTCCTTTTTGCGGAACTGGCAGACGATTTGCCTGCCATCGGGCGACCACTCGAAAGCGCCGAATGACCCTTTCAAGTCCGTGAGCGGTCGCGCCTCGCCGCCATGAAAGGGTATGAGGTAAATCTGCGGCTGTTTCTCACCGCTTCGATCCGAGAGAAAGGCTATCTCCTGGCCATCGGGCGACCACCGGGGCTGGCTGTCCACCTGGTCGCCGTAGGTAAACTGGCGGGGACGGGAGCTCCCTCCTCTCCCCTCGGTGGGCACGATCCAGAGGTTCGAGTACTTTTTCTCGGCCTTTTTGTCCACCCGCTGGAGACAAAAGACGACGTGTCGCCCATCCGGTGAGATTCGGCAATCGGTGATCAGTTGAAAACGATACAGGTCTTGTGCTGTGATCAGACGCTTCTTTCGGGGTGACATGGTTCCTCCATTCTGCGAATTACTGGGTTGTGTCCCCTTTTAGATAACGGTCAAACCAGCGCCGGATGTGGTTCAGCCGCTCAATGCGCCGGTCGGTGCGGCCCACACGCGAGAGCCCGTGGGGCTCGTCGGGAAAAACGACCAGTTCAGTGTCCACACCCAGCCTTTTGAGCGACACAAAGACCTGCTCGTCCTGTTCGATGGCGCAACGCAGGTCCTGCTGGCTGTGGATAACGAGGGTGGGCGTTTTGGCATTGCCGATGTATTTCATAGGTGAAAGTTGCCAGAACTTGTCCACGTCCTCCCAGGGAGGACGACCGCCAAATAGCCTTTGAAAGGCCCAGTTAAGGTCGCTGGAGCCCCACATGCTGACCATGTTGCTGACACTCCGCTGAGTGACGGCGGCCCTGAAGCGATCCGTGTGGCCGATGATCCAATTGGTCATGTAGCCGCCATAGCTGCCGCCGGTGACGCCCATGCGGGCCTGGTCAATGTACGGTTGCCCGGCCACGTAATCGGCCCAGGCCATCACGTCATCGTAATCGGCCGTGCCCCAGGCACCCCAGATGGCCCTGGTGTGTTCTTGACCGTATCCCCGCCCGCCCCTCGGATTGGAAAAGTAGACGACGTAACCCTGCGCCGCAAGGTAGTAGAACTCGTGCATGAAAAAGTTGCCGTACTGCACCTGGGGCCCGCCGTGGATCTCCAGGATGGAAGGGTATTTCTTTGACAGGTCAAAGCCGGGCGGCTTGAGGATCCAGCCATGCAGAGTCTGCCCTGAGCCCTTTGCCCTTCGTCCTTGGGCTGAAGGACCAAGGGTCCCTGGGCCAAAGGACCTGGGGCCCGCCGGAGGGTCACCTGCTGCGCCCTTGAACCAAACCTCCTCGATCTCGCCCAGGTCTATGCCACGCAGCAGGCGCTCGTTGACGCGCGTCAGCTTGCGGCAGCGTCCCGTGCCCATATCACACACCCACACCTGGCCGGGATTTTGCATCTGTCCGTAAAAGTGGGCCAGCTTCGCCTGTTCATGGTCAAAAGTGAACGCTCCCACCACCCCATCGCCGCCGATGACGGTTTGCACATCATCGCCTCCCAGCGAGAGAGACTTTAGCAGGGTGTTGCCGTGGAGAACGATCTGGAAATAGAGCGTACCCCCATCCCTCGACCAGGTGGGCGGCATCATGGCCGGGGAGCCCACGTCGTTGATCGTGGAGCTCGACGCGTGAAGGTCGAACGCGCCCGTCAGGTTCCGGGCCTCGCCCTGGCCGCCGGCCGGCGCCACCCACAGGTCGTCGTTTCGCCACCGCTCTCCACGCCCCTCGTGACCCACGTAGGCGATCCAGCGGCCATCCGGCGAAAAACTGGGCAACTGCTTGGGGCCAAAGGGTGTTTTTATCTTGCGCATCTCACCACCCGCCGCCGGCATCACATACAGGTCTATGGCATCGGGTTCGAGGTCAGGGTCCTCGCTGCGGTTAGAACAGAACACGATCTCTCGACCGTCCGGCGACCAATGCGGTTCCCTCTCGTCGTACACCTTGCCTTCGGTCAGTTGCCTGGCCCGGCCGTTGCGGGCATCAATCGTCCAGATGTGCCAGCGCTCTCTGGGCAGATAGCCGGTGCCGTCCAATTTGTAGGACACGCGGGTAATGTGGCGCGAGACGACGCCCAGCTCCTTCTTGCGCTCGTCTTTCTCCCGCTTGATGGCCTCCTCGTCCTTTTTGCGGAACTGGCAGACGATTTGCCTGCCATCGGGCGACCACTCGAAAGCGCCGAATGACCCTTTCAAGTCCGTGAGCGGTCGCGCCTCGCCGCCATGAAAGGGTATGAGGTAAATCTGCGGCTGTTTCTCACCGCTTCGATCCGAGAGAAAGGCTATCTCCTGGCCATCGGGCGACCACCGGGGCTGGCTGTCCACCTGGTCGCCGTAGGTGAACTGGCGGGGGCGGGAGCCCCCTCCTCTCCCCTCGGTGGGCACGATCCAAAGGTTCGAGTACTTTTTCTCGGCCTTTTTGTCCACCCGCTGGAGACAATAGACGACGTGGCGCCCATCCGGTGAGATTCGGCAATCGGTGATCAGTTGAAAGCGATACAGATCCTCGGCTGTGATCAGACGCTTCTTTCGGGGTGACATGGCTCCTCCATTCTGCGAATTACGAATAACGAGTTCGGCCCCTATATTATACCACAAGCCACCAGAACCGGGAACAGTAGAGACAAAAGAAACCCCTAACCGGATTGCTGGACAAGTCGCCCCGAATTCCAACACAGATTATAGCAATTTGACTTTTGCAGGAATTTGTGTAGAATGAAATCGTACAACCTCA
>CAYVPU010000338.1:0-3426 GCA_964453885.1 uncultured Anaerolineae bacterium | reverse complement strand
TTGGCCAGTTTCGTGTATACTACCAGGTGGAGTCCAATGACGGTAAAGACACCGTTTATGTGCTCGCTGTTGGCGAGAAGGTGCGCAATCGTGTGATCATTGCTGGAGTGGAGGTGGAACTACGCTAGAAAAGGATAACCTTCGGTTGATTTCGGGGGGAATGTGAGTATAGTCAGGCTGGTGGCATGGTCGAGATGGGATGGTGGCGTTGGGCCAGAGCACCGGTCGAGGCGAGGGGGGACAATCGGCGAGAAAGTAGGGCAACCCCTTTTCGGTGTGAGGACTGTTGCCGGGAATAGTGAATGATGGCGTCTGACTCTGAAGGTGAGCTCGTCTTTGAAACGGTTGATTACAACAGTACACCTGTCGTTTTGAGTCGGGCGACTTGGCGGGCCAAAGCAGGAAACGACGAGCCGGGGGAGCATCCTGAGGTGCGCGACTGTCTCGAGGAGGCTCGATTGGCCATTGAGCAGCCGGACGTGGTGTTTCAGAGCACCCGTGATAGGCGGTCGCGCCTTTTCTACCAGCTATCTGCGGGGCGTGGCCATTTCGCTGGCAAGCACTTGGTGGTCGTGGTAAAATACGTAGCAGAGCCAACTGGCATACGTGGGTATGTGAGCACATTGTACCTGAGTCGCACGGTCTATGCGAGAGGAGAACAGTTATGGCCGAGAGTGTAGATTTGAGCAAGTTGATTGATGTGCGCTACGACCGGCAGGGAGACATCCTGACCTTTTATTTCACCCCAGAGCCTCAACCGGCGGTGGCTGAAGAAGCGGCTGATGAGATTTGGGTGCGCTACGATCTGGACACGAAGCGTGTAGTGACAGTAGACCTCCTCAACTTTTCGCTCCGGGTGCGCGCGGCGTTCGGGCCGCAGTTGACCTACGTCGAGCGCTCCGATCCTCAGCGATTGAAGAGACTGGAACCATTCTGGGCACTGCAAAGTGGTAATGATCCCGGACTGGAGCCATAATGCCAGGAGCAAACTGCTCCCTCTGCGCCTCTCCTGCTGTGATGGGCGAAGGCACTTGTCCTGTACCCTGTACCTGTCGGTCTCCTTGATCCTGGGGCTCAAGGACCCAGGGCAGGACAGGTGCGGCCAAGTACAGGGTCTCCTGACCGAGCCCTCTGCGCCTCGGTCAGGAGACCCTCGGCGAACGATGATAGGTCAAGTCAGCGTTTGATCTCAGGGGAGATGGGTGTATAATCAGGCCAGTCAAGATACCAGGGGGTGATTGAGATGGATAGGTGTGTTCTGCGCTTTCCCCGAGTTCGACCGCCGTGAGAAGATCGGCAAATTGGCTGTGGACATAAACAGTGGAGCCATTCTGTTGGACCAGTCTTATCCTTCTTTGCCGCAGGAAATAGATCGCCATGCCGAAACCGTCTATCATTCGCTTGCTACACCATCAACAGGAACATAATGGAGAACTCTTTGCTGGAAATCCTCGACGCCAGCTAGTTTCTATCGTTGCTGATCAAAGCCGCTCTTTGTGATCAGGAACAGGTGCTGCCCCTGGGATGGTTCTGTACGACCACCTGAACCCGTACTCGTGAACAACTTGTGAGGAGGAGAGAATGTCTCCGAAGCGTCCGGTCGTCATCCGAAATCGCCACTTTGTGTTCTGCGACGTGATTCTGGCAGCACTCTCGGCAATCCTGGGATTTGCTATCCGGCTGGACTTTCCCGGGTTCCGGTCGTATCTGCCCGTCTGCATACTCTTTATGTTGATGGCGATGGCGGTCAAAGTCCCGGTGTACTATCTTTTTGGACTTTATCGTCGCTATTGGCGGTATGCCAGCGTCCACGAGGTGCTGAGTATTCTCGGCGCAACGACTGCTTCGTCGGCGATTCTCTCGCTTTTGGTGTTGGGGTTGCTTCTCCCCCTGGGGTGGTTTGGCGGGTTTCCTCGCTCTGCATTGATCATAGACTGGTTGTGGAGCTTCTTTTTCATCGGAGGCATTCGCTTCTCGGTGCGCTTTCTGGGAGAGGTTGGGGCGCTCAGGGGCGGTAACGGACGCGCGTCTCAAAATGGAAAGCCACGGCGCGTGTTGATCGTAGGCGCGGGCGACGCCGGGGCGATGATCGTGCGGGAAATGCGAAACAGCCCGGGCGTCGGCATAGAACCGGTGGGCTATGTGGACGATAACCCCGCCAAAGTCGGCATGCGAATTCGGGGCCTCCCCGTGCTGGGCACGCGGGAGGGAATACCCGAGTTGGTCCGCCGGTTCAAGATAGCCCAGGTCCTCATTGCCATGCCCACGGCTCCCGGCCGGGCAATTCGGCAGATCAAGGAGATTTGCGAATCCGTGCCCGTTGCCTTCAAGACCATTCCGGGGGTGTATGAACTGCTGAATGGAGCAGTTGGGATAAACCAGATCCGGGACGTACAGATCGAGGACTTGTTACGGCGCGACCCGGTCCACATCAAAGCAGACGATGCATCCTATCTGCGCGACAAGGTTGTGTTGGTGACCGGCGCAGGCGGTTCTATCGGCTCCGAGTTGTGCCGGCAGGTTGCGCGCCGGCGCCCACGGCACCTCGTTTTGTTGGGACACGGAGAGAATAGCATCTATCTCATACACGGAGAACTCCAGAGCCAGTTCCCCGGATTGAAACTGGCGCCGGTCATTGCTGACGTGCGGGACAAGGCTCGCCTGCGGCGGGTATTTCAAGAGCATAGCCCGGAGGTCATCTTTCACGCGGCGGCTCACAAGCACGTGCCTCTGATGGAACGGAATCTGGAAGAAGCCGTGACAAACAACGTGTTGGGCACGCGCAACGTGTTGGAGGTGGCTGAAGAGTTGGGCGTTGAGCGTTTTGTGCTCATCTCTTCGGACAAAGCGGTGAATCCCGTCAACATCATGGGGGCGACCAAGCGTATCACCGAGTTGATGGTTCAGGATACGGCTCGTCGCACGGGAGGCAACTTTGTGGCCGTGCGGTTTGGCAATGTCCTGGGCAGCCGTGGCAGCGTGGTGCCGCTGTTCAAGCGCCAAATTGCCGCCGGCGGACCTGTGACGGTGACGCACTCGGACATGGAGCGCTATTTTATGACCGTCCCTGAAGCGGTCTATCTGGTTCTCCAGGCGGCTGCCCTGGGACAGGGGGGAGAGTTGTTTGTGCTCGACATGGGAGAACCGGTCAAGATCCTGGATCTGGCGCACGACCTCATTACCCTTTCAGGGTTGCAGCCCGGTAGGGACATTGAGATCAAGTTCGTCGGCGTACGTCCTGGCGAAAAGTTGCGAGAACGTCTTTTCCTGGAAGGGGAGGACTATGAAACGACGCAACACGAGAAGGTGTTTGTCTTCAAGGGCCAATTTTCCCTGGCGGGTAGAGCGCTGCAGCGATCTGTTCGGCAGTTGATTCAATTGGCACAGCAGGGTGGCTCTGGTGTCGAGATATGGACAGGCGTGCAA
>CAYVPU010000337.1:0-3430 GCA_964453885.1 uncultured Anaerolineae bacterium | reverse complement strand
CCTCACGTATCCCTGGATTGAAGCGCAGGTGAAGGCGACGCAGGAAGCAAAGCAAAAGTGACGAGTTGAGAACAGATTCTCAGGAGCAAGTAAGGATGAACCAGGTTATTTTAGATATTCCGGATGAGACGTTGCTGGCGTTAAAGGTCCCTGTGACAGAGATAGGGGGGACGTTGCGAATGGTTGCTGCCGTCAAGCTCTTTGAGTTGGGACGGCTTTCCTCTGGCGCGGCCGCTCGGCTGGCTGGTGTGCCGCGGGTTGTTTTTCTTTCTCGGTTGGCAGACTATAGGGTGGATACATTTCGCTTGACCGAGGATCAACTTTTGAAGGAAACGCGCCTTGCCTGAGATCATCTGCGATACGTCACCCATTCAATATCTTTATCAATTAAAGTTGCTTCACATTCTTTCTGCTCTGGCCCAACGTGTAATTGTTCCTCCGGCTGTGGTGGATGAACTTGCGGCTGGTCGGGCGTTGGGTGTGAGTTTGCCGAATCTTGATGACTTGAACTGGGTGGTGATCCGCCGCCCGGTCAGCGCGTTGGCTCTGCCTTTGGTGACCGACCTGGGGCCAGGTGAAACCGCGGTGCTGATGCTGGCCTTGGAGGCGCGTGAGGCCATAGTAGTGCTCGACGATGCTCTGGCTCGACAGGTGGCTGAAACTCTGGGGCTTTGCTTGACAGGCACGTTGGGCCTGCTGCTCGATGCCAAGCGCGTCGGTCTCATCCCCAAAGTTAGCCCTGTATTGGATCAACTTCAGGCTTTGCGTTTCCACCTCGCTCCACATACTCGCGCGGCAGTCCTCAAACTCGCGGGAGAAGTGGACAACGACGATGATTGAGGTGTCGGGAAGATTCTTATGGAGCACATAGATGGCCCGGTGGGGGTGCAATTGCGGAACTCTAGCAATGTACCCATTGCCGCAATGCGCGCATTTATTCGCTAGGGTGGCAGGCGAAAGTGTTCCTCAAGGGGGCATTGGATACACCTATCCCTGGATTGAGGAGCAGGTGCAGGCCAAGGTGGAAGCAGCTTCGGATAAAGGGCCAGCCGTAGAAGCGATGGCACACAGTGAGGTGTCGTAGGGCAGTGGCTGAGACCATCCGATTGTTGGGAGTCTTGCAGACGGACAGTGGCAAGTTCCGGGCGTTGGCTGGGTGGGAGCCAGAGATTCCGTTTGAGCGGACGATGGCTGATTTGCTGGATTGGTGGCGCTGCCGGCTTGAGCCACAGCGAGTCGTAACCGGATTGGAGTGTGGCTGGTGAACCCGAATGCCCGAATGGTGAAGAGGATGAAGGATGATCTGCAAGGAGGGAAAAGATGGCTGAGCAGGGGGAGTTAAACCTGGAGGCCCTGGATGAGTGGTATGCTGTCCATTTTGAAGAACTGGTGAGCAAACACGCTGGAAAAGCTATCGCTGTGGTGGCTGGAGGGGTTGTCGCCATAGCCGATACAGAGCGAGAGGCAGATCGCCTGGCACGAGAAAAACATCCGGATGCTGTTCTGCTTGTGCTGGCTATACCGACGGAAGAGGAACTGGTATGCCTGTTGTGACGTATCGCTGTGGCCCCCGGTGATGCGGGAACTGCGGCGGCATCCCGAGCGGGTGGTGTGCCAGGTGTGCGTCACCGCCCAGCACCGCCGAGGGGAGCGGGGAAGGGAGATAGTGAAATGACTATTGTTGTAAGAGAGAAAATCGAGCAGGATTGTGTTCTGCGCCTGCCGCAGGAAATCTGGCGACACTTGAGGCTGGAAACTGATGCGGAAGTGGATCTGCGAGTAGAGGAGGGGCGATTGATTGTGACTCCTGTCTCGGAAAGGAAGCGGCTCAGGCTGGCCCCTGACCTCGTGGATGAGCTAGTCGCCAATGAGGAATTCTACTTGCCGGAGGGGGCGTGATGTTGTCTATGCCCACCGGGTGTCGCGTGTTCGTGGATACGAATGTTCTGCTGTACGCGGTGACCGAACATCCTGGCTATGGCGGGTGGGCGAACGTCTTACTCGATCGCATTTGCAGCAACGAGGTTGAGGGGGTGATTTCGGTAATTGTGCTCAACGAGTTGCTGCATCAATTGGTCATCGGCGAGGTGTCCCAGAGGGAGGGGCTTCGTCCCTTTCAGGCGGTTCGCTACATCAAAGACCACCTGGATGTGCTGACCGACCTGGCGGCATACGAGGTGGTTGAGGATGTGGAGAAGAACTACGGGTTTCAGGTGGCGGGGGTAGGCGCGGAGATGTTTGCCGTAGCGCGAGCACTGATGCGTGAACACAGGCTTCTCTCGAACGATGCCTTACATCTGGCGGTGATGCAGATAGAGGGCATTACCGATCTGGTGACAAATGACAGAGACTTTGATCGGGTTGCGGGAATCAAAGTGTGGAAGCCAGCGTCTGAGTAGAAAGAGGCGAGAAAACTGGCCCCGGTGATCTGGGAACTGCGGTGGCACTCCGACCGGGTGGTGTGCAAAGTGTGCGTCGTGTGACCCAGGCTGGCGACGGCGAGTTGCGAAGCGGAGATGTTCAGGCGGCATGACTATGGGATAAGGAGATGAGGATGAGATTTCCTGTAACGATCTACCAGGATGAGGAAGGGTGGTATGTCGTGGAGTGCCCGGTCATCCCCGGTTGTATGAGTCAGGGGAAGACGGAAGAGGAAGCTTTACAGAATATCCAGGAAGCGATTCAACTCTGCCTGGAGGTGCGCCGGGAGAAAGGATTGCCGCTCACTATCCAGAGTCTGGAGGTTGAGGTCCCCGCCTATGCCTAAACTTCCACGCATTTCTGGGCGGAAGGCCGTGCGTGCTTTCCAGCGGACGGGATGGGAAGTGGCTCGTCAGCGAGGAAGTCACGTTGTTCTGACCAAGCCTGGGTCCATTTATACTCTTTCCGTCCCCCTGCACTCGGTCCTGGGGCCGGGCCTCCTGCGCGACTTGATTCGCAAGGCGGAGTTGAGTGTTGAGGAGTTCTTGGGGCTTTTGTGAGAGGGCTGACGCTCGTGGCGTTAAGGTCCTTATTGCTTTCGGCACGCGCCCCGAGGCGATCAAACTGGCCCCGGTGGTCCGGGAACTGCGGTGACTGGCCTCATCATGATCGGTATACTCTCGTTGAGGAGGGCATCTTGAACATCGTTGTCATTGGCATGGGCTATGTGGGCATCCCCTGCGCCGTGCTGCTGGCCGATGTGCCAGGATTCAATGTGACGGGGGTGCAGCGACGGTCCCTTCGACTTCGCTCAGGGCAGGCGGAGCGCTCTGGGTGGAAGATCGAGTGCCTGAACAGAGGAAATTACTCTTGCTACAAACAAGCTGAACATGCAACATCCTGATGTGTCAAGGATAGAGGGCGGTATCCTGATTGCCAGAGTTTCCCGGCCACGTGCACGTTGGAGGGGAGAAGAACGTCGAGCCCGGTGAGAGGCTCAGTATCATTC
>CAYVPU010000336.1:0-3464 GCA_964453885.1 uncultured Anaerolineae bacterium | reverse complement strand
CAAAGCATCATGCGCGAGACGCTGAAAGGCACCGTTGAGCGGATCACCTACCACAATGAGGAGACCGGCTACACCGTCGTTCGCCTGGCGGTCAGCGGTTTCCGTGATGCGCTGACGGCTGTGGGCAACATGGCCGACGTCAACGTGGGCGAGAGTCTGCGTCTGGAGGGCCTGTGGGCGACCCACCCGCAATACGGCCGCCAGTTCAAGGTGCTGGATTACAAGACCGTGCTGCCGGCCACCGTCGAGGGCATCCGTAAGTATCTTGGCTCCGGGCTCATCAAGGGCATTGGTCCAGTGATGGCGCGGCGCATCGTGAAAAAGTTTGGCGCGCAGACGCTGGACGTCATTGAGCGAGAGCCAGATCGCCTGCTCTCCGTGTCGGGCATTGGCCCCAAGCGCGTGGCCCTCGTCAAGCGCGCCTGGGAGGAGCAAAAGCAGATCAGAGAAGTGATACTATTTCTGCAAGCCCACGACGTGAGAACTTCTCTGGCGGTCAAGATCTACAAAAAGTACGGTGACGACTCCATCACGGTGGTGCAGCAAGACCCTTACCGCCTGGCCCGTGACATCTATGGCATCGGCTTTCTGACGGCCGACAAGATCGCGCGCAACCTGGGCATACCGGACGATGCGCCACAGCGGGTGGCCGCCGGCGTGAGCTATGTCCTCAGTGAGCTGGCCGATGAGGGGCACGTATACGCCCCGCAGGGCGAGCTCACTACCAAAGCCGCCCGTATTCTCAGCGTTGATGCCGGGCTGGTGGCCGGTGGCATTGAGGCGCTGGAAGACGACGAGCAGGTGCGCCGTGAGACCATCATCTACCGCACGGGCGAGGAACGCGCCGGGACGGCGATTCGTGAGGAGCAGGCCGTCTATCTGACGCCTTTTTACTACGGCGAGGTAGGCGTCGCCAACCGGTTGCGCGCCCTGGTGAGCCACAGCACCGAACGCCTGGCTTTCTTTCAGTCCGCTCGCTGGGAACAGACATTCGCCTACCTGGACGAAAAGTCGGCACTGAAACTCTCCCCCACGCAAAAAGAGGCAGTGCGCACGGCATTGACGCACAGAGTAACGGTGCTCACCGGCGGGCCGGGGACGGGCAAAACGACCACCGTCCAGACGATCATCCGGCTGCTGGAGGCCCGCCGCCATCGCTACGTCCTGGCCTCGCCCACGGGCCGCGCTGCCAAACGTCTGTCCGAAGCCACCGGCCGTCCGGCCAAGACGATCCACCGCTTGCTAGAGTACTCGCCGCTGGGAGGTTTCAAACGCCACGCCGAGAACCCCCTCGAGGCCGACATGGTCATCGTGGACGAGGCATCCATGCTCGACTTGCTGCTGGCCAACCACTTGCTGAAAGCCATCCCGCTCGAGGGCCACCTGCTGCTGGTGGGCGACGTGGATCAACTGCCCAGCGTCGGCGCGGGCAACGTCCTGCGCGATGTGATAGACTCTGGCCTGGCGGCGGTGGTGCGGCTGGAGATCATTTTTCGCCAGGCCGAGGGCAGCTACATCATTGAGAACGCCCACCGCATCAACCAGGGACAGATGCCGCATTTTCCCAGGGATGCCACGGATTGTTTCCTCTTTGTTGAATCGGACCCCGAAACCGCTGCCGATCTCATCGTGGACGTTGTGCAGAACCGCATCCCGCACAAGTTCGGCCTGGATCCGCTGAACGATGTGCAGGTGCTCAGCCCCATGTACCGGGGCGCGGTTGGCGTGGGCAATCTGAATCACTGCTTACAATCCGCTCTCAATCCCCCCTCGCCGAACAAGCCGGAACGCCGCCTGGCCGGACGCGCCTTCCGCGAGGGAGACCGGGTGATCCAGTTGCGGAACAACTATGACTTGAATGTGTTCAACGGCGACGTGGGCCACATCGCGGCCATAGACCCGGGGGATCAAACACTGACAGTGAACGTGGATGATCGCAGGGTGGAATACGACTGGGCCAGCGCCGACGAGCTAACCCATGCCTACGCCATCAGTGTGCACCGCAGCCAGGGCGGCGAGTACCCGGCGGTAGTGATGCCGGTGATGACGACCCACTACATCATGCTTCAGCGCAACTTGTTGTACACGGCCGTGACCAGGGCCCAGCGGTTGGTCGTGCTCGTGGGCACGCGCAAGGCCATCGCCATCGCCGTGCGGAATAACAAGGTGGCGCAGCGGCACTCCGGTCTGACGACGCGGCTGATTGAGGGGATGTGAGACCATTATTGACTACAACAAAATCGCCGCCGAATACGCCCAGCACCGCCAGGTTCACTCAAGAGTTCTGCAAAATCTTCTCGAGACCGGCAGCGTTGGTAGAGCCTCCAAAGTCCTGGAAGTGGGCTGCGGCACCGGCAATTACATCCTGGCTTTGGAATCGCTGATGGGCTGTGTCTGCTGGGGGATTGATCCATCGGAGCAGATGTTGTCCAGGGCCAGAGAGCGATCGGAGAAAATTCGATTTCAGCTTGGCAAGGCTGAGGAGCTAAACTTTTCACCGGGCTTCTTTGACCTGGTCTTTTCCATAGACGTGATTCACCACGTGGGCGACCGCCCCGCGTATTTCCGGGAGGCGCACAGGGTGCTCAGAGCCGGTGGCAGGGTCTGTACGGTCACAGATTCCGAATGGATCATTCGCCACCGCCAACCGCTGTCCGTCTACTTTCCCGAGTCGGTTGAGCTTGAGTTGGATAGATACCCTCGCATTGTGCAACTCCGAGAGTTCATGGAGCGCACCAGGTTCGGAGAAATTATAAGAAACACCGTCGAATTCCCCTACCAACTCACCGACGTTCAGGCTTACCGCGACAAGGCGTTCTCGTCCCTGCACCTGATTCCAGAATCAGCTTTCCAGAGAGGAATTGAGCGCATGGAAAGGGCCTTGCACAATGGGCCGATCCCATGCGTGTCCCATTATTTGCTGCTCTGGGGAACAAAGAGAACAAACTCTGGTGCGGCAGAAAACCGGCGACATGAAAACGCCCGGTACTAGCGACCCACGGACACGCTTGACATAGAGAGGTGCATGGCGTAAAATATGACCCAGGTCACGGCCAGGCAATATCTGGCAAGTCAGCGAGCAGGGGCTCGTGTCCCCCCCGCTTCTGTTTCTAACGTGAGAGAGCAAGTGTCAAGACAATGTTCTCAACATTCAAGTCACCCCCCAACGACTACAACCGCTACCGCGAGCAGGCATTCAGTGTCCGAGGCCAGGTCTTTCACGTCGTCACCAAGCCGGGGATCTTTTCCTGGGATCGGCTCGATACCGGCACACGTTTGCTCATCGAGACCATGGAGGTTGATCCCACCGACACAGTGCTCGACCTGGGCTGTGGCTACGGCATCGTGGGGCTAGCCGCGGCGGGGATGGCTCCGCAGGGGCGGGTTTACCTGGCCGACAGCAACGTCGTCGCCGTGGAAGCGACCCGGCGCACGCTGGCCCTCAACAACGTGACCAACGCCGA
>CAYVPU010000335.1:2059-3466 GCA_964453885.1 uncultured Anaerolineae bacterium | reverse complement strand
TGGACCAAATGCTGTGCCCATGACGCGCAAAGAACTCGTCCAATGCCTGGCGCACCACCTCCGACTCGCCCTGGTCGATCATAAAGGCGTACTCCTTGAGCAAGCGAACCTGGACAGGGGTCAAGTAGTGGGTTTTGCGGGTCAGTTCTGCACCGTCTCGCTTGCGTATCTTGGTCTTGATGGCCTGGGGACGGGCTGACAAGTCAACAAGTCTGTTTGTTGAAAAGTCAACAAATTGTTCTGTTGACCCCGCGTTATGTTGGTTTGCTGATTTGCTGATTTGTTGATTTGTTGATTTGTCGACTTGTTGCTCTGTTGACTCGGCAGGTTCAGACGGACGTTCGCCGGGCAGAGGCACGTCTTCTTGTAGGCTACCGAGCAACTCGCTCATCAGATCGGGAGGGGTACGAGGTTTACCTTTACTACCTGTCATTGGCAATCCTTTCTACCAGCCGGGCATAGTCCCGGCTGCCTCGGGATTTGGGCGCGTATTCAAAGATCGTCTTGCCGTGGGCAGGACACTCGGACAGAGCCACGTTGTAGCGGATGGGGGGCAGCACGATGCGTTGGAAGTGATCCACCAGTTGTCGGAGGATCTCGGAGCTTTTACGCACCCGCCGGTCAAAAAAGGTGGGCAGGACGTACTTGAGGTGGACGGCGGGGTTGTGTTGCCGGACGCCCCGGATTGATTCCAAAAAGTCGGCCATGCCGTAGACGGCCAGAGCCTCCATGCTGATGGGCAACAACACTTCGTGGGCGTAGAACAGCGCGTTGACGTTGAGCACATCCCAACTGGGAGCGGTATCCAGGATGATATAATCATACCCGTTTAGGTCCCTCAGTTTCTCAGAAAGGACGTGTTCTGCACCGTAGGGTAGGCTGGCGATGGTCTTTTTCGCGCGGGCCAGCAGCCGTCCGCCAGCCAGCAGATCTAGCCTGGGGCGCGCGGCCGTGATTGCCTGGCCGGGAGGAAGGCCCCGATCCAGGACTTCGTATAGTGAATAGACTGGTGTGATGTCCAGGGCGCGGGCGACGTGGCCTTGTGTATCCAGATCTACCAGCAGCACGCGCTCGCCGCGCATGGACAGGCCCGCTCCCAGGCTGACGGCCGTCGTCGTTTTGCCCACGCCACCTTTAGAGTTGCTGATGACGATTCTGCGAGGGGTTTGGGGTTGTTCGCTCAATTTGTCACCTCGTCAGTATGTTGACTTGTTTGTTTGTTGAGATTATACCGGGTTTGGCCTGATGTGTCAAACGGGGTTGTTGTTGGCCGGCGCGATATGGAAATCGCGGCTACTGGTCCTGGTTACGAGATAGCCCGCCCCGAAGTGAAATGCGCCCGAGCATGGACTGCGACTTGACGTTTTGGCCGATTTGTATTACTATGTACTGGCTACGACGACCCGC
>CAYVPU010000335.1:0-1959 GCA_964453885.1 uncultured Anaerolineae bacterium | reverse complement strand
ACTTCTCATGATTCCCGGTCCTATCGAATTTGACCCGGCCGTGATGGAGGCCATGGGCGCGGCCACTACTAGCCACGTCGCGCCGGACTTTATCGAGGTCTTTGGCCAGGCGCTGGAACGGATGCGCCGGGTATGGCTCTCACCCGACGGCCAGCCGTTCGTCGTCGCCGGATCTGGCACGTTGGCCATGGACATGGCCGTGGCCAACCTGGTAGAGCCGGGCGACCGGGCGTTGGTGATCAGCACCGGCTACTTTAGCGATCGCATGGCAGCCATCCTGGAGCGGTATGGCGCGGAGGTGGATCGCGTCCGCGCGTCGCTGGGCGACCGGCCGTCCACTGGGGAGGTAGAGGCTGCACTGCGCCAGGCCAATTACAAGGTGATGGCCATCACCCACGTGGACACCAGCACCGGCGTCTTGGCCGACGTGGAGAACTGGGCCAGGCTGAGTTGCCAGTCGGAAACCTTGACCATTGTGGACGGCGTTTGTTCGGTGGCCGGGGAGGAACTGCGCCAGCAGGATTGGTGCGTGGATGTGGCGCTGACGGCCTCGCAAAAGGCGGTCGGTGTACCGCCCGGGTTGGCGTTGCTGGTGGCCGGACCCAGGGCTATGGAGGCCTTTCGCCGCCGCCGCCATCCGGTGGTCAACTATTACGCCGACTGGAATAACTGGCTACCTGTCACAGAGGCTTACGAGGCTCGCAAGCCCTCCTATTTCGGCACGCCGCCGGTGAACCTGGTCGACGCATTGAATGTGAGCCTGGGGCAAATCCTGGCCGAGGGAATGGACGCCCGTTTCGAGCGCCATCACCGCATGAGCCGGGCGATCAAGGCCGCCGTATCGGCGCTGGGCATGGGCCAGGTGCCGGTGCGGGATGAGGTCGCGGCGCATACTCTCACCGCGCCCCGCTATCCGGAGGGCGTGGACAGCAGCTTGCTGGGACACGTCAAGGCCGCCGGGGCTATTCTAGCGGGCGGGTTGCATCCCGAGAACAAGACCGAGTACTTCCGCATTGGGCACATGGGCGTCACGGGTTTCGGTGACGTACTGGCGACAATCGGTGCTCTTGAGCAAGGACTGATGGCCGTCGGCTACGACTTTGAGCCCGGCTCTGGCCTGGCGGCAGCCCAGGCTTGGCTGCTGGATTGACTGGTGAGGTGAGCCGCCATGCTTAACACGGTATGCCTGACTTTTGACTTTGATGCTATGAGCGTCTGGTTGGGAGGCTATCCTCGCGTGACGCCAGCCATGCTCTCGCGGGGCGAGTTCGGCGCGCGGGTGGGCGTGCCGCGCATTCTGGAACTGTTGGCGCGATACGACATCCACGCCACTTTTTTCACTCCAGGTCACACCGCCGAGTCGTTTCCAGAAATGATGGCCGCCATATTGCATACCGGGCACGAGGTGGGACACCACGGTTACGGTCACGAGGACCCTGGCACCCAGACACCCGTCGAAGAGCGAGCCAGCCTGGAACGGGGGTTGGCGACGTTGGAAAAAGTCACCGGCCAGCGTCCCTGGGGCTATCGCTCTCCATCGTGGGATTACAGCGATGTCACCATGTCGCTGCTGGTCGAATACGGGTTTGTCTACGATTCCAGTCTCTTTGCCGGCGACTTTTATCCCTACCGACCTCGTCTGGGCGATGTAGTGAGCAAGGATCAGCCCCTTCGGCGGGGCGAACTGGCGCCCATCTGGGAGTTCCCGGTGCACTTTTCCCTGGACGATTGGCCCCACTTTACTTCCAACTTTGACCCCTATCGTGTGGGCCTCTCTGCACCGTCCAAGGTCTTTGAGATCTGGGCTGCGGAATTCGACTATATGCGCACTCACGCGCCCGGCGGTGTGTTGACGCTGACCATGCACCCGCAGGTGATTGGTCGCGGGCACCGCATGGCCATGCTGGAGCGACTCATCAAGCACTTTTTGGCAGCCGGGAGCGTCCGTTTTGCCCGCCT
>CAYVPU010000334.1:0-3490 GCA_964453885.1 uncultured Anaerolineae bacterium | reverse complement strand
TGAGCGTGGATGGTCGCTTGCAAATTCAAAAGTTGTTGAGCACACCACAGGATCCGGCGCAGGCCATGCTGGCTGGCCTGGCAGCCATGAGTCCCCAGGGGTTATCGGCCATCAAGCGGGTGTCGCACGGTTCGACGATTGCGACGAACGCCATCCTGGAACGGAAAGGCGCGCGTGCCGCGCTCATTACCACAAAGGGCTTCCGTGACATACTGGCCATTGGGCGACAGAACCGCCCGGTGCTCTATGCGTTACAACCGCAACGACCGCGGCCGTTGATACCGCGACAGTGGTGCTACGAGGTCCCGGAGCGCCTGGACCATACCGGCGCGGTCTTGACGCCCCTGGACATGCCGGCGCTCGATGCTGTGCTGGATGGCATCGCCGGACAGGGCATTGAGTCGGTAGCCGTCTGTTTCCTGTACAGCTACCTGAACCCGGCGCACGAGCAGGCCGTGCGAGCCCGCATCTTGGAGCGTGGCTTGTTGCGGGAGTGGCAAATCGCCCTATCGTGCAAAGTGCTGCCCGAGTTCCGCGAGTACGAGCGCACCAGCACCGTTGCCCTGGACGCCTACGTCCGTCCGGTGGTGAGTTGTTATCTCAAACACCTTGAAGAAATGTTGCCGGTCACGTCGTTGCTGCGGCTCATGAAATCCGATGGCGGTATGATCAGCGCCCGGCGCGCCCGACGGCAAGCCGTCCAGACGGTCTTGAGTGGCCCGGCTGCGGGTGTTGTTGGTGCATTCCACCTGGCCCGGATGGCGGGTTTTGAAAAGGTTATCACACTGGACATGGGCGGCACGTCCACCGACGTATCGCTGTGCCCCGGCCAGACTGTTCGGCGTGCCGAGTCCGAGATTGACGGCCTGCCGCTGCGGGTGCGCATGTTGGACATTGAGACCATCGGCGCGGGGGGCGGCTCGATTGCCCAGTTGGACGCGGGCGGCGCGTTGCGCGTGGGGCCGGAGAGCGCCGGGGCCGATCCTGGCCCGATTGTCTACGGGCGCGGTGGGCGACAGGTGACGGTCAGCGACGCCAATGCGGTCCTGGGCCGGCTGGATCCAGAGCACTTTTTGGGTGGCACCATGCCGCTGTATCTGGAACCTGCGCAGGCAGCTCTGACCTCGCTGGCAGAAGCGATGGGGCTCAGCGTCGAGATGACTGCACTGGGCGTCATTGACGTGGCTAATGTCAACATAAACCGTGCGCTGCGCCGGGTAACGATTGCGCGGGGCCATGACCCTCGCGATTTCACCCTGGTGGCGTTCGGCGGGGCCGGACCGCTGCACGCCTGCGAAGTGGCGGTGGGACTAGAGATTCCGAGGGTGCTGATTCCGCGCCATCCGGGGGTGTTGTGCGCCCTTGGCCTGTTAGTAGCCGACGTCGTGCTCGATTACAGCCGGGCCGTGTTACAGCCGGTCACGGCTGAGACGCCTGCTCAATTGCGGGTTCAACTGGAAAAGATGATCGCCAGGGCCCGCGCTGACCTGCTGCGTGAAGGCGTCGCGGAAGAGGCAATGGTTTTCGACGGCTTGTTGGACGTGCGCTATCAGGGCCAGTCTTATGAACTGGCGATTCCCTTTGTGGAAGACATTCTGGCCGGGTTTCACGGCGCGCACGCTCGGAGTTACGGTCATGCTATGCCGGAACGGACGGTCGAGGTGGTGAACTTGCGTTTACAGGCGACGGGCCTGGTGGAAAAGCCGGCCTTTGTTCCCGAACCGATCATAGAGAACGGCGGCGCGGATGCGCTTTGGGGATACAAGTCAGCCTTTGTGGACGACAGATGGTGCGAGATCGCGCTATACGAACGGGCGCGCCTGCAGCCGGGTACGACGTTTGCTGGACCGGCCCTGGTTTTCCAATTGGACAGCACTGTTTTTATCGCGCCGGGGTGGTCGGCGCGAGTGGACGCCTATCACAACATCGTGTTGGAAGGCCCAAGATGACCATAGACGCCATCAGCCTCCAGGTATTCAAGAACCTATTCGCCTCGGTGGCCGAGGAGATGGGCATTACCCTGCAACGCGCCAGTTTCAGCCCCAACATCAAGGAGCGATTGGACTTTAGCTGCGCGGTGTTCGAGGCCCAGGGACGGATGGTGGCCCAGGCGGCGCATATCCCAGTGCATCTGGGCAGTATGCCGGCGTCGGTGGCATCTGCCCTGCAGGCTGTCCAGGTCTTTCAGCCGGGAGACGTCGTCATCTTGAACGATCCCTATCATGGGGGAACGCATTTGCCCGACGTGACGATGGTCTCGCCGGTGTTCGTTGGCGATGCTATACGCTTCTTTGTCGCCAGCCGTGCCCATCATGCCGACGTTGGCGGCATGACCCCCGGGTCGTTGCCGTTGAGCACCGAGCTTTACCAGGAAGGGATCATCATCCCGCCGGTCAAGCTGGTGGAGGCCGGGAAGCGCAACGCGGGCGTGTTGGCCCTCATCACGGCCAACAGCCGCGCACCGGACGAACGTCTGGGAGACCTGGAAGCACAGTTGGCCGCGCACCGCGTGGGAGAGCAGCGTTTGCTGTCTCTGGTGGAGACCCATGGCCTGGATTGCGTGCAAGAACACGCCGAGGCCCTGCTGGACTACTCTCGCCGTATGACCGAGGCAATTATCGAGGCCATCCCCGATGGCGTGTATCGTTTTGAAGACGCGCTGGAGGGCGATGGCCAGCAGGAGCGTCGCATCCCCATCCGGGTGAAAATCACCGTCGCTGGCCCGCAGATGATAGTGGACTTTTCTGGGAGTGCTCCCCAGGTGGCGGGCAATCTGAACGCGGTTGAGGCCATCGTCTGCTCGGCGACGTGGTACTGCGTGCATTTGCTGGCGCAGGACGACGTGCCGGTCAATCATGGCTGTTTCCAGCCGGTGACTGTGATCACGCCCGCGCACAGCGTGCTCAATCCCGATTTTCCGGCAGCAGTTGTCCTGGGCAACCTGGAAACGAGCCAGCGCATCGTGGACGTGGTGTTGGGCGCATTGGCCCAGGCTCTGCCGGATCGTTTCCCCGCCGCCAGCCAGGGGACGATGAACAACTTTACCTTTGGCGGAAATGTGGACGGCCAACCCTTTGTGTATTACGAGACCATCGGCGGGGGACATGGCGCGGGGCCATCGGGGAACGGCCTGAGCGGGCGACACAGTCACATGACCAACACGCGCAACACGCCGGTGGAGGCGCTGGAATACGCTTTGCCGATGCGGATAGTGGAATACAGTCTGCGCGATGGCTCCGGCGGGGAGGGACGACACCGTGGCGGCGATGGCATCCGCCGGGACTATGAATTCCTGGCTCCTGTCACGGTCACCATTAACAGTGAGAGGCGCATCTATGCACCCTATGGCTTGCAGGGCGGTGAGCCGGGACAGGTGGGGAGCAACCGCGTGGTACAAAAGGGGGTAGAGACGGTCGTCGGCGGCAAATACACCGCACATCTCAACGCTGGCGACCGGGTGATTATCGAAACGCCAGGCGGAGGCGGATGG
>CAYVPU010000333.1:0-3495 GCA_964453885.1 uncultured Anaerolineae bacterium | reverse complement strand
CGTTGTCTTGCCGCAGCCGTTGGGACCGACGAGCCCCGCCCGGTCGCCAGGGTTGACGACGAAAGAGACGTTCGCCAGGATCGTGTCATCGCCGTAAGTTTTGGAGACATTGCTGATCTGAAGCATGGTTCTGCCACCGGACATTTTTTCAAATGCCCAGGCTCTTGTCACGAATGCTTTTCAGTCAATTTTAGCCAAATTCGTTTCATCCGTCAATTCGCGACGCTCGTCATAAAAGTGTCCAGTAGAGAAAGCATGGCTCACTCGGCCCACCCGTGCAAGAAGAGGTGACCAAAGGTGATTATCCGTCCACTCTCCAGACGTGCACCAGAGGCTTGTCCCCATCGGCCAGTGGTTCAAAGACGTACAGCAGCCCTCGTTCGCGGTCGAAGCTGGCCGCGCCAACGTGGTATTTTTGTTGGCTGGATTCGATGTGGTACAAGTATTCGTCAATTTCCAGCGTGACATAGGGCTGGGGCTCCCAGGTCTCCATACCGCCTTGAGCCACGGCGGCCAAATCGGCGGGGTCGTAAAAGAGGATCTGCCCTACAAAGCTGGTGGACCACCAGCCCCTGTCGCAATCGTCAGGCCAAGGAGGCTCATAGGTTCCGTCGGCGCACCCATACCAGCAGTCTCCCTGCCCCTTGGTGCCGACAAAGATGACGGCGGATTTGTCACTGGCGGTGAGCCAGGCCCCGCCGGACCACTCGTCGGAATGGTGGTAGTTGTTCATTGTGGGTGGGTTGTCCTCATAGGCAGTGCCGTATAGCAGCAGAGGCGTGGCCGAGAGCAAGGTGCCCGATGTGGGCGGAGTCCCTTCATTTAAACCGTAGGCAAACAAGGACGGGCCTTCTCCACCTTGGCCGCCATCCCGAAAGCGGCCCGTCGCCAGGTATTTGCCCGGTGTGTAAGTGTCGGCCCAGGACTGTGGAATGTCAAACAGGTAATCGGTGGTGGCATAATTCCAGTATCCTCCGATTCGCCAGATGCCGGCCGACTGTGGGGCCGACAGGTCTAGCTCGCACCAGCCGTGCGATGGGCCGGTGTCGCCCTCCTGCATGTGCACCCCCCAGCAGAAATGAAGCTTGTCTGTCGTCTGGCTGCCCTGTTTGGGCAAGTAGGCCAGGCCGGCCCGCGGAATCTCCCAGGCTTCAAAACGGCCGTCGTACAGATTCCCCCTGATGTCGTAGAAATCCTGCAAGGTCTCTGCCGTGTTCAGGTCGTCTACATCCTTGTCCGAGGAGATAATCGGGACGGGGATTTTGATTTCGGAGACATATTGCGTTTGATCATGTCCGCTGCCAAAGATAGAGCCGGGGGTGCCATCGCTCGGCCCGTCGGGGTCGCCATCCGGATAGTAGGTCATAGCCGAGCCGCCCCATTCCCAGCCTACGTTCTCCGGCGTTCCCGGTGCGTCCGGCAGCCTGAACGCGCCCTGATACACCAGATCTGCCGGTTGGATGGGCGTGCCATCTGTTGGTGTGGACGGCGTGTAGTTTCTCAACACAATAGGCAGGTAGACAGTATTGGTGAACGTGCTGGGATCGTAAAGGGTGAAATCACTGTCGCTGATGTCGCAGACAGTGGTGGGACTGACCACACTAGCCACTCGCACCCGCGCCGAGTTGGTCGGAGTGAGGGGCGTCGTCCAGGTGCAGAGGCCAGTGTTGGTCACCATCGAGGTGATGAGGTGGGTCGTGGTAAAGCCATCGGTAGAGTAGGCCAGGCTGACGTGGGATACGGTGCCGGCCGTGTTCCAGCGGATTTGATGCTGGTTGTTCACCTGCCAGGACTCTCCGCCATTGGGAGAAGTAAGGGTCAGCGACGGAGCAGCAGCGCCCCCCCTCCAGCGATGGAAAAAGACGTTGAGCAGGGGGACGAACTCGGCAGAGGCCTTCTGGTTGCCAGTCGAGGATGGATGGTCATCGCCAGTGGGGTAGTACAGCGTATCTCCTCCGCGATCGTTAATGTATTCAATCGCGCCGTTGTGGAAGCGATGATGGTTGTCCGGGTCAGTCAGGACATTGTAGAAATCAAACACGGCCACGTTGTTGTGAGAATAGTCGTAAAGCCAGTCTTCGACGAGCCAAGTATTGAAGGCGCGGGCGTTGGCTGCGTAGGTCGGGTCCTGAACCGGTGGGGCGGTGATGACGACAAAGAGCTTGTCCTGGCGGGTGGTAAAGTAACTCAGCAAGTCGTTGTAGATGTACTTGGCATTGCTCACCGTGAGCCCCGCGCCGGGCGCGGGCGGATCGTCCGGGTTCCCCTCCAGATTCGAGTTGGGGAAGCAGGACTTGAACATGATGATCTCGTTTTCGCGGCCGGGGTCGGGGTCGGTTAGCCGGCTATAGTTGTAGGAATGGTCCCCGTATTCGGTATAGAGGGCGCTCAGGTAGGTGCTGCTGTGGGGTCCACGGAACCACTCTGGCCAATCGGTGATGTCCGTCCGGTCGCCGATGCCGTCCGGCCCCCAGCCATAGTTGGTGTCGCTGACAAAGTAGTTGTTGCCGCGCAGGGCAATGCCCAGGCCGCCGTTGCCATCACCAAGCCAATTCTCCCCGCAGGAGTGGTGAATGAATACCAGTTTGACCGTGTCAGTGGGCGGGTTGGGGTCGTCGGCGAGAGGAGGCATAGAGGCCAGAGTGTAGAGAGAGGGGGTAGAGAGTGCGGCTACCGACGCAGCCAGTCCGGCGCAGATGACGACGATGATCAGAAGAGCGATGAAGCGGAGTGTCGTCCCGTTTTGCATTCTTGCCCTCCTTCGACTGTGCCTGCAAAAGTTGACCTGCAGCATAGTTTACTTGAATGTGAACCTGTGATATAATCCAAGAGAAAAGTCAAAGCCATCTTTTGGACACAAGAGTATTGAGGAGACAGCTGTGATTCAAGTCGTTGAGGCAATATTCAAAGACGGTCACTTTTGGCCTCTGGAAAAGGTTATCTTGAAAGATCGACGCCGGGTTTGGCTGGCCTTTGTGGTCATACAGGAAAAGGAGAATGAGGTCTCTTACGCCGCACGAGGTAATGATTTAGCGCCTCTGCTGATGACCAAACTGGCTGAACAGGGCGGCGCTTTCGACTTTCTAGCCGATCCTGCCGAGGATGTCTACTCCCCCAAAGATGGGGAGGAGGTGTAGGCCATGTCGCCCAAGCCGCTTTACCGAGGCGATATTGTCTTGGTGCCTTTTCCGTTTACAGACCTCTCCTCCTCAAAAGTCCGTCCTGCGATCATTGTCTCGGCCGATAACGCGTACCCTGACATAGTTCTGGCTTTCATTTCCTCGGCCGTCCCGTCGCCATTGACTGCCACTGACCGCCTTATCGAGACTACTGATCCGGCATTTCCCAGAACAGGCCTGAAAAAACCATCCCTGTTCCGCATGAGAAAGGTGGCTTCTATTGAGAGAAAATTGATCCACCGGCGACTCGGCTGTGTTGGACCGAGATTGATGAAGGAACTAGATGCCAAGCTGAGAATAGCATTGGGTCTGTAGC
>CAYVPU010000332.1:0-3523 GCA_964453885.1 uncultured Anaerolineae bacterium | reverse complement strand
TATAATTATGTCAAAGCATGACTATACGAATGAAACATCTGTGCGCCGGGTCGCGCCGATAGGAGGTAAACCATGTCCCCTGAACAGATAGAGATGTTTCCTAAAGGCCAGCCGGGCCGGGGCAGCCAGGGCGAGTTTGGCCCACCGGTGGCGGAAAGCCGCCCCCTCACAGCAGGGACTTCGTTGGCTGCCGCCCTGGGGCCGTTCCAGGCCCACATGATCCGCCAGGGCTTTACGGAAAACACCATCAAGGCTTTTCTGAGTGACCTGCGCTTGCTGGGCAAATACGCTGGCGCGGGCACGCCGGTGAGCAAAATCGGCACCAAAGAGCTGAACGATTTCTTGACCTGGATGCTCTACAAGCGCGGCGTGCCGTGCAGTCCCAAGACCTATGCCCGCCGCGTGACAACCCTCAAAGTTTTTTTTGGCTGGCTCACCGATAGCCAGACGCTGCCAGCCGATCCGGCTGCGCCGGTCATCCAGCAAAGCGTCAGCGCCCCCCTGCCCGACATCCTGTACGACGACCAGGTGGAAAAGGTGCTGGAGGTCACGCGCAGCCTGCTAGAGGCGGAACGGCCCGACGCCCGCCCGCACCTGTTGGTGAGACTGCTGCTGCAAACGGGCATTAAAAAGGGCGAGTGCATGACAATACAACTGAGGCACATAGACTCGTCCGATCCTCAAAACCCCACCGTCTTTATCCGCCATGATAATCCTCGTTACTGGCACAAGGAGCGCAAACTCAAGCTGCCCACCGACTGGCTGCCGGTATTTCAGCAGTACCAGGCCCAGTATCGGCCCCAGGAACGGCTATTCGAGTGCACGGCGCGCAACCTGGAATACGTGTTGCACGATGTGGCCCATCGCACCGGGCTACCGACGCTTTCCTTCGAGATGCTGCGCTGGTCCAGCGCCGTGCGCAGCTACAAGGCAGGCATGGACCACGACAATTTGCGCCAAAAAATGGGCCTATCCAGAGTCAGTTGGCAGGAGACGTCACGCAAGCTGGCCAAGTTGGCCGGACCGGGGCTGTAAAAAAGTAGGCTCTGGGATTTTGCGGGGTGAGACCCTAAGGGTTTTGCACGAAAACCCTTAGCCTCTGTGACTGACCCTGCGAAATCCTAGAGACCCAAAAAGTACCTGTTTCATGGTGCGTGGTGCGCGAGCACAGAGGACAAAAGACGAGTTTATAGCGCCGGCTTACCGGGACACGCTGGGGACGAATATAGTATAGTTGTACATAGCCTGATACGCCAGGTTGACGTTGAGGAATTCGTCGCTCCAACCGCCGACGACGAATATTCTGCCGTTGATTTCGGCGGCACCGGCGTTTCGCCACTGGCCCGACACCGGCGTCTCGAAGCGGAACCAGGTGTCTTTGACCGGATCGTACCACTGGTTGTAGGCCAGGTAGCTCTCCCAGCCACCGCCGATGGCCCACAGTTGGCGGCCTACAGCGACCAAGCCAAGCCCTCCCCGGCCCTCGAGCATCGGAGCACACGAACCCCACTCTCCCACCAGCGGACGGTAGACCTGGCAGATGTCTAATTCGCGCTCGCCAGCATAGCCTCCTACCACATAGATTTGGTCATCGAGCGTGGCTGCTGCGGCAAAGGCTCGCGCCTGGGGCATCAAAGACCTGGTTTGCCGCCATTCGTCGGTCGCCGGGTCGTAGACCAGCACAGTCGCCATGTCCTCTTGCCCATTGGTTCCCCCAAAGAGGTAGAGCTTCCCGCCTTGTACGGCCAGGGCATAAGCTGCCCGGGGCGACGGCAGTGGGGCCGCCTGTTCCCACCGGTCGGTGGCCGGATCATAGACCTCCACCACACCCGTCACCTGGTCAGAGGAAATTGACCCTCCCGGCACGTAGACCTTGCCGCCCAGCACCGCACCGCCAATGTTCGCCACCGGCACAGGCTTGGTGGCTCTCAGTGCCCAGGTCTGCTGGACGGCGTCATAGACCTCCACCACTCCGGTGAAACCGCCCCCTGGCGTCTCACCTCCAATCGCATAAACAAGTCCATTGACGACCACCACCGCCAGCCGGCCCCGGGCAATCGAGATGGAGACCTCTTCTTGCCAGCGAGAGGGCAGCTTGAGCGCCACTGATCTGGGATTGTCAACCAGGGGGTTCTCTGACGACTTTTCTGTCGGCGCCGGCAGGGGCCAGGTCCAAACCAATGTAAGAGCCACGGCAGCCAGCGCGACCAGCAGGAAAACTCGCTGCCACAGGGCTGTGGGTGCGGCAGAAGCCTCCACCGTCAGCCCTGCGGATGCCTTGCCTTTGGGTGTCTCCCGACCCACGGCTACCCAGCCATGGCGAACGGCTACCATCGTCGCCTCGGTGCGGGAACTCACCTCCAGCTTGCCAAAGATATTGCGAAGGTGAACCTTTACCGTGTTGGCGCTGATAAACAATTCGCGGGCAATCTCTTTATTGGAAAGTCCTTGTGCTACCAGCAGCAGGATCTCCATTTCCCGTCCGCTGAGAACACCCATCGAACCTTCAGACATGAACCTGGCTCCATTCTCGTTCCGAGATGCAGTGCCTATTATCCCACAAAAGCGCGAGCAGATCAAGTTTAAAACGTAAAACGTGATTCGTGATCCAGATGCCACGATGATTTTCACGCACCACGAGATTGACCTTTCCCTCGGGATAGGCTATAATCTTTTGCATGGCATCGAAACCGCTAGACGCGCTGACTCGATTTGAGGCTTGGGCCGAACGTTGGCTGGAAGGGGGCTTTGCCCGCCTGTTCCGCACCCGCCTTCACCGGGCCGAACTGGCAGAGCAACTGGTCCGCGCCCTGGAGGACGGTCGAATCGCCGGGCCAAATGGCGTCTGGCTGGCCCCAGATGATTATCAAGTATTTCTTCATCCGGGCGACTATGCGCGATTGGGCAGCGGGCGAGGCCATGCAGAGATCGAGCAGGCATTGACCAGCCATCTGATGGCGACCGTCCAGCAAATCGGCGCGACCCTGGCGCGACGGCCCGAGGTCCATCTCTCCGCCTCCGACCGCGTGCCCCCCCGCCAGGTAGAGGTGCGTGCTTATCTGACCACGCCCCAGTCACCGGCCGGGCTTTCTCCAGACACCCAAGAGTTTGACACCCGAACAGTGCAAGAAACCGCTACAGAGAAGCAGTCCCTCGCCTGCTACCTATTGATAGGCGACCGGCGCTTTCCCCTCACTCCCTCCCCGGTTAGCCTGGGCCGCAACCTTGATAACGACATAGTCATCGAACATCCGCGCGTCTCCCGGCATCACGCTCAACTCCGGCAGCGCGAGGGCCAGTGGTGGCTGATAGACCTGGGCAGCGCCAATGGCACGACCGTCAACGACCAGCCGGTCAGCGAGGCAATCCTCCACCCGGGCGATCTCGTCTCCCTGGCGGGCGTCGAGGTACGTTTCGAGTTACAAGCACGCACAGCCAAACAAACTCTTTGAGGGCGCGAATTCTTTACAGATGAGTCGAATTTTTGTACCAGTCAACAACATGCTGGACACCTCGAATTGGC
>CAYVPU010000331.1:0-3544 GCA_964453885.1 uncultured Anaerolineae bacterium | reverse complement strand
TCCGCAGGGTCAGCTTTCGGACAAGGGGGGTCAGCAGGGCGGATACCGCTATAGCCATTACAAAGAGTAGAGGATACGATACAGTGGTACTGGCTGCCCTGAATGTGGGAGTAGGCACCGCAAACAGGGTGGTCACCACGAGCATCATCAGGGCTGCCAGCAGAGGCAGCAACCTCCAGGTCAAAGCCAGCCTCTGTTTCGTTTTCTTCATTGTCCTCCCTGGCAAGGTCTGGTCCTGGCGATCGGTTTCCTCTCCCGAAACAGAGGTAGACTACTAGGCCCCTTTCACATCACAGGTCTTGATTTCTTGACAAGCTGGTTATTTTATCATGATCTTTGAACAGTACTCCCATCATGCTACTTATGATAACATTGATTCGTTAGAAATTGGTTAGAAAAGGGTTAAGAAACGGTTTGAAGTGGGAGGGTTGCTGGTTCGAGTGTTCTTGCTCCGCCAGGGATTCCGGGGTATAATTAGGGGGCGAACTTGTGTTCTATTTTCGGCCAGGAGTGGAGGGTGCAACATGCCAGGGTTTCAACTTGTTTCGGATCTGCGGGCGACGGGTGACCAACCCCAGGCCATCGAAAAGTTGGTGGCGGGTGTGGACAATGGCTATCGGTATCAGACTTTGCTTGGCGCGACGGGCACGGGCAAGACGTTTGTCATGGCGCAAGTCATCCAGCAGACGCAGCGCCCTGCGCTGGTGCTGGTGCACAATAAAACGCTGGCTGCACAGCTCTATGCCGAGTTCAAAGAGTTCTTTCCTCACAACGCTGTCGAATTTTTTGTTTCTTATTACGACTATTACCAGCCCGAAGCCTACGTCCCTAAACACGATCTCTACATCGAAAAAGACGCCGACATCAATGAGGAGATTGACCGCCTGCGGCTGGCGGCCACGTCCAGTCTCTTTAGCCGGCGGGACGTGGTTATCGTTGCCTCGGTCTCTTGCATTTACGGCATCGGCAGTCCAGAGGAGTACGGGCGGGTGGTGCTCAAGGTGCACCGGGGAGAGACCATCAGGCGGGACAAGGTTCTGCGCCACCTGGTGCAGATCCATTACGACCGGAACGACCTGGAGCTGGCGCGGGGCCGGTTCCGCGTGCGGGGCGATACGCTGGATGTGCAACCGGCCTATCGCGACTTTGCCTATCGTTTCGCTTTCTGGGGCGACGAGATCGAGCGCATCGTCGAAATAGACCCCCTCACCGGGGAAGTCCTGGTCGAGCACGACGAGGTCGAAATCTATCCGGCCAAGCACTTTATCACGCCGGAGGACAAGCTGATCCAGGCCATCAAGGACATTGAGGCAGAACTGGCCGTGCGGACGGCCGAGTTTAAAGCCCAGGGCAAACTGCTGGAGGCGCAGCGGCTGGAACAGCGCACCAAATATGACCTGGAGATGCTCCGCGAGGTGGGCTACGTCTCGGGCATCGAAAACTATTCCCGGCACCTGGATCAGCGCCCGACGGGCACGCCTCCCTGGACGTTGATGGATTACTTTCCCGACGACTTTCTCCTCATCGTGGACGAGTCGCACATGGCCCTGCCACAGGTGCGGGGCATGTATCACGGCGACCGCAGCCGCAAGCAGGTGCTGGTGGACTATGGCTTCCGCCTACCCAGCGCCATGGACAACCGCCCCCTCAACTTTGACGAGTTCGAAGCGCGGCTCAGCCAGGTGATCTGTACTTCGGCCACGCCGCGACCTTATGAACTGGAGCAATCAGAGCAGGTGGTGGAGCAGCTCATCCGGCCCACCGGCCTGGTGGACCCCGAGATCACCCTCCTGCCCACGGCGGGACAGATTGACGACCTCATCGGTCGCATCAACGAGCGGGTGAATCGAGGTGAGCGGGTCCTGGTGACAACCCTCACCAAGCGCATGTCCGAAGACCTGGCCGATTACCTGCTCGAGATGGGGATCAAGGTGCATTACCTGCACTCCGAAGTGCACACCCTGGAACGAGTCGAGATCCTGCGCGACCTGCGCCTGGGTACTTTTGACGTGGTGGTGGGCATCAACCTGCTGCGCGAGGGGCTGGATCTGCCCGAGGTCTCGCTGGTGGCTATTCTGGACGCCGACAAGGAGGGTTTTTTGCGCTCCGACACGGCCCTCATCCAGACGATAGGCCGCGCCGCGCGGCACGTCCACGGCCAGACGGTCATGTACGCTGACACGGTGACGGGCTCAATGAAGCGGGCGATTGACGAGACAGATCGCCGCCGCGAAAAGCAATTGGCCCACAATCGGGAGCACGGCATCGTCCCGGCCAGCATCGTCAAAGAAGTCCGCGACCTGACCGACCGGCTCAAGGTGGCTGCTGAAGAGCGGGCCGAATACGTCACCGAGGGCCGCATGCCCAAAGACGAGATGGCGCGGCTAATCAAGGACCTGGAGAAGCAGATGAAAGAGGCCGCTGCCCAGTTAGAGTTCGAAAAGGCGGCGCTGCTGCGGGATCAGATCTTTGAGTTGCGGCGAGAGATGCAGGCGATGGATGAGGAGAGGCCCGAGTGGGAAAGAATCGCGGCTGTCTGACCTGCGAACCCTCCTACCTCTCGCTGTACCGCTCCGGCGAACTGGCCCGGCGCGCTGAGTGGGCCTGGGCCACGCTGGAAAGCTGCCGTCTTTGCCCCCACGAATGTGGCGTGAACCGGCTGGCCGGCAAGGTCGGCGTCTGTCGCTGCAACGCGGAACTAAAGATCGCCAGTTGGACGCTGCATCCCTGGGAAGAACCGCCCATCAGCGGCTCGTGCGGCTCGGGCACGATCTTTTTCTCCGGCTGTACGGGCCGCTGCCGTTTCTGTCAGAACTATCCCATCTCGCAACTGGGTGCCGGTAACCTGGTCAGCGTGGAACGGCTGGGGGAGATGATGCTGGAACTCCAAAGCCGGGGGGCGCACAACGTCAACCTGGTCACAGCGACGCACTTTGTGCCCCACGTCCTGGCCGCTCTGCCTCGCGCCATCGAAGGCGGTCTGCGGCTGCCCCTGGTGTACAACACCAGCGGTTACGAGTCAGTCGAGATGCTGCGCCTGCTGGACGGAGTGGTGGACGTGTACTTGCCCGACGCCAAGTACGCCGACGATGCGATAGCCCGCCGCCTCTCTGGCTTTCCGGGTTACGTAGAGGTGAATCGGGCTGCGCTGCGGGAGATGGTCCGCCAGGTGGGGGAAGACCTGGCGTTGGACGAGAACGGCCTGGCCCAGCGGGGCCTCATCGTGCGGCAGATGGTGCTGCCCGAGGGACTCTCCGGTACGGCTGATGTGTTGGCCTGGATCGCCACCGAGCTTTCGCCGCGTGTCCACGTCAGCCTCATGGATCAGTACTTTCCCGCCTACCACGCCGTCGGCGATCCAGTCCTGGGGCGCAAGGTGACGTTCGAGGAGTACCTGGTCGCACTGGAAGCCTTTGACGCCGCCGGGTTGGAGCGCGGCTGGCGACAATCTCACGAGGATGTGTAAAGTCCTGATAGATCGTGGGAGTATTATATACAAGGGAAGAGAGTAATGACTGACAAACACAATCTTCAGCTGCGCATA
>CAYVPU010000330.1:0-3563 GCA_964453885.1 uncultured Anaerolineae bacterium | reverse complement strand
GGTGTCGGGCCTCGTCTCTGGTCTGGGAGCAGCCACGGCCGATGCTTTCTATGGCTGCGTGGCCGGTTTCGGGCTAACGTTCGTCTCGGACTTGATAGTGGGTCAACAAGGTTGGCTTCGCCTCGTCGGCGGGGCGTTTCTCTGCTACCTGGGCCTCAAGACCTTTCTGAGCCGACCGGCGGAAGGCGGGGCCTCAACCAGGGAAAGTGGCCTCCTTGGGACCTATGCCTCGACGTTCTTTCTGACGCTGACCAATCCGATGACGCTCCTCTCTTTTGCGGCGGTGTTTGCCGGGTTGGGAGTGGGGAGCGCCGGCGGGAACTATGTCTCGGCCGGTGTGTTGGTCCTGGGGGTGTTCATTGGTTCAGCCTTGTGGTGGCTCCTTCTGAGTGGAGGTGTCGGCCTGTTTCGTCACAGGTTCGACCTTGACAAGTTGGGCTGGGTCAACAGAATCTCGGGCGTCATCATCACCGGTTTTGGCCTGCTGGCCTTCCTGAGCCTTGCGGGGATGAGGCCGATTTGACGTAATCGGGCGCGTGGGAGGCGATTGCGCCGGCTTGCGGTTGGGTGTATACTTGGGAAAGTGAGACGTGAAGCGTGAAACGTGACCGTTGCGCAGCGCGTTTTGCGTTTACGTTTCACGCATTACGTTTTACGCATTACGTTTTTCGGCACGGAGAAGCCTTTATGCCTACAGACGCCATCCTGAGCACCATCGGCGGCGAGTTGAACTTGCGCCTCGATCAGGTTGTTCGGACCGCCGAACTGCTGGACGACGACAACACCGTCCCCTTTATCGCTCGCTACCGCAAGGAGGCCACCGGCAGCCTGGACGAGGAGCAGATCCGCGCTATCCAGGCCCGCCTGGGCTACCTGCGCAACCTGGAGAAGCGCAAAGCGACCATCCTCAAAAGCATCGCTGACCAGGGCAAGTTGACGCCCGCGTTGGGGGCGGCGATCCGGGCGGCGACGACGCTCCAGGAAGTCGAGGATCTCTACTTGCCCTACAAGCCCAAGCGCCGCACCCGGGCCACCCTCGCCCGCGGGCGAGGCCTGGAGCCACTGGCCGAGATGATGCTGAGCCAGGAGATCACCGAGGGCTCGCCGGAGGAACAGGCCGAGGTGTTCTTGAGCGACGAGGTGCCCACCGTCGAGGACGCCCTGGCCGGCGCGCGGGACATTGTGGCCGAGGTCGTCACTGAAGATGCCGGGGTGCGCCGGCACGTCCGCCAGCGCACCTTTGACGAAGCGGTGCTGGCCTGCACGCTGGCCGACGAGGCCGCCGACCCCGAGGGCAAGTATCGCATGTACCACGACTTTTCCGAGCCGCTGCGCGCCGTGCCACCCCACCGTCTGCTGGCAGTCAACCGGGGCGAGGGCGAAGGCGCGCTCAAGGTGCGGCTGGCCGTCTACGACGAGGATCTCGTGGCCGACATAGAGGCCCGTTACATCAAGGACCCGGCATCGATCTTTGCCGGGCAGGTGAGGCTGGCCGTGGCCGATGGCTACAAGCGGCTGCTGGCCCCGGCCGTCGGGCGAGACCTGCGGCGGAACCTGACGGAAGAGGCCGATGACCACGCGATAAAAGTGTTTGCCACCAATCTGCGCGCGCTGCTGCTGGCCCCGCCGCTGCGGGGGATGCGCGTCATGGGGATTGATCCCGGCTACCGCTCCGGTTGCAAGGTGGCCCTGGTAGACGCCACCGGCAAATTCATCGGCGGCACGACGATCTACCCTCACGCCCCGCAAAAGCGTTGGCCGGAAGCCGTGCGTACCCTGGTCGAACTGATGACGCGAGCCGAGGTGGACGTCATTGCCATAGGCAATGGCACGGCCTCGCGGGAGACCGAATCACTGGCCGCGGAGGTCATCGCCCAGGCGGAGCGCGGCGCGTACGTCATGGTCAACGAGGCCGGCGCGTCGGTCTATTCTGCCTCGCCGCTGGCCCGCCAGGAGTTGTCCGACCTGGATGTGGCCATGCGCGGCGCGGTCTCTATCGCCCGGCGGCTGCAAGACCCGCTCTCAGAACTGGTCAAGATCGAGCCCAAGTCAATCGGCGTCGGTCTCTACCAGCACGACGTGGATCAGAAGCGGCTGTTGGAGACGCTGGACACGGTCGTCGAGTCGGCGGTCAACCACGTGGGCGTGGACGCGAACACCGCCTCGCCGGCGCTGCTGCAATACGTGGCCGGGGTCAACAAGCGGGTGGCGGCCAACGTCGTCGCTCACCGCGACGCGAACGGCCCTTTTCGCGCGCGGAAGGCTCTCAAAGGGGTCAAGGGCCTGGGTGTCAAAGCCTTTCAGCAGGCGGCCGGATTCCTGCGCGTCCCCGGCGGCGACAACCCGCTGGACAACACGCCGATCCACCCCGAGTCGTATCCCGTCGTCGAACGGCTCTCTGTGCTGATGGATGTACGTGGCGATGAGCCGGACCTGCCCAACCGGGTGCGCCGCTTTGCCCGTGAGCAACCCCTGGCGGAACTGGCCGAGGTGCTGGAAGTGGGCGAGCCAACGCTGGCCGACATCGTCGAGAGTCTCGTCCGCCCTGGCCGGGACCCCCGCGACGAGCTGCCCCGGCCGATTTTGCGCAGTGACGTGCTCAAGATGGAAGACCTGCGCGAGGGGATGGTGCTCCAGGGAACGGTTAGGAATGTTGTTGACTTTGGCGCGTTCGTGGACATTGGCGTCAAGCAAGATGGGCTGGTGCACGTCTCGCAGATGGCCGACCGCTACGTCCGCAACCCCCATGAGGTGGTGGCCGTGGGCGACGTGGTGGAGGTGCGCGTGATCAAGGTGGACATTGAGCGGGGCCGCATTGGCCTGAGCATGAAGGAACAAGGGTGAGGCAAGTCGGATTGACGGGGCCGGGGCAAGAACTCGGCTTTCCGACTTGGTTTTCCAGGGAGAGATATGCGGATAGACTTGCACACTCATACGGCTATCGTCTCGGATTGCTCGCGTATCCAGCCAGAGGCGATGGTGGCGGCGGCCATCGAGGCGGGGCTGGATGGCGTTTGTATTACCGACCACGTTTTCATCGGGCTTAGTCTGTGCCATGATCCCTCCAGGCTCTATGCCGGTTACCGCGCTGTGTGCCAGGCGGCTGAGGGCCGCGACCTCATTGTCCTGCCGGGCATCGAGTTTTCTTTTACCGAGGGAGATTTCCTGGTCTATGGCCTGGACGAGGCAGTGCTGCTGGAACTCGGTGAGAACTATTCGCTGGAGACTTGCCTGGCGTTGGCTCACCGGGAGGGAGTCGTCGTGGTGCAGGCCCATCCCTTTCGTCATGGAGGGCGGCCTGTCCAGGGCGTGGATGCGATAGAAACGTGCAACGGCGGCAATAGCGACGAGCACAATCGCCTGGCCGAGGTCTGGAGCCGTGAGAACGGTGTTCTGGGTCTCGCCGGCAGCGATGCACATCGGAAGGAGGCGGTAGGCCGTTGCTACTCGGTTTTCGACGCCGATTGCTCCACCGTGGCGGGGTTGTGTGAGGCAATTCGTCAGCGCCGGGTGCAAAGCCTCAAGCGCCGGCGCGCCTGGTGGCGAGATTAGCGCTGGTTGAG
>CAYVPU010000329.1:0-3586 GCA_964453885.1 uncultured Anaerolineae bacterium | reverse complement strand
TGCCGCCCTGGGCGACCGCCTGGAGACCGACATCCTGGCCGCGCAGCGCACCGGCGTCCTCTCGTTGCTCGTACTCTCCGGCGCGACGGATCGGGCCTTGCTGGCCGGGTCGGAAATTCAGCCGGATTTGGTGTTCGAGGACATTGCCGATTTGCAGGAAAAGTGGGCGGGGCTGCAGCCATGAGGACAGGTCGTTTGCACAATCGGCCAGCGAAGGGTATAATGTTAGTGAACAGGTGAGACAGAAAAGAAAACATAATGGCAATGAGAGACACAACCACCATGGAGACCATCCAGATACTGGTACCCTCGGAACTGGCACAGCGGCTGCAACCATACCAGGACGACCTGCCCCGCGTTCTGGAATGGGGGTTGCGTTACGTTGAGGGAGAAATAGAAACGGAAGCCAATGCGATTCCTACGCCAGAAGCGATGGCACTGCAAAAGCGAGTCATCGCTGCTTTGCGGCAGACAGGCGTCACTGGCCCCGACCTCGACGAGATGGCGCAATACCTATCGGGAAGCGAAAACCAACGTTGGAGACCCATCCAGGCCGGCGGCAAACCGGCCAGTGAGATGATCGTCGAGGAAAGGGACAGCCGCCTTTCAGAACAAGATCGAATATTGAAGAAAGCGAGACAGAGATGACAATCCAAGCTGTAACTTTGAATTTGCCAAGCCCTCTATACGAGCGGCTGAAAAAAATGGCGGACGCATCCCAGCGCGCTCTCGATGAAATACTCATAACAACCATTAAAGCAGGGATGCCACCTCGCCTTGAGCGAGTGCCAGAACGATTCAGAGCCGACCTTCAAGCTCTAGATTGCTTGAGCGACGACATGCTGTGGCAAATCGCCCGAGCCGAGATGGACGACGATAAAGTGGTTCTTTACGAAGAACTTTTAGATGAGAACCGACGTGAGGGCTTGAACGATTCGGAGAGAAGCACACTGTCGGCCCTCCGAGAAGAAGCTGACCTGCTCATGCTGCGCAAGTCCTACGCCTATGCATTGCTGAGATGGCGTGGGCACGTCATTTCTATACCCGGTGGGATGCAAGAGACATGAGCAAGATTTACATTCCGGCAGCGTTGCGCCGCCAGGTGGCCCGAGACGCTGAGTATCGCTGCGGCTACTGCCTGACGCTCCAAAGCATCATAGGCCGTCCCATGGTCATAGATCATTTGGTACCCGAGGCAGCCGGCGGTGAAACCGTGCGAGACAACCTGTGGCTGTCTTGCCGCCGCTGCAACGAGTTCAAAGGAGCCAAAACTCACGCTGTGGATCCTTTGACCGACACCCTTGTGCCTCTCTTCAATCCTAGGCTGCAATCGTGGGCTGTGCACTCTGTCTGGTCCGAAGACGGGACGGAAATCATTGGTCTGACGCCGACAGGCCGAGCCACAATAGTTGCCTTGAGGCTGAACAACGAGGAAATAGTAGCCGCCCGCTCTCTTTGGGCAGCGGCGGGCTGGCATCCCCCTGGCAGATAATTCTCATTAGCTTTCAAGGAACATAAACCATGTACGACGTGATCGTCGTCGGCGCGGGGCACGCCGGGTGCGAGGCAGCCCTGGCGGCGGCGCGCATGGGCGCACGCGCGCTGCTCCTGACCATGAATTTAGACCTCATCGCCCAGATGAGCTGCAACCCGGCCGTGGGCGGCCCTGGCAAGGGCCACCTGGTGCGGGAGATCGACGCCCTGGGCGGCGAGATGGGCCGCGCCGTGGACCGTTATTTCATTCAAATACGCCGGCTCAACCCCAGCAAGGGGCCAGCCGTGCAGTCGCGGCGGGCACAGTGCGACAAGCGGCTCTACTCCCTGGGCATGAAGCTCACCCTGGAGGGTACGCCCAACCTGCACCTGAAGCAAGCCCGCGTCGAACGGTTGGTCGTAAAAGATGACCGCGTGCAGGGCGTGACCACCCACACCGGCCGATTCTACGCCGGGCGAACAGTGGTGCTGACGGCTGGCACCTTCCTGGGTGGGCGCATCCTCTCCGGCGAGCAGGCCTGGCCCGCCGGTCGCGCCGCCGAATTTTCCGCGCCGGGGCTCTCCGCCTCGCTGCGCGATCTCGGCTTCCGCCTGGCCCGCCTCCAAACCAACACCCCACCCCGCATTGACGCCCGCACGATTGACTTTTCCCAGACGATGCCACAACTGGGCAGCGAAACGCCTCTGTATTTCAGTTTCGAGGGCGATCCGCAATCCGCAATCTGCAATCTGCAATCTGCAATCAATCCAGTGTACCCCATTCCGCAGCAGTTCGACTGGCGGCCACAGTTGCCGTGCTACCTGGTGCGCACCAACGAGGAGACACACCGCATCGTGCGGGAGAACCTGCACCGCTCGCCCATCGCGCCGGGGGCCACTGACGCCACCGGGCCGCGCTACTGCCCCTCCTTCGAGGAAAAGACCGTCCGCTTCCCAGACAAGCCATCGCACCAGATATTCCTGGAGCCGGAGGGCTGGGCCACGGGTGAGGTGTACGTGCAGGGGCTGTTCACAGCCATGCCAGAGGACGTGCAACTGGCCATGCTGCACAGCATCCCGGCGCTGCGCGAGGCCGAGATCACCCGCCCCGGCTATGCCATCGAATATGACAGCGTGCCCGCCGATCAGATCACCGCCTGGCTTGAGACAAAGCAGGTCGAGGGGCTGTTCCTCGCCGGTCAGATCAACGGCACCTCCGGCTACGAGGAGGCCGCCGCCCAGGGACTGATGGCCGGGGTCAATGCCGCGCTCAAGGTTCAGAGCAAGTCGCCGCTCATCCTGCGCCGTGACCAGGCCTACATCGGCGTGCTGATTGATGACCTGATCACCAAAGAGATTGACGAACCGTATCGCATCATGACCTCGCGGGCGGAATACCGCCTGCTGCTGCGCGAAGACAACGCCGACCTGCGCCTTTCGCCGCTGGGCTATCAGGCCGGCTTGCTGTCCCGCGAACGCTATGAGGCAACCGAGCGCAAACGCCAGGCCACGACCGCCGAACTCGAACGATTGAAGGCCACTTTCCTGCGCCCCACACCCGAGGTCAACGCTAAACTGGCCGCCGCCGGACTGCCACCCGCGGACGACGGCCTCAACGCCTACAAGCTCCTCCAGCGCCCCCAGGCCAGCTACGACCTCGTGGCGACCCTGACACCGCCGCCAGCACCCTTGCCACCCGAAGTGGCTGACCAGATATGGATTGAGGCCCACTATGCGGGCTATATCGAAAAACAGCAGCGTGAAGTGGAACGCATCCAACGGCTGGAAAACCTGGCCATCCCACCCGGTTTTGACTACAACACGGCGACCGGTCTACGCAACGAGGCCCGCGAAAAGCTGGAGCGCGTCCACCCGGCCACCGTCGGCCAGGCTGCCCGCATCTATGGCGTCAACCCCGCCGACGTCTCCGTCCTCCTCGTCCACCTCCGCCGCCTCCACACCTCGCAACAACGTCAATGAATCCACAACCTCCAACTTGCAATCTCTCCCGTCAATGGTATAATAGCTCCCCGTGGCCTTTGCCCACATTCTGATCCCAAAGGAGAATCGGCGTTATGCAAAGCATTTTGAACAACCTGGGGGCCATCCTGCT
>CAYVPU010000328.1:0-3635 GCA_964453885.1 uncultured Anaerolineae bacterium | reverse complement strand
TGCCAGGTTCCAGGGTGCGACTGATTACCGGGCCGCCGCGTAAACCCGCACCTCTCTGTCCAATCGATCCTTCAGCCGATCCTTTTCCACTTCCAGGTTGTACCGCGCCTGAAGATTGATCCAAAATCGCTCCGATAAGCCAAAATAGCGCGACAGCCGCAGCGCTGTATCTGGACTGATGGCCCGTTGACCATGTACTATCTCATTGATCCGCCGTGCTGACACACTTGTGTCCTTGGCCAGTCGGTATTGGCTTATCCCCATCGGATTCAGAAACTCCTCTAATAGGATTTCTCCAGGATGAATAGGTGGTAGTTTCTGCTCACTCATCTTTAACTCCTAATGATAGTCCACTATCTCGACGCTGTAAGCGTCTCCACTCGGCCATTCAAAACAGATACGCCACCGATCGTTAATGCGAATGCTGTGCTGACCCTTTCTGTCACCCGACAGCTTTTCGAGGCGGTTAGATGGCGGTATGCGCAAATCCTGCAAGAACTCTGCTGCATCCAGAATCTCGAGTTTCCTCCGGGCCGCTCGTTGGATGCTCTGCGGAAGCTTGCGTGAGAATTGACGATTGAATAGTCTTTCCGTTTCCTTGCACGCGAAAGTCTTGATCATCGCCCTGAATAATAACACGTAACGTTAATATTGTCAAGCGTTACTACTGCACTTAGGCCAATCGCATCTGGAATATCGGAGCGATTTTGGAGGGCTCATGCTCCCTCCGGATCGCCAGATCCGGAGGCTGGCCATCCCAAGGGCCTGGATATGGCGATCCAGCCCGAGCGAGAGGGATAAATGCAATTGCCCTGGGAGCCGGGGCGCAGGCGCTGGACAATTTGCCCGTTTCGTTGTAAAATTGAATCCAGGAGGTAAATTGTTATGAGGAAAATACCCTATCGCATCAGCTTTCTATTGATCGTTTCATTGGTCGTCTCGGCCTGCCAGTTGGTTTCGCCCACCGGCGAGCCGACGCCGACGACCATTTCGACCACAGTTCCTGGCCCGACCGAGACTCCTACAGTCCTGCCTTCGCCCACTGGCGAGCCGGCGCCGACAGCCATTTCGACCGCAGTTCCTGGCCCGACTAAGACTCCTACAGTCCTGCCTTCGCCCACCAGTGAGCCGACGCCGACGGCCATTTCGACCGTAGTTCCTGGCCCGACCGAGACTCCCGCAGTCCCGCCCACCCCAGCGGCTACGGTCAGGGCCGGACCGGTTTTTGCCTCTTTCAAGGAACCGGTTGTTGATGCCGTGCCTGTCCTTTACCATGAGGCGATTGCCCCTGACCTGAGCAACGTACGGATCCCCTTTGTCCTGTCCCAGTCTCAGTTGGAACGGCTGGCACGGGATGGCTTTGTCGTCAGTCCCGGCGTTGAAAAAGAGTTTTTTACCGTCTATGAGAAGGCGCGCTACGCCAATGTGCCGATCTTTGTTACCAGTGACTCTTTGCTGCACGTCTACCACCTGTTGTTCGACAAGGTGCTGCGCACCGCCGAGACCCAGTACTTTATTCCCCTATTGCGCGACTTGAATCAGTCGCTGCTGGTCCGCACCGATGAGCAGTACCGGGCCCTGCAGGGCACCGCCTGGGAGGACGCCGCCCGCCGCACCGTGGCCTTTGCCGGCGTCGCCAGCAGACTGCTGGATCCCGACGTCCGGGTGCCCGAATACGCGGCCGACCTGGTGGAGGCCGAGTTGGCCCTGATCGAGGACGCGGCCGGCATTATGCCTTCGCCCCTGTTCCCTGGCCTGGAGTATGGTGAGGACTATACCCAGTACATCCCCCGAGGCCACTATACCAAAAGCAAAGATCTGGAAGCCTATTTCAGGAGCATGATGTGGTACGGACGGATGACCTTCCGCCTCAAGACCGACGATGCTCAAATAGGCCGAGCCGAGACCCGCTCCGCCCTGTTGCTGGTTCACGCCCTGCGCACCGCTGAGGTAAATGGACGGCCGGCTCTGGAAGCCTGGGCCGATCTATACAGCCCCACCGTCTTTTTTGTTGGCCGCAGTGACGACCTGACAGTGCTCCAGTACGAGGATGTAATGGACGCCGTCTACGGCGAGAGTGTCACCGTCAATGCCCTGGCCGACGATGCGCTGTTGGACACGTTTATCGAGGAGGCAAACAAGCTGCCGCCGCCTCTGATCCTGGGTATGGTCATCATGGACACCGACGAGATCGAAGAGACAACCAAGGGACTGCGGTTCATGGGCCAGCGTTTCGTGCCCGACGCCTATATCTTTCGGCAACTGATCTACCGTAACGTCGGCACCCGCGACCATCGGCGTGGCCTGCCTATGGGGCTGGATCTTTTGGCGGCGATGGGTTCCGAGCGAGCCTACCACATCCTGGATGACATTGGCGAGACCGGGTATGAAAACTATCCGCAGCAGATGGAAAAGGTCTGGGAATGGATCTCTGGCCTCAGCGTCGAGGAATGGACCGAGACGCTGAATAACTCGTGGCTCTACAGCTTTTTCCCGTTGTTGGATGTGCCGGGCGATGGCTATCCGGCCTTTATGCAATCGCCGGTCTGGCTGGACAAACAACTGAACACGGCGCTGGGCAGTTGGGCCGAACTGAAGCATGATACCATCCTCTATGCCAAGCAGGTTTACGCCGAGCTGGGCGGTGGCCCCCCACCACCCGAACCGATACCGCCCAGAGGCTACGTCGAGCCAGTGCCCCAGTTTTATGCCCGGCTGGCAGCACTGACGGCCATGACGTGGGAGGGGTTGGATAGCCGTGGGCTACTCTCAGAGCTGGACAGTAGCAGCCTACAACGACTGGAGTATCTGGTCCGTTCTTTCCAGGTGATGGCCGAGAAAGAGTTGCGCGGCGAACCGCTGACGGAGGAGGAGTATCGCATCATCCGCTTTTACGGTGGCGAGGTGGAGGAGCTGACCATGGCTGCCGCTGATACTGATGTGGAGGACCCATTCGCTCCCAGGCATATGGATGAAGAACCACAGGCAGCGGTCATTGCCGACGTGGCCACCGACCCTGAGCCCGAGCTCGTGCTGGAGGTGGCAGTGGGCCGTATCAACGAGATTCACGTCGTTGTGCCGGTGGTCAAGGAGGATGGGACGATCTATCTGCAGGTAGCCAAGGGAGGTGTCTTTTCTTTTTACGAGTTCCCCTGGCCGATGGGCGACCGCCTGACCGATGAAAAGTGGCGTCAAATGTTGGATGAAGGCATGGCCCCACCCTTACCGGAGTGGACCAGCAGCTTTTTTACCGACGAGGGCGAATACAGCGAACTGGGGACGGCGGTCTCGCGCTTCCAACAATCGCTCGTCAACGCGTTCTGGTACCTGGAACTCGGCAACCTGCCAGGCGGAGAAGAGATACTGGCCAGATTCGGCCCTGAGATCGAATCCCTGCGCGCCGAGAAGCGTTACGAAGGCCGGCAATTGGCGGGTTTGCATTTTCGTTCCTTCGACCTGCAATCTGAAAACCTGGCCGTGGTCACCGTACGCGAGACGTGGGAGGATCAGTTGTATGAATATGAAGGCGAGATGCCCTACCATGACGAGCAACCCATAGCTCATCGCGGTCCTTACACCCTGGACGTTACCTATACACTTGAACCCTCGCCGGAACAGTACGGGCCAGACTGGCT
>CAYVPU010000327.1:0-3650 GCA_964453885.1 uncultured Anaerolineae bacterium | reverse complement strand
GCCGGGCAGTTGCACCTGAACCTGTGCCCTACGGACGTTGCCCAGGTCATTCGCCACACGGTGGACAACTTGTACCTGGCCGCCGAAGTGCAGGAGGTGATCCTCAGCACCCGGCTCCCTGATGATCCCGCGCCTGTCCAGGCTGACCCCGACCGTGTAGCGCAGGTGCTGCGCAACCTGCTGGTCAACGCCCTGCGCCACACGCCCCCCGGCGGCTCGGTCGCGGTGTCGGCCTCTTCCAAGATCGAGACTCTAGAGATCGCCATTGCCGACACAGGCGAGGGCATTGCTCCGGAAGATATTTCTCACGTCTTTGAGCGTTTTTGGCGTGCGGATCCCGCGCGTGCGCGCTCAAGAGCCGGCGCTGAGGAGCGATTGGCAGGCGGCGGCACGGGTCTCGGCCTGTCTGTCGCTCAGAGCCTGGTAAAGGCGCAGGGCGGTCGAATCTGGGTCGAAAGCACACCGGGCGAAGGGACGGTCTTTCGGTTCACGCTGCCTCTTGTGCAGCATGACCATTGAATAGATGCGGACCTGGTTGAACAGAGAACAGTTCAGACTAATCTAGTGGGCTGCGCACGGCCAGGCCGCCGCGATTGAGGACGTGGGTATAGATCATCGTCGTTTTCACATTCTTGTGGCCGAGGAGTTCCTGGACGGTGCGAATGTCGTAGTGGGCTTCCAGGAGGTGGGTGGCAAAGCTGTGGCGGAAGGTGTGGGGGCTAATCCGTTTGGGGATTCCCGTCGCCTGGGCTGCGGCGCGCACGGCTTTTTGCAGGCTGCTTTCGTGGATGTGGTGGCGGCGGACGACGTCGCTGCGCGGGTCTACCGAAAGGCGATTGGCAGGAAAGACGTACTGCCAGATCCACTCTCGCTCCGCGTTGGGGTATTTGTCAGAGATCCCCTCTAGGGGGCGCTCCAGGGCGTAGGGCAGGTAGACGGCGCCATAGCCTTTGGCCAAGTCCTCCTCGTGCGTCCGTTTGACAATCCGCAGATGGTCCTTGAGGGGGGCGACGAGGGTTTCGGGCAGCATTGTTATCCGATCCTTTGCTCCCTTGCCGTCGCGGACGAGGATAATGCGCTGGGCAAAGTCCAAGTCTTTGACGCGCAGGCGCAGGCACTCCATCAGCCGCAAGCCGCTGCCGTAGAGAAGTCTGGCCAACAGAAGGTGCGTGCCTGACAGGTGGCCGAGGACGCGATGCACCTCCTCTTTGGTCAGGACAGTGGGCAGCCGTTTGGGTTTTTTGGCGCGCAAAGCGTCAATGGGCCCCAGGTCCTTTTTCAGCACCTCGCGGTAGAGGAACAACAAAGCGCTGAGGGCCTGGTTCTGGGTGGAGGCAGCGACATTTTCGTTGACCGCCAGGTGGGTCAAGAAGGCTTCGACCTCGGCAGCGCCCATCTCGTCCGGGTGCCAGACGTTGTGGAAAAAGATGTAGCGTTTGATCCAGTTGACGTAGGCCTGCTCGGTACGGATGGAGTAGTGTTTGAGGCGAATGGCGTCACGGACTCGATCGAGCAGCTTCTTAGGAGTTGGTTCCATCGCTGTCTCCCTCCGGTACAGTACAGTTTGACTTTTTCCGGATTCTGCTTTACAATGCATTCACCCGGCGACCTCGCACATTCCGCAAAAGGGCGCGTGGTAGGGTTATTATACGGAACATCTCCGCAAATGCAACTCTGAGGGCAGGTTAAGTGGATTCCATCTAAGATGCCGGAGTGGTAGGTAAAGATGGATTCCGTATAGTCAATAGTTAGCCCGCCTGAGCACCAGTGTGCAGGTTCCGGTTTCCAGGAAGACTATGAAAGAATGCTACCTGTGCGGTGAAATCCTTGTCAAGAAAAAGAATAGAAGCAAAGATCATGACTCCCCTGAAAAAACTCAATTGATGAGTTCGATAGGGGCGGCGCCCCACTTTCACCCCCAAGACGGTGGAATTCAGGGGCAGCGCCATCAAGAGCAATGTCTTTTGGCTCATGTTTCCCCACCAACTATTGGAGGATGGCCTTTTTTCAGTAGAGTCATTAATGGGATTTGACATGATTCCCACCTCAGTTCAGAGCAGGAGCGACCAGAATGAACCGACAGCAGAAGGAGAGCAAGTCAATGGATGCTACAACGCTGATTATGGCCTTTATCGCGGTCATACTACTGGCGATTGCCTTCTTTAGAGGGCGCGACCTACCTATGGCGGGATTATTAGTTGCTGGACACAGCTTGTGGCGTAACCTGCCCATATTGCTATTAGGCTTTGTTATAGCAGGGTTGGTTCAGTTACTCGTTCCCAAGGATCTGATTTCCCGCTTGCTGGGTGCTCAATCTGGTGTTAAGGGTATTCTCGTGGCCAGTATGGTCGGTGGCCTGGTGCCTGGCTCGCCGTACGCTATTTTCCCCCTTGTGGGCACGTTCTATCATACTGGAGCTAGCCTCGGCGCGGTGGTTAGCTTTGTCTCCGCTTGGTCATTGTGGTCAGTGTCGCGTCTGCCTGTAGAGATGGCATTAATTGATCCCAAGGCAGCCCTAATACGCTATGGAGTTACCTTCGTTGTGCCACCGATCGCTGGTTTGATTGCAAGCGCCGCCACGCGGTTGCTATGAGCTGTGTGGCTAGGAATGAATATGCTGCTTTAGACAATCAGAGACAGATAGGAACTGCCAATGCATCTCCAACCGAACAGTCGACTGCTTTTCATCGGAGATTCGATTACGGATTGTGGGCGAAAACGGCCCATTGGCGAAGGTGCATTTGATCAAGCGCTTGGGAACGGCTTTGTCAGCCTGGTAGATGCTGCCCTCGCTGCCGCGTATCCGGACTATGCCATCAGCACAATCAATATGGGAATTGCGGGGAACACGATCCGAGACCTCAAAGCCCGTTGGAAAACGGATGTGCTTGACCTGCAACCTGATTGGCTTGCCATCAAGATCGGAATCAATGATGTATGGCAGCATTTCAGTCGTCCGTGGCAAACGGAGCAGTACATCTCGGCGGAGGAGTACGCGCAGACCCTCGATCAACTCATCCAGCAGGTGCAGTCACGCCTTCGCGGCCTGATCGTGATGACCCCGTACCTTCTGGAACCCAATCGGCACGAGCCGATGCGGGCAATGATGGATCAGTATGGGGAAGCGGTTGGAGAGGTTGCAACACAGCATCATGCCTTGTTGGTTAACACCCAGGCAGCTTTTGATGGTGTACTCCAGTGGGTGCATCCAATGCACCTGGCAGTGGATCGGATACATCTGAATCTGGCCGGACATATGGTTTTAGCGCGGGCATTTTTGCAGAGCATAGGTTATTCGTGGGAGCGGTCGCTTTCGTCAGGTTTGAGTGCGGGCTAACGGTGCGTGAACCCGACGCCTTGCGGCGATTATGGTCGTTGAAGGCCGTACGCAATTCCACGGTTACGGTTAGCGACGGTTCTACACGGCGCGGGTTACGCCAGCGTAATGCACATCCGTTCTAGAGAGTGTCCAAAGACCTCGCTTTGTGGTAGAATCATAGCCTGCAAACCCTAACCAGAAAGGCAGGCTATAAACATCCCACTCTTTTCCTTCGTCCGTCACAGTAAGGCAAACGACAGAAAGAGACATTCGACAGTCCAAGAGAGGATTCCAAAGACGTCTCAGGAGATTAGACTTTCCCGCCATCTTG
>CAYVPU010000326.1:0-3662 GCA_964453885.1 uncultured Anaerolineae bacterium | reverse complement strand
GAGATGACGCCGCTGGGTCGTTTTGGTACGCCGGAGGACATGGCCAACGCCGTGGCTTTCCTGGCTTCAGACGAGGCCAGCTTTATCACCGGGCAGGTTCTCTCGGTGGATGGCGGCCTGGTGATGCAGTAGCTGGGAGTGTGTAGGAGAGAGCGGATGACCGAGTGTCTGGGCAAGGTGACCATCGCATCTGACGTGTTGGTGAGCATAGGCCGCCTGACGACGCTGGCGATGCCCGGCGTGGCACGCTTCAGTTCGACCGGGGTGCGCGCTGTTTTGGGTGGGAAGGATGCCGGCGTGCGCGTGGCTGTAGAGGGTGACACAGTCACGATGGACGTGCGCATCGTGGTGGAGCATGGCGCTAACATGCTGCAACTGGGCCAGGGCCTGCAGGCCAGGATCGCTCGCGCCATCCAGGACATGGTGGGGATGGATGTGGCGGCGGTCAACATTTACATCGCGGACGTAGATTTTCCTCCCTCAGAGAGGTGAGGAGTTGACGTTCTTGAGGGGAAAGAAAGAGGCTTGGCCGTGAGAGTCCGTCGCCGGGCACGGGTGCTGGCCCTTCAGACACTTTACGAGGTTGATCTGGCGGACCACGCGCCGGGAGAGGTGCTCCAGCGCCACTTTCAAAACAATTCTCTGCCAGAGGGGGGAGAACGCTTTTCCAGTCACCTGGTCTCTGGCGTGGTGGCCAACAAAGCGCGGCTAGACGAGTTGATCGGGCGTTATGCGCCAGAGTGGCCGTTGGAGCAGATGGCTGCGCTGGACCGCAATGTTTTGCGCATCGCCATCTTTGAGTTCGTGTTGGATAGAGAAACGCCGGTCAAGGTGGCCATCAACGAGGCGGTGGAGCTGGCCAAGTTATTTGGCTCCGCGAGCTCTGCCCGATTTGTGAACGGGGTGTTGGGCAGTCTCGCGGCCAACGCCGAGTAAAGGGAGCAGTTGGTCCTTATGAACCCATTGAGTAGCGTTGGTACGGGTGAGCTGATTTTGATCCTGGTCATTGCCCTGATCTTTCTGGGCCCTGAGCGGTTGCCCGAGGTGGCGCGCAGCGTGGGCGAGACCATTCGCCGGTTTCGTGGGGTGTTGCAGGGCATGAGCGCCGAGCTTGGCGATGAACTGGCCTCCGTGAAAGATGTCACCCGGGACCTCCGGGAGGGAATCCAGGCTGTGCAAGAGGTGCGCGACCTGCCCAGGACACTGGTGAGCACGGCAGCAGCACCTCTGGCAAAAGCCGTGGAGCCGCTCCAGTCTGCTGTGGAAGAGGCGAAAGAAGCCGTAGACACAGCATCTTTATCGGTCCCAGTCCGGGCTGAGGAATCTGTCTTGGACGAGGTCACAGCGCCCCCTGAGCCAGAATCGGTTACTGAACCTGTGGCAGACGATTCCCATTCTCCTGACGAACCTGGAGTAGTGATAGAGGACGATCGAGTTTAATGAGTGAGGAGACTCCTAACGGCCAAGGTTCCGCCGCTATACCGATCATGGCTCACCTGGAGGAACTGCGCCAGCGGCTCATCAAAGCGGCGCTGGCCCTGGTTATCACGACGGCCATTAGCTTTGTGTTCGCCGAGCAGATCATTGAGATCTTGAAGCAGCCTATGGGAGACGCCCGGCTGGTCTTTCTCAAACCTACCGATTCCATCTCTAACTTTATGAAGGTGTCGCTCATTTCCGGGGTGACGTTGGCCATGCCGGTCATTGTTTACCAGTTCTTTCGATTTATCGCTCCCGGCCTGACAAAGCAGGAGAAGCGTTACCTGTGGCTGGTCGCGCCAGGGGCGACGATTTCATTCCTCGTTGGCGCGGCTTTTGCTTACTTTATCATGCTTCGGGCGACCATCGGGTTCCTGTATGGCTTTCTGCAGGAGGTAGCCGAACCGTTTTGGTCTCTGGACACGTATCTCAGCCTGGTGACGCGGATGATCTTTTGGGTGGGCATGATTTTTGAGATGCCGCTGATCATCTTTTTCCTGGCCAAGCTGGGCGTCATATCGGCGGACGCGCTGGCTCGTAATCGCAAGTACTCCATCGTCATTATCGCTATCGTCGCCGCCGTCGTCACGCCCACGCCCGATCCGGTCACCATGGGCCTGGTGATGCTGCCTTTGGTGGTGCTTTACGAGGTCTCTATTTTCCTGGCCCGACTGGCGTAGGTTAGGGTAAGGAGCGATGCAAAGCTCATAGGAACAAAGGAGTGTCTCTGCAATGGCAAAGAGGCGAATTCTCATCATGGGCGCTGCGGGGCGCGATTTCCACAATTTCAACGTTTACTTTTGCGGCAACTCGAGCTATAAAGTGGTTGCCTTTACTGCCACGCAGATTCCCAACATCGAGGGGCGTGTTTATCCGGCCGAATTGGCAGGTGACGGCTATCCCGATGGCATCCCCATTCACCCGGAAAGCGAACTGATCGAGCTCGTCCGCGAGCTGGAAGTGGATGAGGTGATCTTTGCCTACTCGGACGTCTCGCACGAGTACGTGATGCACAAGGCGTCGCAGGTGCTGGCCGCGGGGGCCGATTTCTGTCTGATGGGGGCCAAGGCGACAATGCTCGAATCGAGCAAGCCGGTCGTGGCGGTCTGTGCGTCGCGCACCGGCAGTGGCAAGAGCCAGACGACCCGTCGCGTTTGCGACTTGCTGCGCGAGATGGGCAAAAAAGTGGTCGTCGTCCGGCATCCCATGCCCTATGGGGACCTGGTGGAGCAGGCGTGCCAGCGCTTTGCCACTTATGAGGACCTCGACCGGTACGGCTGTACGATCGAGGAGCGGGAGGAATATGAGCCGCACCTTGAGCGGGGGGTGATCGTCTACGCTGGTGTGGACTATGAGCGGATTCTGCGCGAAGCGGAAAAGGAGGCCGACGTTGTTATCTGGGATGGCGGCAACAACGATTTGCCCTTTTACAGGCCCGATCTGTACATCGTCGTAGTAGACCCGCACCGGGCCGGACACGAGTTGCGTTACCATCCTGGCGAGGCCAACCTGCGCGCCGCGGACGTGGTGGTCATCAACAAGATTGACACCGCCGATCTCGACAACATTGCCGCTGTACGGGAGAACATTATGGCAGCCAATCCCGAGGCCACTATTGTCGAAGCAGCATCGCCCATCTTTGTCAAAGACCCGGGGGCCATTCGTGGCAAGGCAGTGCTGGTCGTGGAGGATGGCCCCACCCTGACTCATGGTGGGATGGCCTACGGGGCCGGTGTGGTGGCGGCCCGTCGCTTTGGTGCAGCCAGGATTGTGGATCCGCGTCCCTACGCGGTGGGTTCTATTATCGAGACCTATGAAAAGTATCCTACCACCGGTGACGTGCTGCCGGCCATGGGCTACGGCCAGGAACAGGTGGCCGAACTGGGCCAGACCATCAGCAGCACGCCTTGCGATCTGGTCATCGTCGCCACGCCCATTGATTTGCGGCGAGTGGTAGAGATTGCCCGGCCCAGCCAGCGAGTGCGCTACGAGCTGCAAGAGATCGGCCGGCCGACGCTGGCGGACGTGCTGGCCGACAAATTCGCGTAAATTCGCAACGCGCTCAATTTGACCTGGCGATGGCTGGGGCATAATTAAGCCGTCGCTCGCCCCCGTAGCTCAGTTGGACCAGAGCAACTGCCTTCTAAGCAGTGGGTCGCAGGTTCGAGCCCTGCCGGGGGTAC
>CAYVPU010000325.1:0-3667 GCA_964453885.1 uncultured Anaerolineae bacterium | reverse complement strand
GTTATTCCACATTGGAACAGAGATTGCATCTCGCTCCGGCTGGATCGCCAGATCCAACCGATGGGCAACGGATTTGACAATCCGTCGCGAGCATAAATGTACTACCTGGGCCGCAATGGGTTATTCCTCGTAACGGCTCAACACCAGGCAGGCATTCTGTCCGCCCATGCCAAAAGAGTTTTTCAACGCGAGCCTGACGTCTGCCTTCCGCGCTTTGTTAGGCACACAGTCCAGGTCGCAATCCGGGTCCGGCGTCTCGTAGTTGATGGTGGGGGGTATGATTCCGTGGCGGATGGTCATCAGCGTGGCGATAGACTCGACTGCACCCGCTCCGGCAAAACAATGGCCGATCATGGATTTGGTTGAACTGACCGGGATCTGATAGGCTCGCTCGCCAAACACGCGCTTGATGGCTTTGACCTCGGCCGCATCTCCCAGGGGCGTGGCTGCCGCGTGGCAATTGATGTAGTCTATCTCCTCAATGCCTACCCCGGCGTTCTCCAGCGCCCAACGGATGGCCCGCGCGGGGCCTATGCCTTCCGGGTCAGGGGCAATTTCGTGGAACGCATCGGTGGAGGCCGCGTAGCCCAGCACCTCGCCCAGGATCTGCACCCCGCGCGCTTTGGCGTGGCTCAGCCGTTCCAGCACCATCAGCCCGACCCCCTCGCTGATGATGAAACCGTCCCGGTCGGCATCAAAGGGGCGACTGGCGCGCTCGGGCTCGTCATTGCGGGTGGAGAGAGCCCGCACGACAATAAAGCCGGCAAAGGGTATGTAATTGATCATCGCCTCCACCCCGCCGGCGATCATCACATCGGCTGCGCCGCGCCGGATCACCTCAGTCGCTTCGCCAATGGATTGCGTGCCGGTGGCGCAGGCTGTGGTGATGGTAGTGGTATAGCCCAGAGCCTGGAAGGTATAGCTGACGTGATGGGTGGGCATGTTGGGGATGCCAGAGGTGATGGCAAAGGGGCTCACCCGGGAAAGGCCCGTCTTTTGGAACTTTTCGATGGCCTCCACAACTCGCTCAAAACCACCCAACGTAGAGCCAACGAGCACCCCCACCCGCTCTGGATCGTCGAACGGCTGTGGCAGGCCGCTTTGGGCCACGGCCTCGTAAGCAGCTGCCGTGGTGATCTGCGTGCAGCGGGCCATCCGCCGCGCCTCTCGCCGGGGAATAAACTTGGTCGGGTCAAAACCCTTGATCTCACCGGCGATGCGAACTGGCCAACCGGTAGTGTCCCATTGGGTGAGGGGTCCGATGCCCGACCGCCCAGTAGACACAGCCTCCCACAATTCTGCCACCGTCAAACCCACCGGCGTGATTGCGCCCATGCCGGTGATCACAACGCGATCTTGATCGCTTCGCTGTCTTGTCATAACTCTCCCTTCTCTCTCATGCCAGGCAATTCATTCTCTTGTTTTAAAACTCCAGTTCCCTGACGCCAACCCATCCTTGATGGCTGTGACCATTTCCCCTTCTACGGCCTGCTTGGCCTGGCGGACCGCGTTCTTGATGGCCTTGGCATTGGATCGACCGTGGGCGATGACGACGACGCCGTCCACCCCCAAAAGCGGCGCTCCGCCGTACTCGGCGTAATCCACCCGCCGGGCGATGCGCTTCAGTGTGGGGAGCAGCAGCAACCAGCCCGGCAGGGTCAACACGAGTCCCGGTACCATCAAGGCCAAGGCCAACTTGTTCAACCCACCGCCGGTCAACTCGCCCTTAAAGTACTTGGCCAGAAAACTGACCAGTCCCTCGGTGAGTTTGACCATGACATTGCCGGTAAAGCCATCGGTGACGACCACATCGGCCATGCCCTTGGTGACGTCTTTGCCTTCGACGTTGCCCACAAAGTTGAGGCCGCTGGCCTCGATCAGGGGGTAGGTGTCACGCACCAACATGCTCCCCTTGTCCGCCTCCTCGCCGTTAGAGACAATGCCCACGCGCGGGTTAGAGATACCCATCACCCGCTCGGCATAGATGGCGCCCATCTGGGCGAACTGGAACAGATACTCGGTCTTACAATCGGTCTGCGCACCCACGTCTAGCAGCAACACCGGCGTCGGCGCGACAGGATAGTAGGTCGCCAACGCCGGCCGGCGGATGCCACGGATGCGCCCCACACCGATGCCGCGCAAAATGGCCGCCGCCATCACCGCCCCGGAATTGCCCGCCGAAACGAAAGCATCCGCCTGCCCGTCGCGGACCAACCTCATGCCCACGACTACCGAAGAATCGGATTTACGTTTGACGGCGTCGGTGTGTTCCTCCATCTCGACCACCTCGCTGGCGTGAACCACCGGCAGTTTGAGGCCGGTTGTGTCGTGGCGGGACAATTCGGTCCGAATGGCTCCTTCGCGACCCACCAGCACGATTTCAATGCCATATTCCCGAGCCGCCATCACCGCGCCATCAATCACCACTCCCGGCGCGTGATCACCACCCATGGCGTCCAGCACGATCTTCATACTCAGTTAACCTCCTCGTGACACGGTCAGTGTTGCATAAAAGATAACACTGTTCTGCTATCCAGGCTACGCCCCAAAAAACAAAACAAACCCACCACGCCAGGGCTTTTGGCAGATGGGCCATTGGGGTATGCCGAGCGCCCAGCAGAGCGCTCTCGCCAGCCTGGGACGCAGCCATTATAGCATATTCCCGGAAACTGGCAAACGAAAACCTCCCCGAAAGCGCAACGGCTCTCGGGGAGGTCGGAGAGAGTGGTCGTTACTGCCAGTTCTGCTGGTCAACCCAGTCGGCGACCCACTTGTAGCGGAAATCGCGGCCCTGGTAGGTTTCGTAGGCCGCATAGAGGCCATAGACGAGCTGCACGATGGGCAGCACGAGGACAGCGGCGACCAGCAACAGCGTCACCAGCAACGCAAAGGGCATCAGGCAAAGCCCGATGATCACGGCCGCCAGCGCGCCCGACACCGTCCAGCCCACGACCACCAGGATGGCTCCGACGACGGCCAGGGCCAGCACGGCCAGAACACACGCCACCTGATACACCGTGGCGTGGAGGGCCTGGTTCGCCGTGTACACAGACTTGTCGCGGTAGCTATACCAGATAGCCAGTGGAATGAGCACGCCCAGGATGGCGCCCAGGCCGCCACTGCCCACACCGATGATAAAGGTGACCAGAATGCTGGCATGGGCCAGCGCGGACATGGTCAGATCATCGCGGGTGGGCACAGTGCGCGGTTCAGGCTTGGTCGGTTCTTCCAGCTCCACAACCGGCTCCTCGGCTGGCTCTACGACTCTTTCAGGAGCCCCTGCCACCTCAGCTGGCGACTCTTCCTCAGCGGTGGTGCTCTCTTCTTCCAAGGTCTCTTTAGGGTCTTTCACTTCTTCACTCATGACTCGAACCTCCATATTTGAAATAGTCTGGCGAAACCGTCTAGTGAAGCTCCGCCTCAAACCGACAAGTCAGTGTCGTTCGCCGAGTGTCATTCGCCGAAGGTCTGCGACCGAGGCAAAGACGGGCTCGGTCACAGAACTTCGCCCATCACACTGACGCTCGATCACAGACCCCTAGCCCATCGCACTGACTTCTTTGCTACTTACCAATACGCAACTGTTTACCAAAGGTTTCATTGCCTTGACAACTGTTCAGAGTGCGGTTATAATCTTTCAAGCAATGACCAAATCCCAATCGAGCTT
>CAYVPU010000324.1:0-3684 GCA_964453885.1 uncultured Anaerolineae bacterium | reverse complement strand
GCTGAAAGGTCAGGTCGCAGGCCACAGTTGGGTCAGTGTGGGGCATGCTGCCGACATGCAAGGGTAACAGGTTTGGTTCTAGTCTTGGCATGAGAACAAATACCTCACTTTTGTCTGCTCGAAGACCTGGAGCAGTCTAGCAGTTCATCATCCCTGGTCTCCTCAATCAACCTGGCAGGGCTGTCATCTTGCAGAAAGTCTATCAGAGTCTCAAATGTCATCATCTCATGCCTCCTACGCTTGCTCGCCCGTCACGGCCCGCCGCAGATTGCGCGCCAAGGGCGGGTAGACGACCCCGTTCTCGGTGACAATGCCGGTCAGGTAGCGATGGGGTGTCACATCAAAGGCAGGATTATAGACCGGCACACCCTCGGGGGCCACAGGCTGTCCAAAGCAGTGGGTCACCTCGCGGGGGCTGCGCTCCTCGATAGGAATGTCGTCGCCGGTGGACAACGACAGGTCTACCGTGGAGGTAGGTGACACCGAGTAGCAAGGAATGCCATTCTCGCGGGCCAGCACGGCCAGCTTGTAGGAACCGATCTTGTTGGCCACATCGCCGTTGGCTGCCACGCGGTCGGCGCCAAAGAGCACGATGTCCACCTGCCCCGTGCGCATCAGGTGACCAGCAGCATTGTCGGCTATGAGAGTGCAGGGAATGTCGTCGCGCATCAGTTCCCAGGTGGTGAGGCGAGCGCCCTGCAAGCGGGGGCGCGTCTCGTCCACCCAGACGTGGATATGCTTGCCCTGCTCCCAGGCTGCCCGCACCACGCCCAACACCGTGCCATAGTCCACCGTAGCCAGCGCACCGGCGTTGCAGTGGGTGAGGATATTATCGCCGTCCTCAATGAGCGCCGCGCCGTGAGCGCCCATGCGCCGATTGACGGCCACGTCCTCGTCGGCCAGGGTCTGAGCTTCCCTCACCAGTGTCTCCCGGATCACGTCGGCGGTGGCGTTTTTGTCTGCCAGGGCGTGGGCGCGTTTGAGCAGGCGATCCAGTGCCCAGGAGAGATTGATCGCCGTGGGCCGGGTAGCGCTCAAGTCGTCAGCCATGCGCGCCAGATCCGCCAGCAGCGCCTCTGCCGTGGCAGATTGGCTTTGCTGCGCACCCAGGGCCAACCCAAAGGCCGCCGCTGCACCGATGGCCGGCGCACCGCGCACGTACATATCTTTGATAGCCCACGCCACGTCCCGATAGTCCTCGAATTCGACGACGGTGAACTCGTGAGGCAACTGGCGCTGATCGATCATTCGCACTTTGCCCTGATGCCATTCTACTGTACGCATGATTCACTCCCTGGTGCTGGCAAGAACGATCAGCAAGCTGACTGACATTACAAAAAAGGCTCTCCACGAGTGGAGAGGACGGGCAGATGGTAACATACAAGTAGAGATTTGTCAAACCTCGATGAACGAGTGAACGTATCAGCCATCAGTCTTCTTTCTCCTCTGATTCTTCAACCCACGCCTTGGGGGGTTGCTGCCCGGCTTCCTGTTGAGCGCGGGCTTTTTCCTCACCTACCACATCAGAGTAAATGGAGAGCCAACGGGCCATTTCGCCCCGACGCCGTCCTGCTTCCTGCCGCCGTACTAGCTCTCGATAAGCTTCGCGGCGCCTTTCGATCTCTGCCTGGACCTTGGTCGGGTTCCGCACCTGCGTGAAAGTGAACGTACCCTCTCCAGCTGTCTCGATGGTCACGTCGCCCAGTTTGAGCAGGCTCCTCCAAAAGCCTTGGATGGTAGCCTGGGTGTTCTCAATGCTCTCCAGCCGGGCCTGACGTTGGCTTTCATTCAAGAGGAAGGGGGTGCGCTCGATGTCAATGATATGAGTATTTGTGACGATGTATTGGTCATTGCGCCAATCTTCCACCTTCCAGGCCAGCCAAAGCAAGACAGCAATTAGACTCAGGCCCAAAGGTAGCAAGGCCCAGCTTAGCAGAGATGGCGCAAGATCCAGCGGATTGAACCAGTCCAACCTACCCGCCAGAGTCACAGCGGTAAGTGGAACGATCACCAGACAGAGCAATAAGGGACGATAGGTCGCGGCGAGCAGAATCCACCAATGTTTGCGCCATATTACCTCGTTGTCCTCAAGAATCTCCTGGCGAGGTAGATGGGGGTGGCGCAAAAAGACAACTACTCCAAATTCGGACAAGATCCTGCGCAGTCGCTTGATAGGTCGACTCTGGGTGAGATGCGGAAGCCAACTCGACGGCGCTTTTCCGGTGGGGATCGGTTCCTCTTCGACTACATCTTCCGGCTCACTCACTCCTATCGCTTGTCTGATCGTCCGGCGGATTTCCACACGTTCTTCTGCCACAGCACGAAATCCAGCCCGTCCTATCTGCTCAAAGATGGATTGCTGAAAAGCTTCTGGTTCGCGAACAAAGAGCAATTCCATTAGCCCCCCTGCAGCGCCGGCTGTGGCAACACGCACGTGTCCATAGTCCAACAAGCTACCCCACAGGCCCTGCGTGACCTCGACGTTTTGCACCTGCTCGATAGGCACGACGTTGGTGGTCGCAGCGCGGAAGAGTTCTCTCTCAATGTGTACCACTCGTTGGGAGGTGACGATGTAAAAATCATCGCGCCAATCGATCCAATACCAGGTGCCCATTGCCGCCGCCGGCGCAAACCAACTCACCGTCAGTAAGACCGATAGCCACGCTGGTTCACCGATCAGCCACAACTCGTGTGCTATAACAATCACAACTCCAAGCAAAATCCACAGCAACGCCGGCAGCCATACGGCGCGAAGGAAAGCCACCCAATGTTTACTGTCCCTGATCTCGACAATCTCGTCCGGGTTCTGACCAGGAAAGGGGCGGACTCTCCACTTGCGTTCGACGTCAGGCCGTACTATCAGCTTATTCCGCACCTGGGGGTGCGCCTCTAGAAATTCGTCAAACGCAGCTTTGTGAAGGTAGCAGATCTCGGCCTCTGTCTTGACGTCCACCATGGCGTCCCGGGGCTCACCCACCAGTAAGGAGGTCTCGCCGAAAGCATCGCCCTTTTTCAACGCTTTCACCGGCCTGCGCCGGCCGCTCTCGTCCATCTGGTAGGCCACCAGATCCCCGTCAATGACCACATACATGGTGGCCCCCATATCGCCTTGTTGAGCCACCCGACGGCCACGGGGATAGTAGCGCACGCCAACGTGCCTGGACAGCTCTGTCAGTTCTTCCTGCGAAAGGCGGCTGAACAGGGGCACCTGACCAAGTATAGGAACCACGTCTGGGCCAACCAGGATCCGCTCTAGAGCAGGATATTTCTGCACCAGCCGCTGATAATCTTTCCTATGCAGACCAAGGAGATCCACCGTGGTCTCAGCGACGATAGTGGCTGTCCGGGGCAGGGCCTCATCCAATGCTCGCTCACCAAAGACGTCTCCTGCGGACAGCTGATCTACGATGATTTCTTGGTCTCCGACCGTGGTCTTTACCAGGACCGTGCCAAATTCTATGCCATAGAATTTGTCTTCCACTTCCCCCTGCTGGCAGATCACCGTACCGGGCGAGAATCGTTCGGCCGTGACCACAACAGCCAGGCCTGCCAGTGCATCGTCATCCAGTATGGAAAACCGGACGATGCGCTTTAGCTGCTGGACCATCACTGGAGTGATCATGCCATTGTCCTTTCGGCTCCAGCATCTGTGTCCAAGTCATTGGTCAGAGGCAAGGTGAATTT
>CAYVPU010000323.1:0-3688 GCA_964453885.1 uncultured Anaerolineae bacterium | reverse complement strand
GCAAAGCGCCGGGCCAGGATCGCATATACGTGGCCGGAGAAAAAGAGTACGAGGCCGAACGGTTAGTTCGAGAGCGAGGCGTCCCCGTCAACCGCAATCTGCGTCGCGAGTTGCAGATCGTGCGCGACGAGCTCGAGATTCCGGGCTACGAAATCTGCTTTTAGGCAAAAATGATAAAGACAAGCCACCTCCCCTGCTGTGTGGAAGGTGGCTTGTTTCGTTTTTGTACAGAAAAATCCAGATGCGCGGTTGCGCGGTATGGAAGACTTTGTTGAAAAACGGCACGTATGGAAACGTGCCCTACAACATGTAGGGAATGAGGCAAACGCGAACCCAATATATGTAGGTCGGTTTTCCATAACCGACACTTTTTCAACAAAGTCATGGAAACCGCGTCTACCAGGGACAAGCCTTCGCATAGCCTGTTGCTTTGTTTAGAGAACAGTGTGGTGGCATGGGTGGTTAATTGTATTCAATGACTACGCGAAGATTGTACACCCTATTATCCTGACGAGTGCCGGTTGAGCCCTTGGCCTCTTTGATCCTGGGGCTCAAGGACCCAGGGTAGCTTTGCAGCGCCAGCGGAGTAGCGTACCCTGTACCCTGTACTGTCGTCCAGGACAGTGTCGAAACCCTTGTACTGAGCTTGTCGAAGTGAAGCGTCTTTTGCAGGCACAAGATTGGCTTTGCAGAGCCGCTTGGCTTCGATACACCCTTTCGCTACGCTCAAAGGCACTCAGCCAGCGCTACCACCTGAACGCTTACTTTTTTATCAGTGTTGTTTCGCTCGGCTCGAATATGACAACGAGCCAGGAGGGTTAACCGAATCGGCTACTAGGTTGAGTACGGTATGGCTATGCGAAGAACTACTCCCCTAACTGGCGCAGTCGCCCTTCCGTCGCCGGCAGCGGCACCCCTTTAACAGCCACTAGCCAGGGATCCATCGTCTCCTTCTCGACCATCGTCCCCCAGGTGAACTGCTCTGTCACGATCTCTGGATCCCAGATTTGCAGCATGGCCTGGTACCAGGACAAGCCGTCCGTTTTTTGAAAATGCCAGTATTCCATCGCTTTGAACGCCTCATGCCAGTGAAAGTCTTTGGTGTCGTAGGCCGAGATGCCCCGCCAACCGTACAGGCGGGCCAGGGCAGTGAAATCGGTATAATAGGCCGGGCGCAACGGCTCCGGCGCGCCGCCTTGCCCCCTACCCCGCACCTCGCGCCCCTCGTACGAGTGATCCCACGGGCTAACGTCCAGCGGGCGACCCTGGCTGCCATCCTGTTCAGCGCAACGGAGGTAGACCCGCCAGTAAGTGTCGCCGCTCACGTCCTCACGGGCCAGCTCCAGGATCTGGCCTCGCCGATCGTAAAAGTCTAGCAAGGTGTCAAAAGCCCGGCCTGCTTTGTGCCAACTGGCGTAAGCGGACGCTTTGCTGTAAAAGCCCAGCGGCCGGCTCGCCTCGCTCAGATGGCTCAAGAAATCGCGACCAGAGTCGGCCAGCACCCGCTGGCGCAGGGCATTGAATGAGCCGTCTACTGCATCACTGAGCCGGGGAATGTCGGTCTCAACGCCTGGCAGGTAAACTCGTTCAAAGGGCGGGCCGGGGTGGAGCAGCGGCTCTTCAAAGGGTATCTCGGGCAAAGCCAGGGCCGTCACCGGTTCGCCCCACGACAAGGCCAACGCGCTCCACGAGACCCGCTCGCCCAGCACAGCCGGGCCGGCCAGCGTCCGAGGCAACCGGCCTGCAACCCCTGGCCGGTGCACCAGCAGTTGGTCGCCGTCAGGACGACGCCACACAGCGGCAAATCGTTCGCCGTCCGGGCTCCAGGCAAAGGCGTCGTCGCGGGCCAGCCAGGTAAGCCGCGTCTGTGCGCCCCCGTCAGCCGGCCGGGCCGCCAGGTCAGCGACGTAAACCTCGCGGGTGTACCCTGGTTCAGTCACATAGGCCAGCCGTGCACCATCGGGGCTCCAGACAGGGCGTTCCTCCACATCGGGGCTGCTGGTAAACTGCACGACCTCCAGTGTCTCCGCGTCGAGCAAAAAGATATCCCGGTCGCCGTAGCGCCAGGAAGTAAAGGCTATCACCTGCCCATCGGGACTCCAGGCCGGCCCGGCGTCGCCAAAGGAAGAATCAGGTGTGAGGTTCACCGGTTGCCCGCCAGCGGCGTCTACAACCCAGATGTCCAGATCGCCAGCGCGAAAGGACTCAAAGGCGATCCATCCGCCGTCCAGGCTCCAGGCTGGTGCGCCGTCGTAGTGGTGGCTGGCGGTCAACTGCGTCAGGCGGCCATCGGTCAGAGACAAGACGTAAAGATTCCAATAGCCATCTCGCCGCGAAGCAAAGGCCAACCGCGTGCCGTCGGGACTCCAGGCCGGGTCGAGGTCGTCAGCAGGATCCGTCGTCATCCGTCGCAAGCCAGTGCCATCGGCCGCCACAGAATAGATGTCCCAATTCCCCGCCACGCACGCCACAAAGGCGATCCGTCCCCCGGCCGCGACACCGCTTGCCGGCTCCACCAGCCCGCCGGTCACCGCCACAAGCGTCAGTATTGCCACGGACACCCACCTGCAAACTCGCACCCTACGCCTCCTTGCGCCTCGCGCCACAACGGTGACAGAACAACGCATCGGCCTTGAGCTGGGTTCCACAACGGTGACAGAAGCCACCCTCCGGAAAAGATGCTGCCCGCGGCGTCGCAGGTTTCTCTGAGCGAGCCGGCCGGGAAGGAGAGCGGGATCGCGCTGCAGACGCCGGTCTTGACCGGGGTCGCGCATCTTTCCTATCTCGGCGCTTCTTTCGACTGGAAGGCTTTACCTCCCGCGACGGGGGTTTGCCCCTCCAGTCTTGAGCCCGCCGCCGCGAACCGGCGAGCCAAAGGCTGCCCAGGGCCACTGCCAGCGCCACCCCTGCGAGGGCAACGACCGCAAAGACAGACCCAGACGACGAGGGCGCCTCGGAGGAGAGGCGTAGACCAGGCTTGTCGTAGCTCGCCTGCCACTCGACCATCTGACCAGCATCCAGCGCGCCCAGCGGCAGCCGGTGGTACGTCAGGTCAGCAAAACCAGAGTAGGTCTCCTCTGCCGGTGGTCTCAGGACCACGTTCGTTGCGCCCGATGGCTGCTGGAATTCCAACACCAGGTCGTCCACAGCCGCGTCCAGTTGATAGCGAAAGGTGAACCGCTGCTGATCTCCTTCTGTCTGAAGCACATCCAGGTAATACTCGAACTGAAAAGCCCGATCCTGAAGGGACGTATACGTAACCTCGATCTTGTCGCCCACCACACGGACGTCGTACGCCGCCGTCAAGCGCCTGCCTTCCCCGTCCACTGACGCTACGGCGTGGGGCTCGCCAGCTTCCTGGGGCATGGTCAGCGTCAACTCGGCCGGCAGAGGGACGTCGCCGGCCAGCCGTCCCTGAAAGACGATCAGCACCTCCGGCTCGTCATACTCGGGCCAGAGGGCAATCTCCAGCGCGGACAACCGCACCGGCTCCGCGTCCTGGGCCAGCGCCAGCAGCCCTTGCCAGAGAAGGCATAGGACGATCATCAAGACTATGACCACCGGTTTCCATTTCGAGACAAGCCACCATATTCCCACTCTTGCCTTCTACTCCTGGCCAAAGATAGCCAGCACAAGACAAAACCCTGCCTGGGTGCGCCTGTCGTGCCAGCGATGATGCACGGCCCCA
>CAYVPU010000322.1:0-3692 GCA_964453885.1 uncultured Anaerolineae bacterium | reverse complement strand
CATGGGCAACCTGGGCGGCATCATGCCCCAGCCTGGCTGGCTGGAGCACATCCGCCAGTTGTGCGACGAATACGGCATCGTCATGATCAATGACGAGGTCAAGACTGGCTTCCGCATTGCCCCCGGCGGCGCGCAGGAGTATTTTGGCGTGCACGGCGACCTGGTTACTTTTGCTAAAGCGATGGGCAATGGCTTCCCTATCGCGGCCATCGGTGGCAAGAAGGAGGTCATGGCCAGCGTGGGGCCAGGTCGCACGGCCCACGGCGGCACGTACTGCGGCAACGTGGTGGGCACTGCCGCCGCCGACGCCACATTGGAGATCATTGCCCAGGGCAAAGCGCTCAAGACCATCGAGGCACAGGGCAAAGCCCTCATGAAGGGCATCCACGGCATCCTCACCGACGCCGACATCGTTCACCACATGTTGGGTGTGCCATCCATGTTCGGCATCGCCTTCTGCAAAGAGAAGCCGACGGACTATCGCACATGGATCAACACAGACGCTGACCTGTACGAGGGGATCATGACGGCCATGATCGAAAAGGGCGCGATACCTGAGCCCGATGGCCGTGAGCCGTGGTTCCTCTGCGCGGCTCTCTCCGAGAAGGATGTGGAGGACACACTGAACTACTTTGAGGATGCGGTCAAAGAGGTTATCGGTTAGCGTGAGTCAGTAAGGAGGACAAAATTTGAATCAGTTTCCGTTGATCAAAGTGAGCGGCGAGCCCTTTGAGCGCGGCCGGCAATACGGCGAGCAAACCGCCAACCTGATCCAGTTCAACCTGGAGGGCTACTGGCGGCTGTTCAAACACGATACCGGTCTGGATCGGGCAACAGTCTTGTACCAGGCTCGACAGTATGCGGAGCCCATCAAGGGATATGCACCCCACCTGTTGAATGAGATGCGCGGCATCGCTGAGGGCGCAGGCGTCTCGCTGGAGGAGATCCTGGCCCTCAACTGTCGCACCGAGATTCTTTCCCTGGGGGCTATACCCTTGCATCAAGAATGCACTGCCCTGTTCGTCGCCCCGGAGACGACCGGCGATGGGCACACGATCGTCGCTCAGAACTGGGACTGGTCGGACGTGTTGCGCGGCGGGACTGTGCTGCTGCGAATCGAGCAGCCCGGCCAGCCTACGGTGCTGACGTTGACCGAGGCAGGCATGGTAGGCAAGATCGGCCTCAACAGCGCTGGCGTGGGCGTGTGCACCAATTTCCTGCGGCACGATCACCGCCGCGTCGGCGTGCCGTTCCACGTCCTCCTGCGGGAGGCGCTCAACGCACCTCGGCTGGGTCTGGCCGTCGCTGCCATCTACCGCGATGTTCGCGCCGACTCGGGCAACTATCTGTTGGCTCACGCCGACGGAGAGGCTGTTTGTCTGGAAGCCACACCGTCGGACGTCGACTTTTTCCATCCCGAGGACGGGCTGCTGGCCCACACCAACCACTTTCTCTCGCCGCGCCTGCAAGTGGGCGATAGAGGCATCCTCGAATCGGACAACACGCTCGTGCGCTACGGCCGGGCGGTCCGCCTCCTGCGTGCCCAGGCCGGTCAGGTTACCGTCGAGACGCTCAAGAGCATCCTTCGGGATCACTTTAACCATCCCAAGGCCATCTGCCGCCACCCCGATCCCGCCCAGCCCGAGATCGAGCGCAGCGCGACGCTGGCCTCAATGATCCTGGACCTGACTGCGGGGGAGATGCACGTCACCGTCGGCGAGCCATGCCAGGCGGAGTATTACACCATCAAACCGTGAATGAACCACAAAGAGCACAAAGAAATCAAGCACCTTACAGACTCTTTGAGCCCTTTGTGTTCTTTGTGGTAATTAAACCAAGAGGAGGAGGAGTTATGAAAGTCTTATCCCTGGGCGGCGCTGGCGCTGTCTGCCAACACGCCACCCGCGACCTGGCCAAGTTCTCCGACTTTGCCAAAATCGTCATTGGCGATTACAATGTCGCCACGGCGGAGAAACTGGCCACCGAGATCGGCGACCCACGGGTCAAGGTCCTCAAGATGGACGCCGAAGACTATGACGGGCTGGTCAGGACCTTCAAAGACTTTGACGTGATCCTGAATGGCCTGCCCTGGAAGTACGACCTGGCCGTCACCAAGGCTTGCGTCGAGGCGGGCGTCAGCGGGCTGGACGTCTCCACGGAGGAAAGCCAGTGGGATTATGATGCGGCTGCCAAGGAGAAAGGAATCGTTTTCATCCCCGGTGTCGGTGCTACCCCCGGTATCACCAACATCATGGCACGGCGCGGCGTGGATCACCTGGACGAGGTAGACGAGATTCAGATCAACTTTGCCGCCTTTCGCTGTCCAGCGCCCGCCCCCGGCCTGCTCATCACCTTTCTCTGGGAGTTCCACCCCGATACTGAGGAGCGACTGTACTACAAAGACGGCGAGTTCCACAGGGCCGGTCCCTTTGCGGGCCTCAAAACGGTGAACTTTGCCGGTCCTATCGGCGAACAAGAGGTATGCTACATCCCGCATCCGGAGACGCGCACCATGCCCAAGAGTCTGGGGGCCAAGGCCGTCTCGGTGCACGGCTGCTTCCCGCCTCACGCCATGCGGCTGGCCAAGGCCATGTTGGAATCCGGCCTTTACAACGAAGAGAAGCTCACCATCAAGGGTGTAGAGACCACAGCCTTTGACATGATGTACGAACTGCTTCTGGCCTTACCGGAGAGCAAAGAGACTCCCCTGTGGGCCTACGGCCTAGTGGTAACAGTCATTGGCAAGCGCGACGGGCGCGACGTCAGAGTCACTCTGTGGAACCGCCACCCGCCGATGGCGGAATGGGGCGGCAAGGCCGCCTACTACAAGAACATCGCTATCCCACTCAGCATCGGCGCACAAATGATCACTCGTGGCGACGTAACCCACCGCGGCGTCGTCCCGCCGGAAACGGCGCTAGATCCCGACATCTTTATCGCTGAATTGGCTCGCCGCCGGATCGAGATCCACGAAAAGATCGAAGAATATCACACGGTGGCATGACGCACATTTGGCAACACGGGAGGCAATGACATGACACACCAGCACTTCTCATTATGGCACTTACATGGAGATTGACTTCCCACAAACGAACATTTCTGCCCTCTCGGTGGGGCAGAATAACCGTCTATTGGCTCAAAATGGAACGACTCATCCTTTGAGAAGCCCAAAATGACCTCAAGTTGTGAGGTATGGGTCAAAATGAGAATTGCTGATTATTGGAGTATGGCAGTACCGAGTTCAACTTGGAAGTGAGCGCATAATCGGCGTTTCAACTCAGCCACAGAGAGCTCTCCGTCTGGTTCAACTCTTGCCGGTCCTCCACGAGCGTTGGCAAGCCCGCCAGCGGCCCTTGCCACCAGATTTGGCGTGGGCTCGCGCACGCTATAAGGCCCACAACCAACGCTTTTGGCCCAAGATTCTAAAGGCCGTCCCCGAAGGGGCTTTGCTCCTTCTCGACCTGGGATTCACCAATTTCAAAGTCTTTGCTCAAATGACCAAAGTGACCTTCATCACTCGCGCCAAGCGGACATTAACTTGTAACCAATGACGTTACCCAAAAGAGTATCGCTTGTGATCGCTATCGCTGAATTTTTGCAGAAATCACCATTCTTCTCTGAGCTTGGCGTGGATGAGCTGGCCGAGGTCGCAGCCCGTGTCCACGAGCGCGCATTTCGCCGTGGCGAGGTGA
>CAYVPU010000321.1:0-3702 GCA_964453885.1 uncultured Anaerolineae bacterium | reverse complement strand
GCCGTGCCGGGATCGATCACCGAGCCCACGCCGAGGATGATGCCGGGGTCGGCTTGAGCAAAATGCCGCAGCAGTTCTGCGAACACCTGGTAAGCCAGATCGCCGCGGTTGGTGAATTCGACGACCCTGGCCCCACCCGCCGCACAGGCCGTCACGATCTTGATGGCGGTCTCGACATCCTGGTGGTAGAAAACCGGCACTAGCCCAATGTCGATCATGGTATTCAGCACTTCAAGTCTTGAAAAACGCGCCATGTCTGCCCCCTTGCAAAACTATCGAGACACCCGCCCCGAAACATCGCCGCCCATCAGCTTTTCGACCTCTGGCACGGTGACCAGGTTGAAATCGCCAAAAACGGTGTGCTTGAGGCACGAAGCAGCGACGGCAAAATCGAGCGCTTTTTGCACGTCGTCGCCATAGGTTCGCAGGCCATAGATCAATCCCCCCACGAACGCATCGCCGCCGCCGACCCGGTCCACGATGTGGGTGACGTCGTAAATGGGAGCGGCATAGAACTGCCCGCCGTGCCAGAGCACCCCCGACCAGGTGTTGTGGCTGGCCGAGAGAGAGCCGCGCAGGGTGATGGCGATGGTTTTCAGATTGGAAAAGCGCCCGGCCAGTTCCTGGCAGACAAAACGATACCTGGCGGCCTCCACCACCCCGGAGGTGACGTCTGTCTCGGGGGCCCGGATACCAAAGGCCTTGTCGGCGTCCTCTTCGTTGCCCACGGCCACATCGGCGTATCTGACCAGCTCGGGCATTACCTCTGTGGCATTTTTGCCCCATTTCCAGAGCTTGGAACGATAATTGAGATCGCAGGACACGGTCAGTCCCATCTCTTTGGCCGCTTGCACTCCTTCCAGGCAGAGCGCGGCCAGATTCTCCGAGATGGCCGGGGTGATGCCGGTCCAGTGAAACCAATCGGCATCGGCAAAGGCGGCGGGCCAATCGATCATGCCGGGCCTGGCGGCGGCGATGGCCGAGTTGGCGCGGTCATAGATCACCTTGCTGCCGCGCTGTACCGCCCCCATCTCCAGAAAATATATGCCCAACCGGTCGCCGCCCCGCACGATCTTTTCCACGCCGACGCCATACTGGCGAAGAAACTGAATGCAAGCATCGCCGAGGTCGTTGTTCGGCAGCCGGGTCACATAGTCGACGGACACGCCATAGTTTGCCAGGGAAACCGCTACGTTGGCCTCTCCTCCGCCATAGATCACGTCAAAAGAGCGAGCCTGTCCAAAGCGCTGGAAGGCGGGTGGAGAGAGTCGCATCATGATCTCGCCAAATGTCACGACTTTTTTCGACATCTCGATTCCTCCTCTTTGAGTAGGATGTGAAGTTGAAATCGGCAATGCAGAACGTGTGGGGGTTACAGGAGTGAAGCAGAATCTCGATCGATATAGAGAATCGAGTAGGGATGCTGCCGCAAAGCGGTTGCCGGACAGTGCGTGCCAATCGATCCGGTCAGAGTGTCCCGGACAGCCTGGGCCTTGGTGGGGCCGGGAACGATGGTGTATATCCGCCGGGCGGCCAGCAGCGCGGGAATGGTCAGCGTGAGAGCGTGGGTGGGCACGCTTTCGAGGTCTGGAAAGCAGCCATCGTGCACCTGCTGCATGCGACACGCCCTGTCCAGCTCGACAACCTTGACTTTGACCAGATCGGCAAAATCCGCCACCGGCGGATCGTTAAAGGCCAGATGCCCGTTCTCGCCGATGCCGGCGCAGACAATATCGACGGGGTGCGCTTCGAGCAGGTCGGCATAGCGCCGGCACTCGCGTTCTGGAATGGCAGCCTGGCCGTTCAAAAAGTGAACCACCCCGGGCTTGACCAGATCGTACAGCCGATCTTGAAGGAAATTGGCAAACCCTTGAGGTGCGTCGGCAGGCAAGCCAACATACTCATCCATGTGAAAGGCTGTCACCCTATCCCAATTCATGCTCTTCAACGAGGCCAATGTAGCCAGGAACTCATTCTGGGATGGTGCAGCTGCAAAGACCATCGTCACAGAGCCTTGGCGGGCGATGACTTCCCTCATTCGTTCAGCCACAGCATAAGCAGCGGCAGCTCCTAGCCGCTCTCGATCGGGGTAAACCTGAACTTGCAGACTATCAACCCACCTAGTTTGTTCCGGCACCAATGAACTCATCACGAGAACTTTTCTCCTGCCTTTGCCCAATTTCACGCCCCTTGAGTCGATAGATGTGCAGAGACTCCGCAGGATCCAAGTATCAATATTTGGACACTCTGTTCATCTTTTGAACAATTATAACACGAATATTTCGACTTGTCAACTAACCGGGTGGTACCTCTATCCGCGGGGGATAATTCGGGGTCGGGGTTCACGGTAGGAGATAGACAACGAGCAATGGTCGAGGCAGGATTGACGCCTCAAATGAACCTTTTCATCAGTTGATCGATTACCTCATCTACGTTGTCCGAGGTAACCCCAAGCTCACGGCAAGTTCTTTCAGCACTTGCCAACCTGCGAGGATCCCTCATATCGCTCAGGCAGGAAAATATCCCAAGCCTTCTCCCCACCTGATACAAGCGCTGACGATCGGGATCCATCGCCAGAAAGGTGCCCAAGATCGCAAGCATACGCTCTTTGTCGCGAGGGAGAGTTCCTTCGAGATCGCCAAAAAGATTCAATATGTGGTCGCTCTTGACGACGCTCGTGATTCCCTCCAGCCTCTCGATAAAGGTCAGGACCTCTCTTGCCACCATGACATCCGTGCATTTTTTGAAACGGCCCGTCTCATAATCCTCAAACAACGGTGCCTTGCTCGGGATCGCCAACGTTCTGAGCCGTATAAAGTCGGGATTGATTTGATTCAGCGCATCGGCCGTTTCCACAGCGTTCTCTTTAGAAAGCTCTCGTCCTCCCAACCCCGGCATATAATACTCTGAAAGTTCTATCCCGGCTCTCTTTACCTCGAGTCCTGCCTTGACGTGCATCTCCTTTGTCGCCCCCTTGTTGACCATCTCGAGCACTCGATCAGAGCCGGACTCGAGGCCGGTGTGGATCCTGTTGAGACCGGCATCCCTCATCGCCTCCAGATCGCTGGCCCTTCGGCTGCGCCCTCCGTCCTTGGGCCGGAGGACCAAGGGCTCAGGACAGGCCTTCATCCGGGCCAGGGTATGGGATCGTGCATACGACGTTATCCTCTCCACCCACGGGAAGCGCATTTTGAGGTGCTTTAGAATTTCCACCAGGTCAGAAGCTTTGATCACGAGGCTGTTTGCATCCTGCAAGAATACAGACCTCATGCCACCGGCAAACCAGTTCAACGCGGCGTTGAAGGCCTGCCAATTCCCCGGTCCAACGTCTGCGGCCACCTGGCTGATCTCAGTTCGATGTATACGGCCTGATCCGCCGGCCATCCCTCGCAGAGCTTTCACATATTGATGAACCGAATCAATATCGGCTGTTACGTGGTCCACCGGGCGTATGGAGAACCGCGTTCCCTTGTACACAGGACAAAAGGTGCAGCGATTCCAGGGACAGTTCCGAGTTACGCGTATCAGAAGGCTGTGCGCCTCGCTTGGCGGTCGTATGGGGCCCTGTTCGAATCCGTTATAGTCGGGCTTGGCCTGCTCGCTTTCGGCCGGTTCACCCCCCAACGCCTTGCCTCTTACCTTCACTTTGGTTGTCTCCTCGTTGATTAGACCGGTCAGGTCCCTACGTGACCCGAAAGTACG
>CAYVPU010000320.1:0-3717 GCA_964453885.1 uncultured Anaerolineae bacterium | reverse complement strand
GTGCCCACCGGCAGGGGGGCCGGGTCGTTGCAGGTGTTGGCCGTGTCGCCGTTGCGGGCGGCCTGCTTGCCGTTGATGAGCACCGTCGCACTGCCGATGATGATCGTCGCCTGGTTCGTCGGTGGTATTTGAAACGACGGCCCCCCGATCGGTATGTGGGGCGGCTGGTTGGTGGCCGTGCTGCCCATGGTGGCCGCCGGCAAGCCTATGATTTTTACGTCGGTACTCAGGTTGCCGTCTATCATCCCGTTGAAGGGATGGCCCGGCGTCGGCGTGGGCACTGGCCCGCCTGGCGTGGGCACCATGACGATGTGGGTGTCTATGGCCTGGATGATGTCACTCTGTTTGGCTGCCGGTTGGCCCATTCTGTAGCTCCTGGGTGGGTGGTTAGGTGGTTAGGTGTTAGTTCAGTTCGATCATGGCGCCCTTGACGGTGACGCGGCCAGAGGCCTCCAGTTTCAGGTCGCTGCCGGCTTTGATAGCCACTTCCTGGCTGGCTTCTATGGCCAGCTTGCCTTTGCATTTCAATGTGACGGAACCGTCCGAATCGTCCAACTTGAGGACGATGCCGCCGGAGGTCTGGAGCTCGACGAGGGTGTTCTCGTCGTCCAGCAGAAAGGTATGGCCGCCGGCCGTCTCCAGCCGTACCTGCGCTTCGCTTTCGTCCACAAAGGTCAGGGTGTGGCCGCTTCGCGTCTTAAAGATGCGAGTCCACACTTTGCCGTCTTTGACCGCCTCGCTGATGGGTGCTGTCGGTTTGTCCACGCCGTTCCACAGGCCGCCCAACACCAGGGGGCGATTCACGTTGCCATGCTCAAAGGCGACCAGTACTTCGTCGTTCACTTCGGGCAGGCAATAAAAGCCGCGCCCATCTCCTGCGCCAGCTCCGATCACCCGCGCCCAGTCGCTCTCCACATCGTCGGCCAGCCACGGATACTTGAGCTTGACTCGTCCCTGATCCTTGTCGTCTTTGTTGTTAGTCACAATGGCGGTGACTACACCGCTCCAATGGGCAGAGGCTTCGTCAGGCTCGGTCGCCAGCAGGCGATAGAGCGTATTCGGACGACGACCGTGCACTGAGAACTCGGTGATATAGTCGCCGTCGGCGCTGTAAATGTGGGTGGCCGAGGTGACGAAATATTCTCCGCTGAACTTTTGACCCAGGGCCACCAGCTTGACCGTCGTACCGGCATTGAGTTTTGGCACGCCGAAACAACGGCCTTCAGCCTTGATAAAGTTGCCACTGGCCTCATCATAGAGGGCCTGGGCCACCGCGTCTGCCTCAACCTGGCTGGTCACGGGTTGGTTGGCGACGATCTGTTTCCCACTACCGAAAGCGTCGGCCGCCAGATCTGCCCCGGAGCGGGTCTCGCCGATCTGCGGGGCAGCTTGGCTGCGCGTCGCACTGCCGGTAACTTCAGACTTGGTTTTGGGATCCCAGCCCTTGACCACCATCTCGTCAATCTGCTTGGCAAGCGTTAATCGGGGGCGAAAGACCTTGAGCTGATCGCCCCACTCTAGCTCGAGGGGCGCACCGCCCGGATCGCTGTCAGGTTTCTTAAAATAGAGCGTCCGGTCGCGGGCATAGACCTCGTAGCCAATGCGTTTGGCCCGGCTGCGCAGAAAGGCCATGTGGGTCTGGTTGTCTTGCAGGACGTGATCGTAGCGCTGGGAAGTAGAGTCTACATCGGGGCGCAGATCTACTTCTCGGGCGATCTTGGTCGCTATTTCACTGTCTGTCATCTTGGTGAAGGCACGGCTGTGCGTGCCGCGATGGAGGCGGTGAGAGCGATCGTAGCCTCGTACGGTTAGCAGTGCCCGCGTGCCCTCGGCGAAATCTGGTTCCAGGGCAGTAATCTCGCCGATCATCAGTGTTTCTTCCTGGCCCTCCTCCTTGGCCACAGCGCCGATCTCGACGGGAGCCCCCAATTCAAACGGCCCTCTTTCTATCCATTCGAGTTCCTCGTCGTGGATGCGAATCACAAACATATCCGGCAGGTGCAGATTGCTGTCCACGACGATGTCAATGACGTCGTCCATGATCCCGGAATCCACGTCGGCGTTGTTGACGCGTATATAAAAATGGCTGATCATTTTCCTTGGTTTGGCCACCGTTTGTCAGCTCGTTTCATCGTCAGATAACCCAGCAGACCCAACTATGTTCTGCCTGGATTTGGCAATTCCCCCTTCCCTCCCTTTGGGGGGGATTGAGGGGGGGAGTTCGAAATGGATCAGGTCAGTGGCGGAATAGTCAGTTGCTGGCCGGGACGAAGGCGCAACGGATGGGTGAGGTCGTTGGCAGCGGCGATGCGCCGCCACTCGGTCGCGTCACCGTATTCCTCGAACGCGATCAGATCAATGCGATCGCCAGCGTGAACCGTGCGCACTTTGTGTGCTTCGCCACCGCCCGAAGTCGGGTTCGTGGGCGGATAGTCCTTGTCGTCAACATACTGTTGCAGCGTTACGTCCACCGTCGTTCGCAGCGGTATGCCATTCTGGTTAAACAAAGTGAACTTTTGCGAGATGTTGGTGATGACAGCAACAAAGGCCAACTTTCCCCATTGAAACTCGATGATCGGCGGGCGGCTTTTATTCGATTTGGCGTTTTTCTTGTCGGGGTTGACCATCACCATGTTCCAGAGCGGCTTGGTGTGGTCGCGGACGTCGGTGCCCTCGGCATAGGTGTCGAAAAAGAGTTGCAGCTTGAGTGTCTGCGAACCGCCCTGCGAGAACTGGAGCTTGGGGATGTTCTTGCCTTTGTTTTTCTCGGCCGTCCACTGGTTCTGCTTGGTCAGCGTGTATTCGTGTGGGTTGAACATAAAGGTCACGCGTTCCTGCTCGTTATCCCTGTTGACGATGACGGCCGGTGTCAGGCCGCCTCGGGTAGTGTTGGCCATAATTCCTCCAAATGTTGGAAGGTTGGAAGATTAGTAGCTGGTAAGCTGGGATTCCCGGTCTACCAATTTACCAATATCCAGTTTACCATCTTCTTCCCTCCCGCTCGCGTTCGATGGCCAGGCGATGGCGGACGAGGCGGTAGACCTCGCGGGCTAGCGATTCGATGTCCTGGCCCTCTCCTTCACTTTTCTCTTCCTGGGCCTCAGGCTCAGGCCCAGCCGCCGGGGCCTCTGGAGCGGTCTGGACGACGGAAGGTGTCAGCATCGGTTGGAGCGCCTGTCGTAGATCTTGCGTGCTGCTCACTGCCCTTTGAACGACGACCGGTCCTGGCCTCGCTACCGCAACCGCTGGCCCCAGAGTTGGCTCCACTGTCGGCGGCACCTCGAACGGCGGCTCGCCAGCAGGCTGGCGGACAGAGGGCGACGCGGGAATCGTCTTTGCCGAGGTGACAGAAGGCGGTTCACCCGCAGGAGAGCGGAAAGGTCTCGTGGGTGCAGGCCGTTCTCTGGTGCGGTGGGGCGCAGTGGGCACAAGCGGCAGGGGAGTAGTCTCCCGCCAAACCGTTGCGCGCTGCAAGGACGTCGCCGCAGGTGACGAAAGAGGCGTCGCTTCTGGTTCTACCGCCGGTATCGGGCGCGCCTGGCTTTGGCGTGAGGGCCTGTCCTGAGTCTCGTCTTGAGCAAAGCCTGTCCTGAGCCCTTCGACTCCGCTCAGGGTAAACTCCGTCGAAGGGCCTGTCCTGAGCGCGGTCGAAGGGCCAAAGGTCTCAACTGAACGACGGTGGCGGGCGACCGTTCGCTGGGCCAGTTCCGCCGGGCC
>CAYVPU010000319.1:0-3718 GCA_964453885.1 uncultured Anaerolineae bacterium | reverse complement strand
TGGTGAGCATTGTGCTTTTATACGTGGCGTTGGGCGTGACATACGCGCTGGCGACGCCGCCACTGGAAGCATCGGATGAGTACAAGCACTATCCATTTGTGCAATATGTGCAGACGCAGCGCGTCTTGCCCGTACTAGACACCAACGACCCCGGTCTCTGGCTCCAGGAAGCGGCGCAGCCACCGCTTTATTACTTCCTCATGGCATCGCTGACCACCTGGATTGATACCAACGATCTGCCCGATGTGCATCGCGTGAACCCGCACGCATTTATCGGCATTCCGGGCCACCCGTGGCGGGTGATTACCACACCTCTTTGTGGCAGGCAGGTGATCAGATTGAGGACTTGCACATCATGCCCCTGCCGCCCGACCTGCCACCAGGTACTTGTCACATTGTTATAGGCTTATATGACCCCGTAACCGGCCTTCGTCTTGCGCGGCTGGACGGCGAGGGTGATTCAATCAGGTGGCCCCTGGTGGTGGGAGCACGGTGATAGAAAGTGAGCAGGTTTGAGATGCAAAAGCCAAGAGTGACATCCCACCCCAAGTGGGGTTGGAAGAATTTGCCCTCGCTGCTGCTATTGTCGGACCGGCGAGTGGCGGCGGTGACGGTGGTGGTGCTCTGCCTGGTGGCGGGTGGGCTGGCCGGAGCGATGCTCGGCTTCCTGGGGCCACTGCTGACGGCAGCGGCGATAGTGGGGACTATTGGCGCGGCGCTCATGTTGAGTGACGTAAAGTGGGGCTTTTACGCAGTCGTGGCTGTGTCGGCACTGCTGCCCTTTGGCGCGCTGCCGTTTCGCCTCGGCTTCACGCCGACGTTTCTCGACGCGGCGCTGGCGGTCCTCTTTTTCGTCTGGTTCATGCGCCTCGTCACCCGCCGGCAACAGGATTTTATCGTCTCGTCGCTGGCTGGGCCGGTGGTTGCTTTTATGGCCCTGGCCGTCGTCGCCTTTGTCGCCGGATTGGCCCATGCACCGCTGACGTCGTTCGTGCTGCGCCATTTTGCCGAGATTCTGCTGGGCATTGCCATGTTCTTTGCCACGATCAATACCGTACGGACGCTGGATCAGGTGGAGGGCATCATCCGGGTGCTGATCTTGGTCGGTTTTGCAGCGGCGGTCATCGGCATCGTGCTCTATTTCATCCCCCGCGAGTGGAGCATCCGGTTGCTCTCCAGCCTCGGTCGCTTTGGCTATCCCACCGGCGCGGGGGTGTTGCGTTTCATCAACGACGACCCAGAACTGCCCATGCGGGCCGTCTCCACGTCAGTGGACCCCAACACGCTGGGTGGACTATTCATCCTGGTCGGTGCGTTGATGGCTCCGCAACTGTTTGTCAAAAAGCCGATCTTCCGGCGACGGTGGATGGCCCTCATGTTGGGCGCCATCGGCATCTGTCTGTTTCTCACCTTCTCACGCGGATCGATGGCCGGTCTGGCGGCGGCGTTGGTGCTGCTGGGTCTGCTGCGCTACCGCAAGTTGCTTCTCCTGTTGGTGTTGGTGGCCATCGTTGCCCTGATTATCCCGCAGACGCAGGATTACGTACTGCACTTTGCGGCCGGACTGGCCGTAAAAGACCGGGCCACACAGATGCGCATGGGAGAGTACAAGGACGCATTCATCGTCATCTCGCGCTACCCCTTGCTGGGCGTCGGCTTTGCTGGCACGCCGGAATCAGACATCTACCTGGGCGTAGCCAATCTCTACCTGACAATTGCCGAAGGGATGGGCCTGGTAGGGTTAACCGCTTTTCTCATCGTCACGGGGAGCTTTTTCGCCTTTGCCTGGCGGGCCTGGCAACGGATGCGGGCCGAGGGGCCTGCCCTGAGCCCTCTGGCTTTGCTCAGGATAAACTCTGTCGAAGGGAGCAACGACCGCCGCGAGGCCCTGTTGCTGGGTCTGACGGCTGCCGTCGTCGGGGCCATGGCCGGCGGCGTGTTCGATCATTACCTGTTCAACCTGGAATTCCCCCACGCCGTGTCGCTGTTCTGGATATTCATCGGGCTGGCAGTGAGCGTGGCGCAATGGACTTTTGAGCCGGGATTGGGGGATTAGGGGAGGGCGAAACCAGCGTCCAGATTCGCCGCCTGGAAGATCGAGGCAAAGAAAAGCCGGGATTGGAGGATTAGGGGAAAAATTCAATGAAAAATCTCCCGTAACCGTTCAGGGGGCATTGAAAAGCGGCGTAAGCTGGCCGGGATTAGGAGATTTGGAGACAGAAATTGAAAGAAAAATCCCCTAATCTCCTCATCCCGGCGGACAGAGTCTTGATTTGACAGACCTGCTGAACGCTTACAATCTCCCCATCTCCTAATCCCGGCGAAAAGCGTTCCTAATCTTGGAGGGAATATGCCACGAGGGTTAGAAAAACATGTTGACCTAACACGAGAGATCATAGCAGCTTGTTATGAGGTACACAACATCCTTGGGCCAGGTCTAGAGGAACGATTCTATCGCGACGCTCTGGCCTACGAACTGGAATTGCGCGGGCTCAAGTGCCGTCGCGAGCAGCCCTTCAGAGTGATATACAAAGGCAAAGTTCTTGGTAGTCATCGAATCGATTTGATCGTTGAAGAAAAAGTTTTGGTAGAACTAAAGGCAGTGACTGGCAAGCTGCTGCCCGTACATAGCGCTCAAACTATCTCTGAAAGACGGGTCAGCAAGCTGCCAGTTGCTCTGTTGATCAACTTTGGTGAAGCCAGTCTCCAAATTCGCCGCCTGGAGGACCGCGACAAAGAGGGGCCGGGATGAGCGTGATTGAGGGATTAAAATCAACAGAAAAAAATCCCCCAATCTTCTAATCCCGGCCAGAAAGAGGTAGTAGTATGACTCGAAAATGGCACGTCAAGAACTCACGACTGATCTACGACCATTCGCCCTGGCTCAAGATCTGGGAGCAGGATGTGGAACTGCCCAACGGCATGACGATAGAGGGTTACGTTCTGACCGAGGGCCGCGACGTGGGCATGGTCTTTGCCCTTACCGAGGACGAGCAGGTGATCCTGGTGGAGCAGTATAAGCACGGCCTCGGCGAAAACGAGTTAGACCTGCCGGCCGGCTACCTGGACGACGACGATCCCTCACCGCTGGCCGGCACGCAGCGCGAGTTGCTGGAAGAGACTGGCTACGCTGGCGACGACTGGCTGCCCTTGGGGGATTTTGCGATCAACCCCAACCGCTCAGCCAACCGCTTTTACTACTTTTTGGCGCGGAACGTCCGCTGCGTGACCGAGCCGCACCCCGATCCCACCGAGGAACTGGCTATTCACTTCGTACCGCTGGCCGAACTGCGCGACTGGCTGGACGGACGCAACCCCAGCCTGGCGACGATGACCGGCGTGCTGCTGGGGCTCTCGGCGCTGGGAGATAAGACCCTTGCGAAGGCTGTGAATTGAATTTTTGTTATGAACTTCGGCGATGGAACTGCGTGGCTGGTCAAGCACAACGCGCTGACTTACCTATCAAGCGGCACGTCAAAGTCAGAGGTGACAAAAGACCCAGAGCCTGCCCTGAGCCCTTCGACGGGGCACCGTCCCACCTAGCAAAAGCCCCTTGCTTCACCACCCAATCCGTTTGAATCAGGTCTATTCCAGTAGCGTGACGTTGGAGCCGTCGGCGCTCATCGCGTAGGATTTGTACTCAAATCTCTCGCCATCGCGATCGGAGCGAAAGATGATTTGCCTACCGTCGGGGGACCACATGGGGGCAATATCGTAT
>CAYVPU010000318.1:0-3752 GCA_964453885.1 uncultured Anaerolineae bacterium | reverse complement strand
ACAGGGTACAGGGTACGCGATTTGGAAATCGCGGCTACAAAGCGGGAATTGCTGCCTTTAATCGTAGCGAATGCGCGGATCCAGCCAGGCGTATAGAATATCCACAAGGATATTGCCTCCAATGAGCATGGTCCCGTATATCAGAGTCAGGCTGGTGAGCAGAAAATACTCGCGCGACCCCACGCTGCCCACAAACCTGCGGCCCATGCCGTTGAGGGCAAAGATCTGCTCCGTGATCAGAGAACCGGTGAGGTAGCCGGCCAGCATGGGACCTATCATGGTCGCCACGGGGATCAAAGAGTTTTTCAAAGCGTGACCCACAATGACCACTCGCTCGCGCAGCCCCTTGGCCCGGGCGGTGCGAACATAATCCTCACCCAGCACCTCCAGCAAGCTGGCGCGGGTCAGGCGGGTAACGATGGCCGCCGAGCCTGAACCCAGCGTCAGCACGGGCAGCACGGCGTGGTGCCAAAACTCGGCTGTCGGTTTGGGAAAGAGGCCCAGGATAAAGGGAGGTTCGGCTCCCCAAAAAGCGACGGGGAACCAATCTAGATTGACAGCAAAGACCAAGATCAAAAGAGGGCCTAGCACCAGGTTGGGGACGGACACGCCGGCTATGGCGACGAACGTGGCGCTATAGTCAACCCAGGTATTGCGCCCCAGGGCAGCAATGATGCCGGCTGGAATACCTACCGCAAAGCCCACTATGATAGCCATGCTGCCGAGTTGGAAGGAAACAGGAAGGGTCTCGGCCACGATATCATTGACATCCTGACTGCGCAGGCGCAGCATAGGACCCAGATCGCCGGTAAGTAAATTTTTGACATAAAGAAAGAACTGCTCGTACAGCGGCTTGTCCAAACCATAGCGCCGTTCCATGATCCGGCGCATCTGCTCCGGCATCGCTTTGGTGCCAACAGTGTCGAAAGGGCCGCCGGGCAGGGCGTGCACCAGCGTAAAGGTGGCCAGAATGATAGCAAAGATTACGGGTATGGAAACAAGCAGACGACGAAGAATGTATTGTGCCATCAGCCCCTCCTCTTTCATACAAGGTTGGGGGGAGCGGCCGCGGAGCCGCTCCCCCAGTTAGATCATGTGCAAAGCAAGTCGGGTTACTACTGTGCCGCCTGCTTGGCTGCCTGGTCGATGGTCCAGGTGTACCACTGCTGGCCACCAAAGAGAGCGACAACTCGATCCCGCCACGAGTGCTCGGCGAAAAAGTCGATGCGCAGGTAGATGGGGAAGAAGGGTATTTCACCCTCTGGGCCAAAGAACATCTCTTCGATCTCGCGGTAAAGCTCGATGCGCTTCTGCGGATCCGACTCTTTGCGGGCTTCGACGATCTTGTCGTCAACCTCGGAGCACGGGCGCTTCTGCCGGTTGTCCGGGTTTTCGCACCACAGCACGTCGCCCACCCAATTGTTCTCGTCGGCATAGTCGGGGCCCCAGCCCAGCGTCCACATGTGCACTGCCTCTTCGTCCGGGGTATCGGCCGCGGTGGCCGCCAGCAGGTCAGCGAAGGATTGCTGCTCGATCTTGATCAGGTCGGCGCTGCAGCCCAGGTTCTCTTCCCACTGGGCCTGAGCGTACTCGATCCAGTTCAAGGTGTGCTGGCCGCTATAGCCCAGCAGCGTGACTTGCGGGAAGCCCTCGCAGTTGGGGTAGCCGGCCTCGGCAAGCTGTGCCTGGGCGAACTCGGGATCAAAGCCGATGCCCACCTCGTCGATGGGCGGCGCGCCAAAGATGCCCGGGGGCGCAAAGTGGGTCATGGGCAAGCCCTGGCCCTGCTCCACCACCTCTACGTGTGTCTCGCGGTCGTAAGCCGCACTGAAGGCGCGGCGCACGCGGGCGTCATCGAAGGGCGGCTTGGTCTCACGGAAAGCGATGTAAAAGACGGCCAGGTCCGCGATCTGAATCGTCTCGTCGGAGAACTGCTCCAGGTGAGCTTCCAACTCAGCGCCGGGGATGTTGGCCCCCTCTACCTCATTGTTGAGCCACAAGGCATAGCCGGTGCTGGTATCGGGCACCACGTTGGTCACAAAGCGCTCAATGTTGCCGTCGCCCTGCATGTCTTCGGGCATGAGGGGGTTGCGCAGGACCACGCGGCGAACGTTGTGCACCCACTCATTCAGCACGTAGCGGCCGTTGGTCACGATGTTGCCCGCTTCGATCCAGTTCTCGCCATGCTCCTCAATGGCCCACTGCGGCACGGCAGCCAGGGTCCACATGGGGGTCATGGACAGGAAGTAGCTGGCGGCGAACTCTAGCTCAATGATCAGCTCGTCGTCTGACGGCGCACTGACGCCGATGGCGTCCCACAGTTCTTCGGGGATGGCCTCGGGGTCTTCGGCAAAGAGCACGTCGGAGCAGCCCTTGACCTGCGGGGCGATGACGCTGCTGTAGTAGGAACCGATGTTGGGGTCGCAGGCGCGCTTGATGCCGTAGACAAAGTCGTTGGCCGTGAGGAAGCGCGGGTTGCCATCGTCGTCCACTTCCTGGGTCGTCTCGCCGGTGACCGGGTTGTGCTTGACCCAGGGGATGTCGGTGCGAATCTTAAGGGTGTAGACCAGGCCATCGTCGCTGATGTCCCACTCTGTGGCGGCCTCGGGCACGATCGCGGCCGTTTCCAGGTCATAGTTGGTCAGGTGGACGAACAGGTTCTCAATGTAGTTGATCGAGACGACGTCCTCACCGACTTGCGGGTCTAGCGTGGGGATGTCAGTGGTGCTGTAGCCGTCATTGGTCACCGGCTCTGGCAGCGGGGTGGGGGTTACCTCTTTTTCTACCTCCACCTCTTTTTCGACAACCACCGTCTCCTTGACCGTCTTTTCGACGATCTTTGTGATTTCTTTCTCGACGATCTCGGGCGTGCCCTCGACGATGACCGTTTCCTTGACCGTCTCTTTGACGATCTGGGTGACGACCTTTTCGACGACTTTTTCAATGACCTCGGGGGTCGGTGTGGCACAGGCGGAAAGGATCAAGCTGGCAACGATCATAAGGGCGAATAGGCTCGCCCATTTCTTGCTGGTAAACATTTTCTTCTCCTTAAAGTGAACTTGAGTGGTTCTCTCTTAACAAACAAAGCGCGGGTGCGGCACCCCACTGTGAGAAAGGATTGGGTCGCCTTTTCACCGGGTTAGACGGGCGTCCAACCCAGGTCCGCCTCATCACCTCCTTTCGAGCATCGGACTTGCCTGTGGTTCTTGAATTCAGCTTCCACACCTTTGTGGACGGGACTGACAATGCCTTTCATCAGCCACGGCCTGCTGAATGGTTGCACTCCACTGCTGCAATATGTATACCCCCCACAGCAAGCAAAGGTTCACAGCGATCAATCATCAACGAGAACTGAGCACCATCACAAAGTGAGCCACCGCCTGCCCGGCCTCTGCCAACAGCTCCGAGTCCAGGTGCTCCAGCGTGTCGGCCGGTGTGCCGGAGAGATCGTCCCCCGCTCGGGTCACCGCCAGGGCCCGGTAGGAGTCGTGGACCCGCGGATCACCCCTACGCAGGCGGCTGTAGTTGGAGACGAAAAAGAATCGCCACTCGTCCAGCTTCTCTGTGCGCACCCCGAAACGCCGTGCGCCCTGGTCGAAGGCGCGGGCCAAGCCGGACCCCGCTTCCAACCGAGCCAAGCGCGGCTCGCCTGCTCCGACCCCGTGGAGGATCACCACCGTCCAGATATCTGAACGACTGGTCGGTAAGGCGGGGTAGATGACGAACTCACTTCCCCCCATCTCATCAAGAGC
>CAYVPU010000317.1:0-3766 GCA_964453885.1 uncultured Anaerolineae bacterium | reverse complement strand
GGAGGAAGATCATGTTCAAACAAGTGCCCACAAAGGTAGACTTTCCGCAGTTGGAACATCGCATCCTCGACTATTGGCAGGAGACCGATGCATTTCGCAAACTGTGGGAAAAGAATAAAGGCAAGCCCAAATACTCATTCATAGACGGACCGATCACGGCGAACAATCCCATGGGTGTACATCACGCCTGGGGGCGTACCTACAAAGACCTGTTCCAACGTTACCAGGCCATGAAGGGCCACGAGCTGCGCTACCAGCAAGGCTTTGACAGCCAGGGTCTCTGGATCGAGGTCGAGGTGGAAAAGGAACTTGGCTTCGAGTCCAAGCGTGACATCGAGACCTATGGCCTGGCCGAGTTCGTCAAGCGCTGCAAGGAGCGGGTGCTCAAGTACGCCGCTGTTCAGACAGAGCAGTCCATTCGCCTGGGATATTGGATGGATTGGAATGACCCCGCTGCTTTGCGGGACCTGGCGGCCAAGATGGCGGAAGACCCGCAGCAGGTCATCACCGTGCAGGGGCCGGAAGGCCCTGTCACCGATACCGTGGAGATGATTGTCGGGCGACTGGGCATGCCGGAATTGGGCGGATCGTACTTTACCTTTGCCAACGAAAACAACTATACCATCTGGACGGCGCTGAAAAAGTGTCACGAGCGCGGCTGGATCTACAAAGGCAACGACGTCATGCCCTGGTGTCCCCGCTGCTCCACCGCTCTTTCGGAGCACGAGATCGTAACCGAGGGCTATCGCGAGTTGACCCACCCTGGCCTGACTGTCACCTTTCCGCTGCGGGAGCGCCCGGGCGAATCGCTGCTCGTCTGGACGACGACACCCTGGACGTTGACCAGCAACGTGGCCGCGGCCGTGCACCCTGGCCTGACCTACGTCAAGGTGCGGCACGGCGACAGTGTGCTGTACCTGTCCCAGGGGGCGCTGCCCAGCCTCAAAGGCGACTACAAAGTGCTGGCCGAGTTGCCCGGCCGTGACATGGAGAGCTGGGCCTACGAGGGGCCCTTTGATGAGCTGCCCATCCAGCAAGAGCACGGCGGACCGGACGCCCACCGGGTCATCCTGTGGGACGAGGTGAGCGAGGTCGAGGGCTCTGGCATCGTGCACATCGCACCCGGCTGTGGCAAGGAAGACCTGGAGTTGGGCCACGAACACGACCTGCCGGCCATCGCGCCGCTGGACGAGTACGGTGTCTTTGTGGACGGCCTCGGCTTTCTGACCGGCAGCAGCGTTTACGACTCGCCTGAGCCCATCTTTGACAATTTGCGCCACAAGGGTCTGCTCTACAAGGTTGAGGACTATACCCACCGCTACCCGGTCTGCTGGCGCTGCGAGAGCGAACTCGTCTTCCGGCTGGTGGACGAATGGTTCATCTTTATGGGCCAACAACTCGACAAGCCACTGGAAGAGATCACGCCGGAGGAAAAGGATGCCAACCTGCGCTACCAGATCATGGACATCACCAACGAGGCCCGCTGGATCCCGGAATTTGGCCGCAAGCGGGAGCTCGACTGGCTGCGCAACATGCACGATTGGATGATCTCCAAGAAGCGGTACTCGGGTCTGGCGCTGCCCATCTGGGAGTGTCACGAGTGCGGCGCTTTTGAGGTGATCGGCAGCCACGATGAACTGAAAGAGCGGGCCGTCGAGGGCTGGGAAGAGTTCGAGGGCCACGCGCCCCACCTGCCTTACATAGACGCTGTCAAGATCGCCTGTCTGGACTGCGGCGCGACCATCTCTCGCATCCTCGACGTGGGCAATCCCTGGCTCGACGCGGGCATCGTCGCTTACAGCACGCTGCGCTACAACTCGGACCGCGAATACTGGGCCCAGTGGTACCCCGGCGACTGGATCAGCGAGTCGTTCCCGGGCCAGTTCCGCAACTGGTTCTACTCGCTGTTGGCGCTGAGCACCATCATGGAGCGGAAACGCCCCTTTGACTCTGTCTTTAGCTACGCGTCCGTCTTGGCCGAGGACGGGCGGGAGATGCACAAGAGTTGGGGCAACGCCATCTGGTTCGACGACGCTGCCGAAAAGATGGGCGTAGACGTGATGCGCTGGATGTACTGCACCCACAAGCCAGAGAACAACCTGCTCTTTGGCTACCACGGCGCGGACCAGACCCGGCGGAGGTTTCTCATCCCCTTGTGGAACGTTTACTCTTTCTTCGTCACCTATGCTAACCTGGATGGATGGAAGCCTGGAAGCCCGGAAGAATGGAAGGATGAAAGCCAACCTTCCAACCCTTTGTCCTTGGGCCAAAGCCCTGGGTCCTTGCGCCCCAGGATCAAGGAGACCAAGGGCCTTCCAACCTTCCAACCACTCGATCGGTGGATCCTCTCGCGCTTGCAGCAACTCATCGAAACTATCACCGGCGACCTGGACAATTATGATGCCTACACCGCCACCCATCACTTTGAGGCGTTCTTGGACGACCTGAGCAATTGGTACGTGCGGCGCTCGCGACGGCGCTTCTGGAAGAGCGAGGCCGACGCCGACAAGCACGCTGCCTACACGACGCTCTACACCTGCCTGACGACGTTGACACGGCTGTTGGCTCCGCTCATACCCTTCGTTACCGAAGAGATGTACCAGAACCTGGTGCGGACGGTGGACAAAGGCGCGCCGGAGAGCGTCCACCACACCGGCTGGCCTACTGCGGACGCTGCCCTGGTGGACAAAGAGTTGATGGCCGACATGGAACTGGCCATCCGGGTGAGCAGCCTGGGCCGTTCGGCTCGCAGCACGTCCGGCATCAAGCTGCGCCAGCCGTTGGCCAAAGCCGTGGTCGTGGCCGGCAAAGCCGAGCGCGAGCGGCTCTCTCGCCTGACCGACCTGGTGGTGGACGAGTTGAACGTCAAGGCGCTGGGCTTTGCCGCAAGGACGACCGACTTGGTGGAATACGAGATCGGCCTGCTGCCCAACATCCTGGGTAAAAAGCACGGCCGGCTGTTCCCCAGGCTCCGCGCTGCGGTGGCGGACCTGGACGCCGACGCCCTGGCGTCCGCCTTCCAGAGTGGCCTGTCCGTGGACGTGAGCGTGGATGAGCAGACGATCACCTTGCTGCCGGAAGAGGTCGAGGTGCGATTCAGGCCCCGCAAAGGCTACGTCGTGGCCGAGGAGCGCGGGCTGATCGTCGGCGTGGATGTGGTCATCACGCCGGAACTGGAGGCCGAGGGCCTGACCCGCGACCTGGTGCGCCGCATCCAGAACGCCCGCAAGTCGGCCGGCTTTGACATCGCCGACCGTATCGCCACCACCTATCAGACCGGGCCCAAGCTGTCGGCCGTCTTCGCCGTCCACGCTGACTACATCTCCGCCGAGACCCTCAGCCTCTCGCTGGCTGAGGGCGAGCCACCCAAAGGGGCCTACGTCCAAGAACTCGAGCTGGCCGGCGAGTCGCTCAAGCTGGGAATAGTCCGGCAGTAACTCAAACTCAAACAGGCGGTGCTGGGTGAACGTGCCAGCGCCGCCTGTTCACTATGATGGGTCTTTGGAAGGTTGCGTGAATGACACATCGGAATCCCGAACCCTGTACTTGGCCGCCCTGTACTGACCGTCCAGGACAGTGTACAGGACAAGTGCTTGTTCGGGTTCTTTGCGTTGCACCCCCAACAAGTTAGGGACTCTAATACTCTGTATCTTCTCAATAGACTGGGGCGGAGCACACTCTAGCGCCGGTTGAGCCCTTGGTCTCCTTGATCCTGGGGCTCAAGGACCCAGGGCTGTGGCCCAAGGACACAGGGTAGGCTTGGAGC
>CAYVPU010000316.1:0-3768 GCA_964453885.1 uncultured Anaerolineae bacterium | reverse complement strand
CCGCCGCACGGCGGAGAACGTGCGGCGAGCCGGGCTGGAGGTGGAGCGGGTGGAAGACGTCGCCCCCCTGGGTCTGGTCAAGCTCATAGTCGCCCAGCCTGCAAGGAATCAAGATGCCGGTAAAAGCAAGAGCGTGAACGCCGCGTCCGAAGAATGCCCACACTACGTGGAGTCTGTGAGTCACTCAGAATGACCGTCAGTGAGCGTGGCGGTCAATGCAATGGTGTTAAGTCAGTCGGCTTACGTTTTGCTTTGCGGAACGGGTCCAGTCCCCTGAGTATCTCCTCATGTCCACTCGCTAAACTAAATCGTCTGACTGGAACCCATCACGATAGGACTCATCCAGATATAACGCTGCTTGACAACTAGGATCTCCCGGTTCCTTTTGCTGTCCCTCAATGTCCCCCCTGATGTCCACTCGCTGTCATTCCTCAGTTTCTAGAGTGAGAGTGTCCATGTCGCGCTCTATCTCATTGAGAAGGGCCAGCAGGCGACTCTGGACGAAATCCCTGTCAAAGGAGACGCATTGGTAGCGCGCCTGGCGGCTTTGGAACTCCAGTTCCTTGTAACGTGGCCAAACGCCCCGTCGTAACTCTCTGGCCTTGGTCAGCCAGTCGTCGCGCTGGTCATGGGACTTAAAGTGTAGCCCTTTGCCGGCAAACCAGGCTTCGACCCGGTGCAGCGCCACGTAAAAGGCAATCGTCACGACCCAGTCCAAGAAGGGTGTTCTGGCTGGGTCCAGGGCCACAATCAAACCTCGGTTGTGCCGAGCCTGTTGAAAATGGGAGTGGGCCTCAGGCATCGTGTGTCTTCCGCAGGACGACCACTGCGTCAAAAGGTTCCAAGGTCAAGACCTCCGCCAGAGGGCGACCCTGTCGGTCTACCAGGTGAAACTTGAAACCAAAGGCAGGTATCAGTTCCATAAGTTCCCACTCAAGATCATAGAGCCGAAACCGCTCATCCTCGGTGCTGTGGCTAGATATGAACCAACATTCAAAGCCCCACAGCCTGGCTTTGACGTAGACGGATTCCAATGAAGCCAGGTGGCGAACCCGTTGGGCCACTCTTTCCGCCACCGTCTGGGCATCCAAGGTAGGAGCGATGATCCTCGGCGGCGCTACAGACCGGGGAGGCAGGAGCCATTCCTCGCGACCGCTATTGACCCACACCTGGCCTGTCATCAGCACTTCCGGTTCATAATAGACCTGCTCCGGGCTCAGCGCCTCGCGAGCGCTGCGTGAAGAAGTGTTATAGTTACCTATGGATGACCGATAAAGGTCGTGAATAGCCATCAGATGCCTCCTTGTCGCCTACATGCCAGCTTTTGCGAGAGACCCAGGTGAAACCACGGGGCGTAATGACGGCCACGTCCACCTCGCCGCCACAAAGCGGCGCACCCACCGCGAAACGATAGCGACCTATCGTCATCTCGACGAGATAGACTGCCAGGTCTATTGCATCCTGAAGTGGCATACCCTCAAAGGCAATTGGATACTCAAACTGGGCCAGTGATTGCCAGGCTTCCTCAGTTGAGATTTGCAGGCGTTCGGCCAGCATCGCCACCAGGCGTAGATCAGCTCCTTTGATTAAACGGGTAATCGCGTCGGTCAGCCCGAACCAATCCACACCCAAATTAGGCTCACCGCTTTCCTTATCGGGGCGACGGAGTTGCAAGTCTGGTGTAACTGGAAATTCAAACAGGTATTGCTCCGGGAAGTAGGCTCCATCAGAGTAACCATTGACCAAGACCCCCAGCGAAGGCTGGTTGCCTGGAGAGAGGGGGCCGTACTGTGCCTCGTAATGCTTCAGCAGAAAGGCACGTAGGTTGTCGGCGATCTCGCACACCTTGAACCCCTGTGCGGCCTCGCCGCTGGCGCTGGGCAAGCCAAACTCGTATTCGCTGATCAGGCTCTCGATAGTGCGCGAACCCAACAGGCTGACCCCCCAACTCAACGTGCCTATAGGGTAATCCTTGATGTGTGAGAGCTTGCGCCCATAATCGTAGGTCTTGAGGACGCCAGGGGGTTTCCCTGCCGGCCCGCCATGCACCGCCACGGCACTGTCGGCAGCCAGGATTAGTCCATCGTTTACCTTGACGGCCACGACAATGGTCATTCAGGACCTCCCAGAAAGCGTATACTCATCGCTCACAAGATTGGCTCCCTTCTTATCTCTCACAAAGGGCGGCTGTATCGTCCATATTGTACTACAAGTCAGGGAAGGGAGCAAAAGAGAATCGATCGATTGGCTGACTTGGCGTCCCACCGGGCCTCCCAGTCAGAGACCGGCTCGACCTCGACGGGCGCGAGCTTGGCGAAATCATGGCAGCCAGTGGTGTACCGTCAGAGTTGATCAGTATCCCATCTTCTTTCCATTGCAACAGCGTTTTCATCGCCTGCAAGTTGTCGCCAAAGATGAGCATATTGTGCCAGGCGTCCTCTCCCCCATTACCAAAGGTCTTGATGGGTTGGAGCGGCACGGCCATCGTCTCGGCCAGGGTGTCCTCTTCCCGCTCCTTACCGGCGTTACACCAGCTCGTATTCCTTCCGCTCCGGCGGAAAGAGCAGGTGCTTGTAATCCTGGGGCAACTCTTCGCCTCGTTCCAGCAGTTCGATGATGTGCTGGCGTTGGTAGTCGGTCAGGTTACCGGACATTCGACACTCCTTGATAATCTAAAACGGAATTTCTATTTCCTCAAAAGTACTGGCATAGGCGAGATGGTTGTCAAGGTAAAGACGAATGGTGTAATCGGTAGACAAAAATGGCAGAGGAATCTGCAGAACGTAAGGTCTTTCCAACTTGAAACTCTCTGCCTCGAGAGAGTGCTGGCTAGAGGCGATTTCAACTTGGACCCGTAAGTGAAACGGCCCCGGAGATTTGGTTTCCGGCGAGAAACGAAAGTAAGCGGCTTTTGAAGACAGACGAACCGTCTCAACGAAGGTCTGTCGGCGATAGAAAAGGTTGCTACGGGTGCTGGCAACAATCTTATCCTGGTATCGCTTTTGCAAATCCGGTGGAAGCAGATGCAGCAAAGTCTCTCTTTCCGCCTCAGAACGACAATAAATGTAACGCAAAGAACCCAAGTCTAACTTTCGCGGGACAATTACTTCCGCGTTTGCCCTGGGAGGATTTACCCATCCGGGTTGATAGATTTGTTTCCAAGGCAACTGCTCAAGTTCAGCAGCGGTTGAGAATATCTGATAATCGCGTGCTCCTAAACCTTTATCAGAGAACAGACAATCGCTGCGTGTTAGTACATCGACCGAGTCGAATAGAAAGAAAACTGGTACAGGGCAATGTGCGTTGGGGAATTTTGATCTTGAGAGTGTATCCTGGGAATAGATCCCTTCCGCGTAATACTGCGTTGGCGTTTTCGGGCGGAAGTACAAACGCACGCAATCTTTGATAGTGATGTTCGTGCCGGCCAACACAGAGGGACTACCGCTACTGACTACGGGCCTACCCGTGTCTTCCAGGTACTTGCGACTGTACAGATAACCTTCTCGCAACACACGGACTGCATTTCTAATATCCGTGTAATGAAAGACGAACTGCGGCCACCAACGCCGCTCTGTGCGCTTCACCCAATCTCGCCTTGCTAGGTTGTCCAGAACGTTTTTGATTTGGTCGACGTCTGGCTTCAAGGAGACCATAGGGGCTAACCTGGTTAGAATAGTGACAGTTGGGCAAACTGAAGAGGCTCACGAACGAATGCAGAAGGGAGCACCTGCAGGCCGGTGACGGCGGCCTTTTGAAGCCTGTTGTAGC
>CAYVPU010000315.1:0-3769 GCA_964453885.1 uncultured Anaerolineae bacterium | reverse complement strand
CAACGATGTCTGATTTTTCAAATAAAGAGTCTCTTCGCATCGGCGTCTTTGTCTGCGACTGCGGGCTGAACATCGCCGGCAGCGTGGATACCGATGCGGTGCGCGATTACGCAGCCACGCTGCCCGACGTGGCGGTGGCTGTGCGCAACAAATACACCTGCGCCGACCCCGGCCAGAAGGAGATCAAGCGCCACATCCAGGAACACAAGCTAAACCGGGTGGTGGTGGCTTCCTGTTCGCCGCGCCTGCACGAGCCGACCTTCCGAAACTGCATCAGTGAGGCCGGCCTCAATCCCTACCTGCTAGAGATGGCTAACATCCGCGAGCAATGCTCCTGGGTGCATCTCTACGACCGGGAAGCGGCGACACGCAAGGCCAAGTCCATCGTCAACGTGGCTGTGGCCCGCGCCCGCTGGCTCTATCCGCAGGATGAGGAGCAGTTGCCCGTGACCGACGCAGCGCTGATCATCGGCGGGGGCGTTGCTGGCATCCAGGCCGCCCTCGATCTGGCTGACGCCGGGCATCCGGTCTACCTGGTGGAGAAGGAGCCGTCTATCGGCGGCATCATGGCCCGGCTGGACAAAACTTATCCTACCATGGACTGTAGTATATGAATTCTCGGCCCCAAGATGATGGATGCCGGTCGGCATCCCAGGATTACGCTGATGACCTACAGCGAGGTCGAGGATATTTCGGGCTACGTGGGCAATTTTAAGGTGCGGGTGCGGAAAAAGGCGCGCTACGTGGACGAGACCGAGTGCACCGCCTGCAACGATTGCGTGGCGGTTTGTCCCGTGGTCGCGCCGGACGAGTTCCAGATGGGTCTTTCGAGCCGGCGGGCCATCTATATCCCCTTCCCCCAGGCCGTGCCGTCGGCTTATGTGATTGATATTGAGCGCTGCCTGGGCGACAATCCCATTGCCTGCGGCAAATGTGTCGAGGCCTGCGAAAAAAAGTGCATCGACTTTGACATGCGGGACGAAATCGTCGAGTTTGACGTGGGCGCTGTCATCGTCGCCACCGGCATGGACGTGTACGATCCGGCCGAGATGGACGAATACGGCTATGCCCGCTTCCCTAACGTCGTCACCAGCATAGAGTTCGAACGGCTCATCTCGGCCGGTGGGCCGACGGGCGGCCATTTCATCCGCCTGACCGACGGCCAGACGCCAAAGCGGGTCGCCTTTGTGCAATGCGTCGGTTCCCGCTCGCAGGATGGGCGGGGCAACCCCTATTGCTCCAACATCTGCTGCATGAACACCATTAAGGACAGCCTGCTGCTCAAAGACCACTATCCCGACGTTGACGTGACCGTTTATTACATGGACATTCGTGCCTTTGGCAAGGGCTTTGAGGATCTGTACATGCGCAGCAAGGCGGTCGGGGTGCGATACCTGCGCGGTCTGCCGGGCGAGGTGGAGGAAGACCCGGACACGCGCAGCCTGCGAGTGTTTGTGGAGAACACCACGGCCGGGCGGCTGGAGGAGCACGTGCAGGACATGCTGGTGCTCTCTGTCGGCGCGGAGCCCCGCCGCGACGGGGACTGGATCAAGCAGTTGCTCACCCTCTCCCGCACGTCGGATGGCTTTTTCATGGAGGCGCACCCCAAGTTGCGCCCGGTGGACGCGCCGACGAAAGGCGTCTTTCTGGCCGGTTGCACCGAGGCCCCCAAGGACGTCAAAGACAGCGTCACCCAGGCCAGCGCTGCGGCGGCCCGGGCAGGTGCGCTGCTCAACAAGAGCCAGATCACGGTCGAGGCTATCACGGCTGTGGTGGACGCCGACCTGTGCAAAAAGTGCGGCCAATGCGCCGCCGTCTGTCCCTACAGTGCCATCGTCTGGGAAAAAGGACAGGTGGCTAGCGTCATTACTGCCGCCTGCGCCGGATGTGGCACCTGCGCCGCCGAGTGCCGCTTTGAAGCCATCGCCATGCGTCACTTTTCCGATCAGGCCATTTATGCCCAGATTGACGCTGTACTGAGCAACGACCACAAGCCGGCCTTGACGTTCGCTTGCAACTGGTGCTCCTACGCCGGGGCCGATACGGCCGGTACGGGGCGGATGCAATACCCGTCCAACGCGCTGCTCCTCCGCACCATGTGCTCCGGCCGGGTGGCGCCCGACTTTGTGTGGTATGCTTTTCAAAAGGGCGCACCTACCGTGCTGGTCAGCGGTTGCCACCTGGCGGACTGCCACTATATCAACGCCAACCGCGTCACCGTCCGTCGCGTGGACGCGCTGTGGGATGGCCTGGAGAAGCGGGGCATCCGCCCGGAGCGGCTACAACTGGAGTGGTGCTCTGCTGCCGAGGGCCAGCGCTGGGCACAGATCATGGAGGCGCTGGAGGAAAAGCGCGCCGCTGCCACCGACGAGGAGATCGAGGCGGCGCGCGAGGCGCTGAAAGGGACAAAAGTGCCCGTGCGCAGCAAGCTCAGCCGCGTCAAGCAGGCCACGGTCGCGACGATGCACTGCATGAGCTGCGGTCACACCTGGGACGGCAGCTATGACCCGGAAGCCGACGAGGAACGGATGTGCCCCGCCTGTCGCAGCAGCAGCGTGCGGATCATGGTGAAGTGAAGGGTGTTTTCGAACTGTTACAGCCCGACGAACGCGAGTTCGCCGGGCTGTTTGGCATGGGGATGGCTGGATAGATCGCCGGATCAGTGGTATAATAGAGACGTTGGTCTTGATGACAAGGGGCAATCAATGGACGTAGCTTACTCTGTGGACGGTGTTCCTATTCGGTTGACCGCTGAGCGATGGTTCCACATTGTGGAAAATCATGACGACTTGGCCGGATACTATACTATGAACGAACTGGTGGTTGAGAGGTGAAGACAATGAGTACCAATCGAGTAACAGAAGACGACATCCAAGAAATGACTCGTCGCATTGTTGCCGCAGCCAACCCGGTTAAGGTGATCTTGATTGGATCGCGGGCACGGGGAACCGCCCGCCTGGACAGTGATGTGGATCTACTTGTCATCGAGCGCGACCCGGTGGTGCAGCATCAAGAAGCGACCCGTCTGCGCCGCCTGTTGCGAGATTTCCATGTACCCATAGACATCGTCGTCATGGGGCAATCCTTTGCCGATCGATATTGGGATATTCCGGGCTCGGTGCTCTATCCGGCATTTCGGGAAGGGAGAGTCCTGTATGGCTGAGAACCGCGAGATCCGTCAACAGGAGCTTGCCCGGCTTTTGCTTCAAAAGGCACAACAAGATTGGGCTTTGGTGAGGGAAACCAGGGATATTGAAGGGGTGGCTGACGAAATCGTTGGCTTCCACGTCCAGCAGGCTATCGAAAAAGCGATTAAGGCGGTCCTGGTGCGTCTGGGCGTTCAGTATGAATACATTCACGATCTATCGTTGCTCTACCAACAAGTTGAGAACGCCGGGGTTGACCTACCGACAACCCTGGATGCCGTGGAAGGACTGACGGCCTTTGCAGTACAATTCCGATACATGTTGTATGAAGAACCAATCTTTGACCGGGAAGCAGGCTCCAGGCTGGCAAGAGAATTCATCCAGTGGGCTCATGCCGTGATCGAAACACCGGTTCGGCCTGAAAATGTGTCGGCGCGAGGTGAAGCTTAGAGGACGAACTGATGGCTGGGTGGGTGGAGAAGGTCGAGGGAAACCCAATCAGGTGCGCTTTACCGTCAACCGCATGGGCGTGCGGGCCGACGCGCCGCCACTGGACGAGTTGCGCCGCGAACAACTCGTCGCCTGGGGCACGTACCCCGACTGGTTCTGGTGGCACGCCCACA
>CAYVPU010000314.1:0-3780 GCA_964453885.1 uncultured Anaerolineae bacterium | reverse complement strand
AGATTGGCCTCCACGCGGATGGCAGTCGCCGTCCAGATGCTGGCCAGCACCACCACTTCGCCCACGATGTTGGGCAAGATATGAATGCGGATGATGCGGAACTTGCCGGCGCCGATGGCCCTGGCTGCATCCACGTATTCGTTCTCTTTGACGGCCAGTGTAGCGCTGTGCGCCACCCGGGCAAAAGTGGGCGATAGCACAATGCCGATGGCCAGGATCATTTTGCCCAGTCCGGCGCCCAAGACGGCCAGCACCATCAGGCCCATGATCAGGCTGGGGAAGGCCATCAGAACGTCCACGGTCCTCATGAGAGTGTTTTCGATTTTGCCGCCCAGATACCCGGCGGTGAGTCCCATAAAGGTGCCCAGCGCGCCGCCCAAGGCCACCGAGCAGATGCCCACCATCAACGAGACCCTGGCTCCATAAACGACTCGCGCCCAGGTATCTCGCCCGTAGGTATCCAGCCCCATGATGTGCTCCGAATCAGGGATGGCCAGGCGGTTGCGGGTATCTTGTTTGAGCGGGTCATAGTTGACCAAGAATGGCTCGGTTTCTCGACCCTGAAAGACGGCAATGAACCAGTCGTCGGCCAGGATGGCTACAGAGGCGACCAAGATCACCAAAATGAGACCGAGGATGGCCGGTCGGTTGCGGATAAAAGTTTGCCAGATTCGTTTTCTTTGGCTTCGCAGTTGGATGGTGGGTTGCGGCTGGCTTTGTTCTTTTTGGCTCATTTGCTGTACCTCGATCTTGTTTCAGTGGGTTATGCGGGGATCGACCATGCTATAGACGAGGTCGGTTAACAGGTTTACGACCACGACAAAAATAGAATATATGACCATGACCGATTGCAGGGCAGTGTAATCGCGCTGCATGATGGCACCCACCAGCATCTTGCCTAATCCGGGCCGGGCAAAGACCGTCTCTGTCAAGACCGAATCGGCGATCAAGTTGGCGGCCCAGATACCGATGATAGAGACGATTGGCACCAGCGCCGCCCGCAGCGCGTGACGAATGACGACCCGGCTTTCCTTCAAGCCTTTGGCCCGCGCCGTTCGCACATAGTGCTCGCCGAGAACGTTCAACATTGCCGAGCGGGTGAGACGGGTGACAGAAGTAGTCATGATCAGGCCCAGCGTCAGGGCCGGAAGCGCCAGGTGATTGAGATTGTCTTTCACGTCGTGCAGGTCGCCGCCGCCCACGGCCGGGAATAAATCGAGTTTGATGGCAAAGAGCAACATAATTAAAATGCCCAGGTAAAAAGCGGGCACAGAGAGTCCGGCCAGAGAAAAGATGCGCCCCAGGTAGTCGATGAGGCTGTTGCGCTTCATAGCAGTGAATATGCCGATGGGCACGCCGAGAAAGGCGCCGATCAGAACAGAGGATAGTGTCAGTTCCAGCGTGTAGGGCAGCGCTTGCATCACTATTTCATTGATCGGCTTGCCGGTGATCATGGATTCGCCCAGGTCGCCGCGAAGCAGATCGCCCAGAAAACGAAAATATTGCACATAGAGTGGATCGTTCAGGCCCATCCTCTCGCGCATGGCTTCCACGGCTTCCTCGGAGGCGTAATCGCCCAGGGCAGCCACGGCCGGATCGCCGGGAATCACCCGTACCACGAAAAAGACCAATGTCAAGACGGCCAAAAAAGTGGGAATAGCCAGCACCATCCGAGTTGTGAGGTATCTAATCATAAGGTTCTACCTTATAAAAGATGACCTGGGGTCTATCAAGTAGACCCCAGGCCAAAACATGATTATGGTTATTTGCCGACGATACGGGTGGTCTCGTCGAACTGGGCATAGAGCCCCATAACCGACTTTAGCTCGTGGCCAAAGTCCACGTACTCGCGGCGCGCAGTAACCTGGTTCTGATATTGCAGTGGGTAGGCTACCATATCTTCCAAGATCTTGATCTGCGCATCCTTCCACATCTGGATCTGCTTGTCGGCGTTCAGCTCTACGCGGGCCCCTTCGATTATGTCGTCGATTCCGGTATAGTGAGAGAAGTTGGTGTCCGGCTTGGCGCCGGTGACGACGATCGAGTCAGAGTGGTAGAAGCGGGTGAGATAGACATCGGCATTGGGCCGCCAGGCGACGTAAATCACGATGGGGTTCACGTCTTCGCGGATCAGCGTGTGCATGCTGGAGTGGTCTACCACGTTGATCTTGATGTCTATACCGATCTCGGCCAACTGGGCTTGCATGCTCGTATAGTTCTTGAGGTAGGACTCTCGCTCGGAGGATACCATCTCTAGCTCGAATCCATCGGCATAGCCGGCCTCGACCATCAGTTCTTTGGCCTTGTCCCGGTCGACCGCGTATTCTAGACCAAGTTCGGCCACTTCGGCCTGAGTCAGGCCACCGGCCAGGAACTTGACCGGCACCTGCGAGTAGACGTTCTCGGCCACGGGAGCGCCAAAGAGCGCCAGGAATTCGTCGCGATCCAACGCGTAGGCGATGGCCTGGCGCACCAGGGGGTTGTCCAACGGTTCGACGGTGATGTCAAAGTGGATTGTGGCCACCTCGCCCACGCCATAGACATCCACGCGGATGCCTTCTTTGGCATCCATCCGCTCCACCCAGATGCCTTCCGCCGCGCCATTGATTACATCCAACTCGCCCGATTCGAGGCCCAGCTCACGGCTGTTGAGTTCCGGCATAAAGCGGTATTCAACACCATCGAGCAGCGGCCGGCCACGGAAATAATCGGGGTTGGCGACCAGCACGACCTTGTCCTGCGGGTTGTAGCTATCGAACATGAAGGGGCCGGTGCCCACGGGATGAGTCTTGAAATCATCGGCGCCCACGGCCTCGTATGCCTGCTTGCAGACGATAAAGCCGCCGGCATAGTCGGACACTTTGGGGAAGAAAAGCACCGGCGAGATGGGGTTATCCAGCGTGATCTTGACGGTGTAGGTGTCCACTGCTTCCACGGTCACGCCAGTGTACTCACCGGCGTAGGCCGAGGTATCGGCATTGGCCGATTTTTGCAGAGACCAGACCACGTCTTCAGAGGTCAGTTCGTAGGAATCCACTGCCTCGGAGGGGTGGCACATCACGCCCCGGCGCAGGTTGAAGGTCCATACCTGCTTGCCATCCACCAGTTCCGGCTCTGGCAGCGCCTCGGCCAGGTCTGCCTCAAAGACAGAGCCATCGCCCGGTTTGTAACGCACGAGGGCGTTATAGAGCATGTCCACCAGGTTGCGGTCTTGGGTGGCGGCGGCAAAGTGGGGGTCCATGGTGCCCAGGTCGGCGGCCTTGTCGGCGTAGCGCAAGAAGACAGGCTCCGAAGGCTCCGGCGTGGCGGTGACCACCTTCTCCACCTCCACGACTTTGGTCACTTCCTTCTCAACAACCTGCGGTGTCCCCTCGATAATGACGGTCTCTTTGACAATTTCTTTCACGACCTGGGTCACGACTTGGGTGACGACCTTTTCGACCTCTTTAGTCACTACTTTCTCGATGACTTCGGGCGTGGGGGTGGCGCAGGCCGCCAGCAAAGAGGCGACCATGATCAAGCTAATCAGTAAACCAAGGCGTTTCATTTGTTCTCCTCCTGACAATGTGTAAAGGGTGGTTTCGATATAGGAGACGCTTTACTTTTCCAGGCCCTCACCTCCTTTCCTATCCGGGAGCCCTCTCGGAAAGCCTGTTTTTCGCTCCCACAACACTACAGCAAACGGGGAAAAAACGAATTTCCTTCGTTTTGCCACCAAGTTAAAAAAGTATCTTCTCAATATTTTGGGGCAACGCTGTCTTGAGTAGCAACTCGGGTCGA
>CAYVPU010000313.1:1557-3781 GCA_964453885.1 uncultured Anaerolineae bacterium | reverse complement strand
GCCGGATTTGGCAATCCGGCGGGAGCGAGACAAGACTGATTATAACCCAGGGTGGTCGTAAGCGCAAACCCTTCCCGGTGCGGTGCGCCGTCCTTGCTTTTCCCCCCGAACCTGAGTATAATTGTGAACTGTTCCCGACCGCAATTCGCAACCTGTTCGGAGTTTCTATGCCTGCCATATTCCCTTTCACAGCCATCGTCGGCCAGGACAAAATGCGCCTGGCCCTTTTGATGAACGCCATCAGCCCCCAAATCGGCGGCGTGCTCATCCGGGGCGAGCGCGGCACGGCCAAGTCTACGGCGGCGCGCGCCCTGGCCGCCCTGCTGCCCGAAATAAGAGTGGTGGCCGGCTGCCCCTTTAACTGCGACCCGCACCACCCGGAGACGCTGTGCGACAACTGCCACGAGCGGCTGGCGCAGGCTGAGACATTGCCCGTGACCACCCGTCGTACCCGCTTCGTGGACTTGCCCGTCAGCGCCACCGAAGACCGCGTCGTCGGCACGCTGGACATCGAACTGGCCATAAAAAAGGGCGAGCGCCACTTTGAACCGGGGGTGCTGGCCGCTGCCAACCGGGGTCTCCTTTACGTGGATGAAGTCAATTTGCTGGACGACCACGTGGTAGACCTTCTGCTCGACTCGGCAGCCATGGGCGTCAATGTCGTTGAACGCGAGGGCATCTCTTTCTCCCACCCGGCCCAGTTCATCCTGGTGGGCACCATGAACCCGGAAGAAGGCGATCTGCGCCCGCAGCTCCTCGACCGCTTTGCCCTTTGCGTGGACATTCGGGGCATTGCCGACCGTGATTCCCGCGTGCGAATCCTGGAGCGCCGGGTCCAATTCGAGAGCGACCCGGAAGGCTTTTGTGAAGAGTGGGAGCCCTACGAGTGGCAACTGACCCAGGAAATTACCCGCGCCCGTGAGTCGCTGCCTCGCGTCACCTATGCCCAAATTGACCTGTACCAGATCGCCGAGTTGACGACCAGTTTCCAGGTAGACGGCCACCGCGCCGACATTGTCATCCTCAAGACAGCCCTGGCCCACGCTGCCTACCACAATCGTCAAAAGATCGCGGCCCAGGACATCGTCGCTGCCGCCGAACTGACTTTACCACACCGCCTCAAGTCACGACCCTTCGAGGACACTGAGCTCCAGACCCGAGCCCTGGAAGACCAACTCGAGCAGGTGCGCTCGGAACTGGCCGGTTCGGCGCCCGTTGAGGATGATGGGGCCGGGGGACCGTCAACCGAGACGGCGGTAAAAAAAAACGACCTCTCGGCTACTGATACAACCGTCACGTCCATGAGCAGCGGCGGCACGCCCCTGCGTGGCCACCACGTCTCTGCTCCACCGCTAGAGGCCATTCGGGGACAGGAAGTGCCGGTGCCCATCGGCCCGCAGTTCAAACCACGGCGGCTGCAGACGCCGCTAGACAGGCTCACGCGCCGAACCGCTGGCAGACGCAGCTCTACCCGTACCAACCGCAAGCGAGGCCGCTACGTCCAGGCCCGCCCGGCCCACGAGCGCAGCGACGACATTGCCTTTGACGCTACCATCCGCGCCGCTGCCCCTTACCAACTGCGACGCCAAAGCAGTCAAAATGGCAGCACGGCCTTTTCCATCCACAAGAGCGACCTGCACCGCAAAGTTCGGGTGCGCCGGGCGGCCAATCTAATCCTCTTTGTCGTGGATGCCTCCTGGTCTATGGCGGCCGCAGAACGCATGGCCGCCACCAAAGGGGCTATTATGTCGCTGCTACGCGATGCTTACCAGCACCGTGACCAGGTGGGCCTGGTGGTCTTTCAAAAAGACCAGGCTCGCCTGGCACTGCGACCTACCTCTAGTGTGGACCTGGCTGAGGAGGCACTGAAAGAGATCCCGGTCGGCGGCAAGACGCCGCTTTCCAGTGGCCTCTTGCTGGCGTACCGCGTCATCAGTCGCGAACTGCGGCTCAACCCCGAGACGATGCCCCTTCTCATCCTCCTCACCGACGGCGCCGGCAACGTGGCCATGACCGATCTAACCCCCCGCGAAGAGGCTCTAAGAACCGCCCGCCTGCTCCGCCAAAAGCAGATCCGTTCCATAGTCATCAACATGGAACATCCTTCCTTCGACCGGGGCCTGGCCCAGGAACTGGCCGACGCCCTCGACGCGCCGTGCTACTGCCTGCCAGAGATTCAAGCCCAGACGCTGTATCAGGCCGTACAAGACGAACTCGAGTAGTT
>CAYVPU010000313.1:0-1457 GCA_964453885.1 uncultured Anaerolineae bacterium | reverse complement strand
GTAGTTACCGGCAAACCAAAAACAGACAGCGAGGCTCAATGGCCTGCTGTCTGTTTTTGTCAACGACAAAGGTTATTTTGTCTTGATCTTGATGAACTTGGGCTTGACGGTCTCCGACTTGGGCAGGGTCAAGATGAGCACGCCATGCTTGAACTCGGCCCTGGCCTCATCCACATCTACTTCAGTGGGCAACGTCAGCGAGCGACAAAAGCTGCCATAGCGCTGCTCCTGGTAGATGTAAGAGGCTTTCTCTTCCTTCTTTTCCTCTTTGCGCTCGCCTTTGATGGTCAGGACGTTGCCGACGACCTGCACATCAACCTCCTCCGCTTTCACACCAGGAAGGACAGCCTCCACTATTACGTCGTTGTCAGTCTCGTACATGTCCAGTGCCGGCGACTCGCCACCGAAAACCGTTCCCAGGCCGGCCCAGGGCCGGACAAAGCCTTCGCCCAACAGACGGTCCATCGCATCACGCAGAGAAACCAACTCACCGGTTGGATCCCATCGAATCAGATTCCTTGCCATTTTCAAACACCTCCTTCAGAATTACATCAGCGGACACGCCGCTGTCTACTTGTTTTGTCTACAATATAGCACAGTTTTGTTAGAAGAACGTTAGACGAATGCCAGAGTTCTGTTAGAATTTGAAAGGCAGAGCCATCGGTATATTGACTCTGCCTCAAAAGAGAACGAACTTGCTGCGTCTACCCAGCGAACACCTTGTCCGCCCCCACTTGAAGACCATCCAGCAGTTGCGAGCGAGCTTTCTCGCCCGGCCCCGCCTTGACCAGCAGCGTATAAACGCCGTCTTGAAGGACAAAAACCTCAATGCTTCGCGCCTCAGGATCCACCAACCAGTACTCGCTGATGCCGGCGCGGGCATATTCCAGGAACTTTTCACCACGATCCACGCGCCGGGTACCAGGAGAGATGACCTCGACCACCAAATCAGGCGGGCCGTAGAACTGCTCGCCGATTCGGTCGGCGTGTTCATGAGAGACAAACAGGATGTCCGGCTCGCGGATCTTGCCCGGCCACAGTCGCACCGGTAAAGGCGCGAAACGGATGGTGCCCACATCACGGGCCTCGACGAAGGATTGAAAGACCAATACCAAACGCAGAACGACACGTTGGTGCGTGTTGGTAGGATGAGGGGGCATGATCAACTCTCCTTCCGATAGTTCAACGAAACGGTTGGTATCGGGCAGGGCGAAATAATCGGCATCGGTCCATTCTTGCTGAGGAGGCCACAACTGGACAATCTCTGTGGCCCAACGGGGCTGTATCTCCTGTAATACGTCCTGAACTGCCATCATCCTACCTCCCATCAGCACTCAATGGGGTCGCACTCTGATTATAACACACTGCCCATGCCGTGTCAATGAATTTCGCGGGCGCAGCCCAGCAATTCCCGCTTTGTAGCCGCGATTTCCAAATCGCGTACCCTGTACCCTGTA
>CAYVPU010000312.1:0-3791 GCA_964453885.1 uncultured Anaerolineae bacterium | reverse complement strand
GCCTGCAAAGCTATCTCCCGGCTACCGGTCACGGCTGCGTCTACCACCAGTCCGGCCAACGCAGCCTCGCGGCGACACAGCTCGGCGATAGATTCCGGCAGCGGGTCCAGGCCCAGACCATGAATGCCTGCCCCGTTCGCCACAGCCGGCACTTCGACGACGACCCCGTCGGGTAGGTTGGGGATGTATCCCTGGTTGGGGATGTTGACGGTGGGAATGAAAGCGTCTGTGTTGCCAGCAATGGCCTCGATCAATTCCACGACTCCTTCGCTGCGCACCTGGCGCAACCCGTCAATGGGCTGCTCGCCGGCGGCCATGGCGGCGGCCAACCGGGCACGCTTTTTACGTTTCTGCTCACCGCCAGCCCAGTCGTACAATCGCAGGTTATAGGTCTCCCACGGCTTTGTCCGGGGATCGTGGCCCCAAGGCAGATATTCGCACAGGTGACTATCGCCAGGGCCGGGACAAAGCCCAAAAACCTCAAACATCCTGCGGGTCAGCGGCTCAAAGTCGGGGCGGGTGGTACGATACCGCTGGCGGAACAACGGGTAGAGGTCCTGGCCGGTGGCCCTGTCGCGAACCTCCACGATCCATATAAAGTGATTGAGCCCGACGGCCTTGACATCTAGCTTTTCGTGGGCCAGGTCAACCCACTCGCCCTTGTCAAAAGTTGACCTTGGATCAGGGTGAGAATCCAGGCCGGGAGGCACCTGGACGCCCCATCGTTCGGCCAGCACGACAAAGGCGATGAGGTAGGCCATGTGGAGTTGGTGGCACAGGCCAACGGTTCTGATGCGGGTGTAGCGCGTGGCGGCCAGGCAGAGACGGGGCACCGGGTTGGTAAAGTTGATGAGCCAGGCATCGGGGCACAGGCGTTCCATATCCCGGGCGACCTCCAGCAAGACAGGGATGTTGCGGGCCGCGTGAGCAAAGCCGCCGGGCCCGCCGTTCTCAGCATAGGGCTGCCGCAGACCGTGCCGTAGAGGTATCTCCCAGTCCTGCCGCCACAGTTTTTCGCGGGGGCCGGGCTCGATGGACAGGATGACGAAATCGGCCGCGGGCAGCAAGCCAGCGCGATCAGTCGAGGACTCGATGGTCATCTGAGCCTCCCATTCGCGGTTCATCCGCCTGGCCAGGGCCAACATGGTTTTCAGGGCCTCGGCATCCATGTCTACCAGGCCCAACGTGCTGCCGCGCAGGGCCGGACTACGCAGGATGGTTGCCAGCGTGCTTGTGCCAAAGCTGGCGCTGCCCGCGCCAATGACAACAATTTCAGGTGCCAGCATAGAGTGTCTCCTTTCTACACTATAGTGTGACCATAATTATACCATGCCAGGGAGAGATTTGCCAGAAATGAAATATGCGCGGCCAGAGATTCGCGTCGTTCTTTCCGTCACGTGGTGTTTGTGGTATAATTGCTCAAAGGATTACAAGAGTAGGGAGTTGTGATGTTCAAAAGTCTATTCGGTAGAATCGTGGGCGATGCCAACGAGCGGGAGATCAACCACCTGCGTCCTACCGTGGAAAAGACCAATGCGCTGGAACCCGAGTTCGAGGCGCTAACAGATGACGAACTGCGCGGCAAGACGGACGAGTTTCTAAAGAGGTTGGATGAGGGGGAAGCAGTGGAAGACCTGCTGCCAGAAGCCTTTTCCGCCGTGCGCGAGGCCAGCAAACGGACGTTAGGCCAGCGCCCCCGTGACGTGCAACTTCTCGGCGGCATCGCGCTTATCCAGGGCAAGATGGTCGAGATGAAGACTGGCGAGGGCAAGACCCTCATGGCCACCCTGCCGCTTTATCTCGTTTCCCTGCAGGGCAAGGGCGCACACTTGGTCACGGTCAACGACTACCTGGCCCGCCGTGACGTGCAATGGATGGGTCCCATCTATCATCTCCTGGGCTTGCAGGTAGGGTTGTTACAGCAAGGAGGGGAAGCCTTTCTCTTTGACCCCAACTACACCCGGGGCAAGTTTCTTCACCTGCGCTCTGCTTCCCGGCGGGCCATCTATATGGCGGATATTACCTATGGCACCAATAATGAATTCGGATTCGACTACTTGCGAGACAATCTGGCTCTCACTGTGGCTGGGCGCGTGCAGCGGGAACTGCACTACGCCCTGGTTGATGAGGTGGACAACGTCTTCATTGACCAGGCTCGAACCCCTCTGATCATTTCCGGGCAGTTGAGTCGGGAAGATCAGAAAAAGGAAGCAGACGAATACGGCCGCTTCGCTGGCATCGCTAGCAGGCTAGAAATGAGCCTGCACTACGAACTCGACGAGAGAGAACAGAACGTGACCTTGACAGATGAGGGTCTGGGCAGGGTAGAGGCGGAGACAGGCATCACGAACATCTATGATGAAGCCAACTATTACTATGTCCATTTTATGGAACAAGCTCTCAGGGCCCGCGTTCTCTTTCTCAAGGCTCGGGATTATCTGGTCCAATCCAGACGCGTTATTCTGATTGACCAGTTTACCGGTCGGCTGATGCCTGATCGCCGGTTGAGTGAAGGACTACACCAGGCCATCGAGGCCAAGGAAGGGGTGGAGATCAGACCTCGCCTGATGACTCATGCCACCATCACCATCCAGAACTACTTTCGCATGTACGAGAAACTGGCCGGTATGACCGGCACAGCGGCCACCGAGGCCGAAGAGTTCTACAAGATCTATGCTTGCGACACAATAGTGTTGCCTACCCACGTCGAATATCGGGCCATGCGGGGAGAGCTGGTCACCGAGCGCAGCAAAAAAGATGGCATCGAGGTCGTGACCTATCGTCATCCGGACGACCCCGAAGAACTTTACTTTAAGCGTATAGATTTCCCTGATGTGATTTACGGAACTGAGAAGGCCAAGTGGCAGGCTATCGTGCAAGAGATAGAGAGGTGTTACCAAACCAATCGCCCCGTTCTGGTAGGGACCACCTCTGTAGAGAAATCTGAGGTCCTGAGCCGCAGGCTTGGGTCCAGGAATATCAAACATCAGGTACTTTATGCCAAAGAGCATGCCAAAGAAGCGAGCATCATTGCCAGAGCTGGTTGGCCTGGGGTCGTGACCATCGCTACCCAGATGGCTGGACGCGGGGTAGACATCAAGCTAGGTGGCGAGCTATCTGATGAAACCGTAGCCAGGGCTCGACAGCTTTTGGAAAGTCGGGGTTTTGACTTTTTTAACGTGACGACAGCTCAACTCTACAATACCATTGCCGAGATCGATCCCGCGTATGTCCGCCGCCGGGAAGAGGTGCTGAAACTGGGGGGGCTACACATCATCGGCACTGAGCGGTACGAGGCTCGACGAATAGACAACCAGCTTCGTGGTCGGGCTGGCCGTCAGGGCGAAGCAGGTTCTTCCCGTTTCTATCTCTCTTTGGAAGACGATCTGATGCGCCGTTTCGGTGGAGAGCGAGTCAAGGGCTTGATGGAAAGGCTGAGGATAGAGGACGATATTCCTATTGAGCACGGACTGGTCACAAAGACCATCGAAGCTGCCCAGACTCGGGTCGAAGGCCATAACTTTGACATTCGCAAACATCTTTTGGAATACGACGATGTCCTTAGCCGTCAACGCGAACTCATTTACGGTCAACGCGACCGCATCCTAACCAGTTCTGATCTCAGCAGCGATCTAGGAGAGATGATCGAGAAGGAAATTGACAATCGCTTGGAGAAAGCCTCCTCTGAGCCGGACCATGAGTGGGCATTGTGGAGATCTATGGACGACTATATGCCACTCTTGCCAGTTTTGCTGCCCTCTCGACGCGACAAATCCTTACCAAAGGTACCT
>CAYVPU010000311.1:0-3837 GCA_964453885.1 uncultured Anaerolineae bacterium | reverse complement strand
AAAGTCAGGAGTGGGAAACATTGTCCAAAGTCGAAGGCATGGTGATCAAAGCTCAGGGCGGCTTTTACTACGTCAAGACGCCGGCAGGTCAGTTGAGTTGTCGTGTACGGGGCTCGCTGAAACAGGCCGAGTGGGAGTCTGATCTCATTGCTGTTGGCGATCGGGTCAGGGTAGCGTCCACCAGGCCAGAGCAAGGGGTGATCGAGGAGGTGTTGCCGCGCCGGGCGGTGCTTTCGCGACAAGCGCCATTGCCCAAGGGAAAACGCCCTCTCGGTTGGACGGAGCGGGAGCAGGTGCTGGTGGCCAATCCAGATCAGGCAGTCTTTGTCTTTGCCGTGCGGGAACCGGAACCTCGCCTGCGGATGCTAGATCGCTTCCTCGTTGCCGCCGGACGCGCCGAGATTGATATGCTCATCTGCGTCAACAAGATTGACTTGCTGGACGATGAGGAGGATCCACGCCATGTCTTTGGCCTGTATGAGGAGATCGGTTACGAGGTGCTTTACACCAGTGCCCTCACTGGCGAGGGCGTGGACGAGTTGCAAGAATGGCTGCGGGACAAACTCTCAGTGCTGGCGGGACCGTCGGGGGTAGGCAAAAGCAGCCTGCTCAACACGATGCAGCCGGGCCTGGGGCTAAAGGTGCGGGAAATCAGCCTGGCTGTGGGCAAGGGCCGCCACACCACCATCGTGCCAGAGTTACTCGAACTAGAGGTGGGTGGCTATGTAGCCGACACACCCGGCCTGCGATCTTTTGCCTTGTGGGATATTGTGCCGGAAGAGTTGGAAGGTCTTTATCCCGAGATCGCCCGGTCCGCGTCCGATTGTCGCTATCCCGGCTGCTCCCACTTGCACGAGCCCGATTGCGCTGTGATAGCCGCCGTGGAACGCGGCGAGATTCATCCAGCGCGTTTTGAGAGCTACTGGATGCTCTACGAGGACCTGGCTTCCACCGATTGGTGGGAATAGGCAGGACAGAAGGATGAATGTAGCTTCTGTGGCTTCTTTACGCAAGCCCAACCCTTTTTTTGCTATTTCTTTACGCATAACTCTGTCGTTATGTGGTATAATGCAGGTAACTGAAAACCTCAATGCTGCGCCAGTGTCGCTCATAGAGGCCCGTGGAGTCAACACCGGAACATAAAGGGATGCTACTCTCAATTAATAATCCCTACCTACGAAAAGGACTCACACCCACCAGCGCATGACGCAGTGACGAGACGATATCTGTATCCGCCAGGGGCGAGACCGCTTGAGGTCTCGCCTCCCACTTTTGCCCTGGTGTAGTGCAGTGTGAAAACTTTTTTTGAGGTGATAAATGGACGGGTCGAGTTTTGATCTGATATCCCAGTTTCCCGATCTGGAAGAGTTCGAAGGACAGCCAATCGGACTGGTTTCCGACGATTTGAAAATCAAAGGTATAGAACTCTACCCGGAGGCAGATGGACAGCGCGTCGTGGTAAGTGTCGCCATCACACCGACCCGCAGTCGCCCCAACCTGGAGATCGTGATCTTGGCCCCCGATGGCAAGACGGTGGCCAAGACGCTTCTCATCGAGTCACGCAGTGCCCAAGTTGTGACGATGCACTTGCGCCCGCCAGATCCTTCGTTAGCATACACAGTGAAAGCAGGTCTCTTTTTAGAAGAAAAGTTGCTAGACTCGTGTGAAACAGAGCTGACCTGGCCCCAGTAGGGCAAGCGGTCAGGCATCATACTTTTCTTTGATTTGCTGCAACTTTTGTTCCAATTTGGTGCGAATGTCAATCATCTTGACATCCCCCAGGTAGGTGGTACTGCGCGGCGAAGCCATATCCTGCAAGATACCGATGACCGCCGAGATTTCTTCTACTTTCATCTGGATGAAGGGCAGAATTTTTTCGGGGTTTTCCTCCTGTGGGTCACTGAGCAGCAACTGCGTGCGCATGACCAGGGTAGCCAGAGGATTGTTGATGTAGTGGGCCACGGTGACGACGGTCTGCTTCAGAATGTCCATGGCCACAAGCTGGCGGGTCGCCTTGTGAAGACGGGCGTTCTCAATGGCGATAGCCGCAAGGTCAGCCAGCGAGGTCAGACGAAAGAGATTGTCCTGCCCGAACTGGCGGCTGAGAGTGCGGTTGGCCACACCCAGCACGCCAATGACCCCGCCTTTGACTTTAAGGGGAGCATAGAGAAGAGAGCCCACCAGGTACCCGGTTTTGACTTTCAGTCGTTCCCTGGTCTTGAGGCTGCCAGCGGCCAGCAGCGGCTCTCCCGTGCGCACCACCGAGCCGACCAGGCTGTCCTCGATCTTGAGCCGGAAGCCTTGAGCTTGGCGCTCGCCCATACCCTGGGCGGCCCGCAGGTAGAGCTCCTGGGTTTCCTCGTCCACCAACAGTAATGACCCTTCGTCGGCGTCGGCAATATAGACGGCCGCTTCCACCACCCGGTTCAGCACTTTGTCCAGATCCAGCAACGACGTCACCGATTGGCCCACAGCATATAGTGTGGCGAGTTCGGTGATCCGTTGTTCCAGTTGCTTGTTGGTCGTCTCGAGGCGCTGAAGCAGGATTTCTCTCTCTCGCTGGAGCCGGCTCTCCTTCAGAGCACGCTCAATGGCTTGCAGAATCTCTTCGACCTCAAAGGGCTTGCGAATATAGTCCTTTACTCCCAAGCGGAAGGCCTGGACAGCCACACTCTCCGAGCCGTAAAACGTCATGAGGATGACCGGAATACTGATCTCGTCTCGTCGCAGCGCCTCCAGTACCTCAATGCCGGTCATGCGAGGCATGTTCACGTCCAACATGATCAGGTCCGGTCGCTCTGACAGGGCGCGTTCCAGGCCTGATTGGCCGTCTGGGGCAGTCATAACGATGTAACCCGCTGGTTCCAATACGGTCTCACGGACAAAGCTCCGGATTTCGGCACTGTCGTCAATTACCAAAATACGTTCGGCAGCCATGGTCGTCTCGAATCTTTCACGTGGTTGTTCGGATATTTGCCGTTAATTATAGCTGGTTTCAAAGGTCACGCAAGTACAGACTGATCGCCGATATCGAGCCAATGGGGTTGTCTATCCACAAAAACGGCGATGGCCTTGAATCCGGCGGCCAGCGCCAGCGCCAGCCCGTTGCCGATGTTTTTGCCCAGGTCAGCTACCCAGTGGGAATCGGAGCCCAGGGTGAGCACCTCCCCACCCAATTCCCGGTAGCGGCGCAGTGTCTCCAGCCCCGGAAAGGTCTCGGCCGGTGCCTGTCGCAGACCAGAAGTGTTGATCTCCAGGCCAGTGCCGGTCTCAATAGTGGCCTGTAACACCGCTTCGATCTCGTCGCCGTAGCGACGTGCGTCAAAGGCTCCCCACCGGGGTATCGCGTGACGCTTCAACATATCCAGATGCCCCACTACATCGAACAGACCGCTAGCAGCAGTCTCTCGCACAGCACTAAAGTAGCGACGGTAGGCCGTGTCCGGATCGTAGGCGTCGAGAAGGGCATCTTGCACGTACAGCCCGTCAGCATAATGCACAGAGCCGATGACAAAGTCAAAGTTGTGCTGCGACAGGAAGGCTCTGATTTCAGTGTCGAAACGAAACTGGTAGTCTATCTCGATGCCCTTGAGGAGGGCCATCTGCCCGGAGAACCGCTCCTGGCAGGTCTCCACGTCGCGCGAATAGGTCTCGACGTCAAAGTAACCGTAGCAGGTGTCCTGGGGATCAAAGTCAACGTGCTCGGTAGGACAGATGTGGGAAAGACCGAGTTCCAATGCTCGTTGGCAAAAGGTGATTAGGGGCACGTCGCTGTCGCAGGAATGTTCGGAGTGGAAATGGCAGTCCACGAGAGGATTGTGCATTGGTTGTTTCCTT
>CAYVPU010000310.1:0-3844 GCA_964453885.1 uncultured Anaerolineae bacterium | reverse complement strand
CGTGCCACCCACGCCTACACCTGTACCGCCGACCGCTACGCCTACGCCCGTGCCACCCACAGCGACACCCACCCCCGTACCGCCGACAGCTACGCCGATGCCTGTGCCGGTCATGGCTCTGACGACCCAATATACCGGCGACGAAGCAGGCATTGCCTTGCAGCATCCTGAAGGATGGGTGGCTACCTCGTTCTTCGGTGTGATGCTCATCGGCGAGAGCCAGGAGGCGCTGGATGCCACCGCGAGTGGCGAGACGCCCGAGGTGGTCATCCTCTTGCTCACCGTCCCCTTTGACGATCTGGACGTTGACCCCGCTGCTCTTGACAGTCCGTCCGATCTGTTTGACATGGAGGGGTTCGACTCCCTTGGCGGTGGGGAGGCCCTCAGCGAAGATCTGGAGATGGGCGAAATCGTCGAATTGGAGATCGATGGCTACCCGGCTGCCGCAGCCGAGTTCACTTCCGAAGCTGGCACCGACGACGAAATGAACGGCTACGTCGTCACTGTCATCGTGGAAGACCTGGAGCGCGTCGCCTTGTTCATCGGTGGGACTGTGCCCGAGCGATGGGAGGAAATGGCCCCTACCATCCACGCAGTCGCCCATAGCATGACCTTCTTTGAGCCCGAGGTGGCAGAGATTCCCACCGGCGACATAGACCTGGCCGACGAGCCTTTCATAAACGAGGCCATGGGCTACAGCATAGCCTACCCTGACGGTTGGCAGTCCATGGACATGGATTTTATGGTCGCTTTCACCCCCGATCTTACGACCATGGGCAGCAGCCAGGCGATGGCCGTGGTTGTCATGGCCGACACTGTCGAGGACTTTCTCGATGGGGCGCTGGTGGGCATCACCGCAGACCAGTTGGAAGCTGTGCTGGCCGAAGCTGCCACGCAGATGGGGGAGGACTTTGAACTGGGCGAGGTGGAAAGCCTCACCGTGGACGACCTGCCAGCCGTTGGCGCTGAACTCACGGGTACGGCCGACGATGGTACTACCCCCATGGCCGGCTACCTGACCCTTGTTCTTGGTGACACCCACGCGGCCATGATCATAGCTGTCTCGCCGGCCGACCAGTGGAAAGCCTTCCAGCCAACTTTCCTTGTCATGTTGGATACCTTTACCTTCACTGGCACAACTGCTGGTCCCACTGGTCCCACAGGCCCGGTGGCCACTGGGGAAGCAGGGGAAAGCCGCGCTAACCCAATTCCTTTGGGGAAGACGGGCAGCGCCGCGCAGTGGGACATTCAAGTGCTGGAGGTGATTCGCGGGGACGATGCCTGGGACGCGCTGCTCGCCGCCAGCGAGTGGAACGATCCGCCCTCCGATGGCTTTGAGTACGTGCTGGTCAAGATTGCGACCGAGCGCACCGGCGACAACGAAGCCAAAGAGATTGGCTCGGTTGATTTTGACATTACTGGCTCCGAAGCAGTGCTCTATGAATCTCCCTGGCTGACAAATCCTGATCCTGAACTCGGTGCAGAGTTGCTGCCTGGCGGCACCACCGAGGGCTGGCTTTCCTTCACCGTACAGGAAAGGGAGGAAGATCTCATTCTCGTCTACGACGAAGCGTGGGAATGGGACGACGAGCCCCTCTACTTTGCCCTGGAGGAAGGCGCGGCTGTCCCAATACCCGACGGCCTTTCGTCTGACGGCGATGCCACGGCCGGCACCTCTCGCGCGGAACCGGCCGGGGTTGGCGTCAAGATCTTTGAGCAGCCGCGGGAACTTGAAGTTCTGGAGGTCATCCGAGGGGATGGGGCTTACGAGGCGCTCCTGGAAGCCAACTCGTACAGCGACCCGCCTCGGGAAGGCTTTGAGTACATCCTGCTCAAGCTCTACGTACGGAACCTGGACACGGTGGAAGAAGCACCGACCGTGGATGGCGGCATGTGCTACGTGACGGGGGACAACAACGTCCTGTACCGCTATACCTGGGTCGTGGAGCCCGAGCCAGAGTTCGAAGCCCGCTTGTACCCCGGCGGCGAGTGGGCTGGCTGGCTGGCCTTCGAAATCGCCATCGGCGAAGAGAACCTGATCCTGGCCTATGGCTCCATCTATGAACTTGGTGAAACAGGCCGTTTCATGGCCTTGGAAGAGGGCGCTGCAGTGGCCTTCCCCGCCAGTGTCGAAGTCATGGGTGACCAGGAAGCGGGCCAATCGCCGGACGATCCGGCCCCTTCTGGCACGGTTATCGCCACTGAGCAGTGGGAATTCACTGTCCTGGAAGTGCTGCGCGGCGACGATGCCTGGGATGCCCTGTACGAGGCCAACGAGTACAACGATCCGCCTGAAGAGGGCATGGAATACGTCCTCGTTCGCGCCAGCGTGCGAAACATCTCGGACGACGACGAACCCAAACGCTGTGACTATGATCTGTTAGATATTGTTGGCCAGAATCGAGAGATCTACGATAAGCCTTTCCTCACCGAGCCCGAACCGGAGCTCGACGCGTGGCTGTATCCCAACGGAGAGACCGAGGGGTGGGTCGTGCTCCAGGTGGCGGAGGACGAGGGTGGGCTGGTCCTCATTCTCTCCGATTCTTACTTTTCGTCGGACAAACGCTACCTGTCCCTGGAGGAGTGAGGCCCTGCCAGTATCTTGCCCTAGTGGGAACTATGCCCCCGCATCGGTTTTCCGGCGCGGGGGCTTTGCTTCATGCCTATGCAGGTGGAATAAGAAAGGAATTTTCATGTTGGAGACGATTCTGAAACACTACCCTGATCTGTTCTCACGATTGCACGAGACCATTACCGAGCAAGTCACCTTTGAGGTCTTTCAACGCATTGCCGATACGTATGCGCCGTCCGGCACGGTTTCTTACACGCGGGGAGCAGTCGTCGGATCGCTCCTGGCCGGACGTGTTTGCACCAGCGGTCTTGCCTTCTACACCAACTACCGCCGGTCGGGCAACGTGGCGATAGAGTTGGGTTCCTCGGCGCGCAAACCGGTCTGGTGCCTGGCCCATGGCGATATCTGTAGCTACCTGACGCGAGAGTGCGACGGCACGCGCTACCGAATCACGCCGTTTTGCGAACCGCGCAAAGGCGAGGGAAGCCGCGAGGCCGTTGCCCTGGCTTACGATGACGTGCGAGGTACAATGACAAGAGTTGCAGGGGGACAACTGGGCATGGATCAGAATGGCCAGATGTACTTTGAGACCGACGCCTCTGATTTGCTGCCATTTACCCGGGTGTGCTACGTCGGCGAAGCGACGTGGGATCAGGCCACCGGCACGATCACCGGCTACGTGGACGACGGTGTCGGCGCGGCAGCGCTGGTACTGGCGGCGCAGGTTCTCTCGCATTACGACGTTGAAGCGCTGCTTGTCCTGACCGACGAGGAAGAAGGCGTGGTCGCGCCGGGCAACCCGGCCTTCTCGCGGGGCAGTGCGCGCCTCTTTGCCCACACGCCGCCAGACCAACTGCCCGATCTGGTGATTGTTTCCGACGTGCACGAAGAAGTGGCCGCCGTGGCACGGGGCGACCTGGAAACGATCCCTTTTGGCCGGGGGGCGCTCTTTTGCGGAGCGGCTAGTGAAGCCAAGGGAGGCGTCACGCATCCCAGGTTGCTGGCCTTCCAGCGGGAACTGGCTGCGGCGTTAGATCGCCACGGCGTGGCCCTGCACGAGAATCCTGGCTACGTCAGCCGCAGTGATTGCGTCTCGGCTATGATGGCGACGCCCAACGTGGCCCTGGTCGGCGTGCCGGGAGCCTACTCCCACTTTGCCGATACCCCTCGCGCCCACATTGCCGACCTGGTGAACCTGGCCAAGACGCTGGTGGTGTACATCCTTGTAGCACAGGATGAGGCCTGGCAGGAGAGGTGCCTGGGGTAGTCTAC
>CAYVPU010000309.1:0-3864 GCA_964453885.1 uncultured Anaerolineae bacterium | reverse complement strand
TGGGCCATTGTCTGACCTAACAACTCGTCCAGATCCAGCGTGGAACTGAACCTCAGAGCAATCTCGTACAGCCCCGACATTTCCTCTGCCCGGCGGTGCTGTGCCTCATACAGCCGTGCGTTCTCCAGAGCTATGGCCGCATGATCGGCCAGGTGTTGCACAAAGCGCAGAGTTTCTTGCCCAAAGCTGTCGGGCCGGGTGCTCTCCAGGTTGAGCACGCCAATGACCTGTCCTTCGCGGGTAATCGGCACCGTCAATTGACTCTGGGCACCCGGCAGGCCCTCGAAATAGTCGGGATCTTGGTGAACGTTCGGCACCAGCGCCGGCTCGCCAAGGCGGACGACCCGACCAATAATACCCGTCTCGGTGCTCCAGAGACCTCGACTCGCCTCGAAGGCCGGGTTGGGAGGATAGCCCCGCAGAGCCAGGATGTGAAGGTGGCTGACAGATTTATCGGCCAACCCCACCAGCCCAGCCGTCGCGCCAGTACTCAAAAGGGCGCGATCTAGCACCATACCAATGACGCGCTGGAGATCCAGCGTGGCCGATAGCTCGCGGTCTACCTCGGCAATGCTGGAAAGTTCCTCCACCCGACGGGACAGGGCAGCACTGGTCTGCTGGTATAGACGTGCGTTTTCGATGGCCATTTCGCTCTTGCCACCGATGGCGACCAGCATCTCCAGGTCTGTCTGGTTGAAAGCGCCCGCCCGCCTATCGAACAGGCAGATCAGGCCGAAGGGTTGCCCGTCCCGCCTCAACGGCACAGCGACGAGCGAGTTGGGCAGATCCTCTTCCAAAGCCGTCGTAAAGGTGAGGTGTGGATCCCTCAGCAGCGCGTTGTTCAAGTAGGGCTTGTTTTGTTCCAGCAGCCACCGTCTGAGTGACTTTTCTGCAGTCGGCCCAGAGACCACGGCGGTCAATTCATAGGTGCCGCGGCAGACCGCCACTTCCTGGCGACTCGTCAACTCATTCCAGAGCAGAATCTCGCCCATGCTGGCATCTAGTTCGGCCATAGCCCGATCCAGTATTACTTCCAGCAGCCCACTCAGTTGAGATTCCTGGCCAAAGCGTTCCCCCAGCAGGTTAAGGGCGCGGTAAAGATCCCGTTGCCGGCGCTGCGACCAGCCAAAGTAGCCAATGATTGCAGCCGCGCCGTTGATTATCAGTATCGTCATCATCAAGTTGATGACAAAGGGCGAAAGACCCTGTTCAATGAGATGTCGTGCGCCAATGGGGACCAAGAGAACCGTACTCAAGACAGAAAAGCCCAAGCCCAGACGCAGGCCACGAGTAAAAGCCGCCAGGCCGACGGGCAACAGGAAAACGTACCAGAAAACTGGCGCATAGTCTCTTGGGTACCAATTGTCAACTCCATAGACCAACAGGGTAGACAACACCATGCTGAGGCTAAGAATAATGGCCATCCGGCGTTGATGGAGCCCGAGTCTGCTAATTGAACGTTGATTTTTTGCAAACATGTCAAGGTTTCTATCTGCGGGGCGCGGTACGGATTGTTTTTAGCCTCAACGCAGTACGTCAGCTATGCTGAACAGTACGTTGAGCACCAGCCCCGGCAAAATCCCCCCCTGACTGCCGAAATAACAAGGTGTTCATCATTGCATGACAAAAATGTAAAAAGCGCGATCGAACAACTCTTACAACCTACCGTTAGCCGTTCGGCAAACATCGCGCTGAGGCGCTATCCTGCTGGGATCAGCGGCGCTTGCTGTCTCGCCGAGCGGTGGAAGCGGCCTCGGTGATCTCGCGGATGTCAGTAAAGGGGCCTTCTGGCACCACACCGACGGCCAGCGACATCAGTGGCACTTTTCTCTCATTGCCATCGGCGTCTTGGACCATCATGAACCCTCTCTCTTTCTCTCGGAAAGAATAAAAGGTTCCCACCTCGGCCTGGAACCGCTTAACCAGCCGTTGGCGAAGCGCCTCGGCCTTCTCCGTGGTCGTGATAAGGATAAAGTCATCGCCTCCAATGTGGCCGATAAAGTCGTTGACCGTGCCGAGTTCGTCCACCGATTCGGTCAGTATTATGGCCACGAATCGAAGGATGTCGTCGCCAGCCACAAAGCCATGCACTTCCTTGAACGGTTCAAAGCCGTTTATGCCGATGTAGAGTATCGTCCACCCATTGCGCCGCATGAGTTTCTTGAGTTGCTCCTCAATGAGCTTGGAGCTAGGCACGCCCGTGGTGGGATTGGTCAGGTTCTCGTACTGGGCCCGTTTGAGCACGTTCTGCACCCGCCATCTTAGCTCCTCTATGTCAAAAGGCTTGGTAATGTAATCGTCGGCACCCAGCTCCAGGCCAGCGATTTTGTCGCTGCGTTCATCCTTTTGGGTGAGAAAGAGGATTGGAATGTGACTGGTGCGCAGGTTGTTGCGCAGACGCTGGCAAACCTCGTAGCCGTCAATGTCCGGCAGCATAATGTCCAACACAATGATGTTGGGTAGCTTGCGCCGGCAAATATCCAGGGCTTCCTGACCTCGAACAGCTACCCAAACATCATACCCCTGGGAATCAAAGTAGATGCGCAGCATGTTAGAGATATCCACATCATCTTCGACAACTAGAATACGGCCTTTGCTCATCGTTGCCTTCCTCCCATTTGGCCAGCGACGGTGGTCACTGCGGTTATGAAATGTATCATCGTATGTGCCCCCAGTCTCCCGTCGTGGCATCTATTGATTGCTTCTCTACCAACAGAAAGCGAATGTAGGGGGTCATTCGTTTCGGTTGACCTGTACGCCAGCCCACGCTCGTTTTTGGTGGGCGTTCTTTTTGATGGTGTCAATCTCTTTGTCGTTTATGGCGCGCTCAAACGACCGAAAACCGGCCAGTCGAAAACCATGCCGGTGGGCCAGCTCGGCAACTTTGTCTACCTGCTCCACCGTCAGGTCCCGGCCCAGTGAATAGTTTTCAAAGCGCCCCTCCAGGGTCAATGTCATGATCTCAGCAATACAGCCGAAGGTCAGGTGAGACGGCAGTCCATAGTCAAACCCAAAGTCCACCTTGCCGGGAATGGTGACCAGCCCCCCTTCGGTGACCAACACGTCGTCCCGCTCTTCTACCACCTGCCGGGACACATCGCGAGGGCGGGCCACGTCGCAAACGACAGCACCTGTCTTTAGGTGACGCGCATCTATGATCGTATCAATGGCGCTGGTCACTGTCACCACCACGTCTGCCTGCCGGATAGCCCGAATGTCTGTGGACACGCTCACCCTCGCTCCGCCCATAGCCTCAATCCGCTGGCGCACTTGAGCCAGCCGCGCTGCCCGACGGCCCACCAGCAGGATATGAGCGACAGATCGGGCCAAAATCTGAGAACAAACTGCCCCGATGGACCCCGTCGCACCGACCACCGCTGCCGAGGCGGAAGCCATGGTGATGTCCATGCGGCGCGCCGCCTCCAGAACGCCCTGTACGGCCAGCGCCACGGTGTAGCTGTTACCTGTCGTCACGGCGATGTTCAGGTTCTCGGCCACAGTCACACCTGCATTCCCTGCGATGGAGGTGTAGGCTCCCAGGCCAACGATCTGCGCGCCTAACCGCTCGGCCAGCTGGCCGGTTTGGATTATCTTGCGGTAGACTTTTTCCACCGGCAGGTTCAACATAGGGGCTGGTGTGAGAGGACAGGCAACAAACCAGCCTTCGATTTCTTTGCCCGTGGCGGCTGACCGGACACCCGTAATGTTCGAAATGATCAACGGTGGAAAAAATTGACAGAAATAATTGATAACGCTTACCGGCAGATAACGTCCCAACAAGGGGAACTTGCGGGTTACATCGCTTTTTGGATCGGTCGGATGAATCATGAATGCAAAGCGATCCATTCGATTGTGTTCCCCCCC
>CAYVPU010000308.1:2010-3874 GCA_964453885.1 uncultured Anaerolineae bacterium | reverse complement strand
TACTCGTCGCCCATCTGCTGGAAAGCATAGTCCAGGTTGCCGACGAAGAATGGCCCGTCCTCCGGATAGAGGGAAGGAAATAAAGACAGCACCCCAGCGACGACAAAATCCACCGTTCGCCGCTCAATGCTCATCGTCAGCTCCAGCCGAAGTGGATCTCCAACGTTCAAGCTGTTGCGGGCCAGAAAACCCCGCTCGACCAGCAGCGCGCGGGGATCCAGCGCCAACAGGTTCATCAGCCCGCCCAGAGAACCGGGCGCGAAATCGCGCCGGAAAAAGGCAACGCGGGGGAAATCCACCCGATCCAGGCCGACAAAGGTTCCTTCCTCGCGGTTCCCCAGAACCGAGCGTGCCGTGTACTCGCCGACGCGGGTCGCCGCCTGCACACCTTCCACGTCGAGGTGCTGGCTCACCGGCAAAAAGAGCCACTTGGGGCCCCCCGCTTCTTCTTCCTCCTCTGGCTGAAACACCTGTCCCACTTGGGGTGGGGCCTGTGGCGCAAAGAGATCCTGCGGGGTACTGGTGCTCTCGCCGCTCTCGGCCAGATGGAGGTCAGCACCGACCTGGTAGTACAAGCGGGCCACCAGGTGGTCGTCAAGAGTCAAGGCCATGGAGGCAGTGAAAGCGGCCAGCCCCAGGGTGAGGATGAGCAGCAACAGCGGGCCGGTATAGTGGACCGACGAACGGGCCAGGTGGCGCAAGGCCAGCACGGGCGGTGTGCCGGGCAACCAACCAGCCAACCAGGCCAGTCCCGTCATCAGCAGTGGGAAGAGTCGGACGAAAAGCAGCGCCAGAGCAAAGATAAAGAGCGTCGGCACCAGGAAAAGCAGCGGGTTGTGGAACGGATCAGAGGTGACCCCACCGCCGAGGTTCACTGAAATCGTGCCCCGCTGCCGCAGCAGGTGGTAGCCGTAGAGAGGCGGGACCAGCAGAAGAAAATCGAGGTAATACCGCTGCCAGAAGGGCCGCCGCAGCGCGCGAGCCTGCTCCTGCTTGTGGGTGACGATGGTGTGCCCGGAGGCGGACAGCGCCGGGAGCAGGCTGGCCAGCAGGGCCAGGAGGACTGCGCCGACGGCAAAGCGCAGGCTGCTCCAGACCAGACGCACCCGCAGCGGAGGGCGGTTCACCAACATCAGGAAGGAGCGGATCTGGCCCATAGCCAGGGCAATCGCCTGGCCGAGGAGTATCCCCAGTCCCATCGCCGCCGTGCCCAGCACCAATCCCTCCAACAGATACACACCCAGCACCTGCCAGCGCGAGGTGCCCCGGCTGCGCAGGACGGCGATCTCGGTCTGCTGGCGGCGCACGGACATGCCGGCGGCCAACGCCACGAAGTAGAGGATCAACCCCAGCACCGGAACAGCAAACACCGACAGGAGGATGGTCAGCAGGTAGGCCTGGAAAGAGTACTTTTCCATTGCCTCGGCGGGCGAGAGGTCCAGCACAGTCTTGGGCAGGAGCGAGGCAGCGCGGGTCTCGGCGGCGGCGATGCGTCCCAGCAGCGGCGGTACATCGTCGGTGTGGACAGCCGACCCGTCTAGCAGCAGGTACCACACGCCCAGATAGACTTCGCCCTCCAGCATTGGCCTTATTCGCCCCAGGAACGAGGTCTCCGGTACAAGGAAGGTCCGGTCAAAGGTCCCAGGGCTGTAGAACCAATAGACGTCCTGCGGATCGGTCGCCTGCCAGACGCCGGCGATGCGCACCGGGATCTGCACCGACTCACCGTCACGTGCGCCTGCGGCTTTACGTCCAAAGAGGACGTATTCCTCACCCACCTGCAAGCCCAGCTCATCGGCCAACTGGTAGTAGAGCAACACTTCCATCGCCTCGCCGGTCGGCGACACTGTACAGGACTGTCCAG
>CAYVPU010000308.1:0-1910 GCA_964453885.1 uncultured Anaerolineae bacterium | reverse complement strand
CGTGATGTGATCCGCCAACTCACTGATAAAGCCAAGGGATATCCACTCCAACGGGTCACGGACGTCGGCGTAAGCCGCCTCGGAGACAGGAAAGAGACGAAAGTTGTCGGTCTTGAAATGGCGGACGACGCGCTCCAGCGGCAGACCGATGTCGGCGGCGACTGTCCCCCGCAGATAGGCATCGGCCGGCTGCACGTCCTCCCACTCCACTGTGCCGTGCCAGGAGCCGATGTAGCGGAAGCGAAAAGCGAACGGTGGCGCCCCTTCGCGGGCCGTCTCCAGCTCTTCACGCAGTACGCGATAATTAACCGCGTCGGCGTAGAGCGGCACGCTAAGGCTGAGCCCCACGGCGGCCGTCCACCCCAGCAGCAGGCTGAGAACCAGTCCCTTATTGGCCCACATCCGCTTGGCGGCGATGAGCAGGATGGAGAGGAGATTGGTCATAGTGTCTCGTTAGAAGATTGGAGGTTGGAGGTTGGAGGTTGGAGGCAACTGTCCATTCTTCCACTCTTCCATCCTTCCAATCTTCCAGGTCATTGCCCGACGACGATTTGCCCTTCTTCCAGGCCCTCCAGGATTTCGACGCGGTCGGCGCTTGCGATGCCGATCTGCACGTCCACACGGCGCTGGCGGTCGCCCTCCTGGATAATGACGAACTTGCGCCCTTGAAAAGTGCGTATCGCTGCCGGTGGCAACCACAACACGCCGTCCTTTTCTTCCAGTACAATGGTCACGCGGGCCAGATCTCCCAGTTCCAGGTCGCTCAGATCACCTTCCAGGCTGACCCGGACCGACTTGTCGGCGTCGGCGAGGCCTTCTGAACCGCCGCCGGTGCCGTAGGGGTAGGGCAAACGGCGGATGGTGCCGTGCCATGTCTGGCCAGGGTAGGCGCTGAGGATGACGATCGCTTTCTGGCCCTCGACCATCTCTCCCAATTGGCTACTGGAAAGATCGGCGCTCACCTCAATAGCCGATGGGTCGGCGACGACGATGACAGGTTTGAACGCCTCGGCGGGGCGGCCAGCGTAAAGGGAGAGGGAAAGCACCTCGCCATCCATAGGGACAACGATCTGGGCATCGGCTACCTGGGCCTGCAAGCGCTCCAGGGCCAGGTTGGCCTGGTTTACCTCGTTGACCAGTACCGGGTCCACGCCCTCCTTCAGCCAGTCCAGTTCTTGCTGCGCGTGCTGTACCTCGATGGTCAGCAAAGGGTCCACGCTCTCATTCAGGCAGTCTAGTTTCTGCTGCGCGCGCTGCACCTCGATGTATAGCAGGGGGTCCGCGCCCCTTTGCAACTGTGCCAGTCTCGTCTCGGCCTGGGCAACAGTCAACCCCTGAATCTTGAGGTCATGCTGGTAGACCGTCTGCGCGGCCAGAGCCTGGTCGTAGCGTGCCTGGGCAATCTCCTGGTCCCACTCGGCCTGCTGGAGAGCACGGGCGTAGGCATCGCGCGCTTCCTGCAACTCCCAATGGCGGTCCAGCGCTTCCTGGTACTCTATCTCTGCCTGCGCCAGGGCGTCTTCTGCTTGCGTCAGACTGATGCGCGCAGTGAGAACGTCGGTGGTATAGTTAGTCTGTTGCGCCCGGAGGCGGGCCAATTGCTCCCGGGCGATGGCCAGCGAGAGTTCGGCCTGGGTGATCGCGTCGGTATTGGCGTTCTCGGCCTGGGTCAGCCGGGCCTGGGCGGCGGCCAGGTCAAGCTCTGCCTGCGCGGTCGCGTCGGCGTTGATGTTCTCGGCCTGGGTCAGCCGGGCCTGAGCAGCGGCCAGATCTAGCTCTGCCCGGGCGGCCTGCCGTTCCAGACTCTTTTCCGCCTCATCCAGTCGCAGCTGCGCCGTGCTGAGTGAGACTTTCGCCTGGGCCATCTGCCTCAGCAGGTCGTCAATCTCCAGCTCGGCCAACAGATCGCC
>CAYVPU010000307.1:0-3883 GCA_964453885.1 uncultured Anaerolineae bacterium | reverse complement strand
TGCAGCCAGCAACTTTTGGCTCGTGGAGCACCAAAAACCGGGTTTCTGATCTACCCCCTGAACGCAAGTCCCCTTTCTTGCTCAAGGGCCAAGGATATGCTACAATGGGGCCACGCGAACAGGTTTTATCATCTGGCATTTGACATTGAAACGAGAGTTCGTCATGCCTCACCATTTGTCCTCCGGCGCGGTTCTGCGCGAGCGGTACGAAATTGTGGCTCTCATCGGCCGGGGCGGGATGGGCGCAGTGTACGAGGCCCATGACTGCCGGCTGCCCGGACGGCGCTGTGCTGTGAAAGAAATTCACCTGCCGGCGGAGCTCGGCCCGACGGCGGCAGCGCAGGCTCGAGAGCAGTTTCAGCGCGAGGCGCGCACGCTGGCGCGCCTGGATCATCCGAATTTGCCCAAAGTGTCCGATTATTTTTCCACTGGCGATCGCGATTACCTGGTGATGGATTACGTGCCGGGACGCGATCTGCACCACATTGTTCAGGAAGCAGCGCGCCAGGGTCGGTTCCTGGACGAGGCCCAGGTGGCTGACTGGACCCGTCAACTTTGTGACGCGCTGGCTTACCTGCACCGCCAGGATCCGCCGGTCATCCACCGCGATTTGAAACCGGCGAACGTCAGGCTGACACCCAATGACCAGGTCAAGCTGGTAGACTTTGGCCTGGTCAAGCCAGTAGACCCTGACGATCCGCGAACGCTCACCAGCGTGCGAGGGCTTGGCTCGCTACCCTACCTGCCGCTGGAACAGTACGCCGATGTGGAGGGCCACACGGATGTCCGCTCCGACCTCTATGCGCTGGGCGCGACGCTCTATCACCTGCTGACTGGACAGGCTCCGCCCAGTGCGCAACAACGTTTCCTCCAGCCGGAATCGTTGGTCCTACCCCGCCAGATCAACCCGGCGATTTCTCCGGCAGCCGAGGCGGCGATCCTGGCAGCCCTGGCGGTCCATCCCGGCCAGCGACCGCCCGGCGTCGAGGCGTGGCAGAGACTGTGGCTCTCGCCAGAGTGGGTCGAACCGGTGGCTCTGCGTGTGCTGGCCTGGGCGCAGTCGCTGCGGGCCAATGCCTGGTGGCTGGTCCTGGCGACGGCGCTCACGGCGCTGGCTGTTTATCTCTCGTTACGATGACTCTGACAATGCCCCCTCCCACCAGCCCCCCTGCCCAGGCCAGGATCAGGCCCACGGGCCAGCCGGGCCAGCCGTTGTGCCGGATGACCCCAAAGCCAAAGAGCAAATAACCCACCAGCCCTCCGATCCAGACGGCCAACCCCCACCGTATCCGGCGGGTCAGATCGGTCATCCGCCGGCCTTGCCAGGAATAACCGACCGTCAAGGCCAGGGCCAGCCCGCCCAGCGCGCCCAGAAGCTCCAACAGCCCGGCGTGCCACGTTCCGGCTCCGGGCACGGGGGGAGAGGTTGGCGTTGGTGATGGCGTGATAGAGGGTCTGGGCGACGGTGATGGTGATGGTGACGGCGACGGTGACGGCGTAGGCGTTGAGGGGAGGATGACGGTGGGTGTCGGTGACGGCGTGGCTGTGGGCGTCGGTAGCGGCGTCGGCGTGGGCGGGGCCAGCAGCGTGAGTCGCAGTGGAGCGGCCGTGCTGGCATCCCCGCAATGAGCCACGATTTCGACCTGGCCGGCGGCCGTGAGTTCCAGTTCTCCTTCGGCGACGCCTTGCGCCGTGACCGTCGTGTGGGTGGCTACAACCTGTCCAGATGTGGTCTCCCGCGCCTCAAAACTCACCTGGGTGCCGTCGGCCACCAGGTGACCGTTGCGATCCTGCACCAGCGTCGTGCGCACGCGTAACACCACCGGGGCGGTGGGCACGGTCTCTCCGGGGGCCAGTTGCGTCAGCGAGAGGGACTGATCGGGCTCAGGCTCCAGTTGTGTGACCAGATTATAGTTGATGCCCTCAATGCTCACCGGCGAGATGCCCATTGGCATCCAGTCGCCAAAGAGCACGCGCGCTGAGGCCTCGACAAAGGGCGTAACTTTGCTGTAAATGCCATAGTAGGCGGTAAGCTTGTTCACCTCGGTCGTGTCAAGATAGTAGGGCGCGGTGTAAGACAGAACAACGAGGTGGGCGTTGCGGTAGGCGCCCGCCGCCTGAGCCAGAAAGAGCCGCAGTGCGTCCGAATCTGGGTGATTGGCTGGGTCTGGGTCCAGCATGGCAAAGATGATCCACTCTGCGCCGTCCAGCAGGTCAGCCAGTTCCGGCGTTTCCTCGGTTGTTTCACCGTTGGGTGGCTGGGTGAGGAAGGCTTTGAGCTGAGCAAAGGTGCGGCTCTGGATCTGCGTTTCCTGGAGACGACCTTCACCGTCGGGGCCGTAGAGACGCAGCAGGGTCTCTTGTAGGGCCAGCGGGTCGAGCAGGGGGAATGGCTCACACTCTGCTGTGAAGCATCGCGACTGGCGGGCGTCGGTAAAGATGAGGATGTCCTCGCCCAGGCGAGGTGGCCCGTCGAGCCGGCGGGTCAACTCCTCCGGCGATGGGTAGATCAGAGTGATCGCCTGGCGTGCGATCTGGCTGACAAACGCCGTCTCGTCGGTGAGGGCTTTTGATTCAGCGACGTCCCGCAACACCGCGCTGGCAGTAAATTCGGGAAAAAGCTCTATCTTGAGACGCAAGATGCGGGCCACGGCTTCGTCTACCCGTTCGGCAAAGGCCGGGTTAGCTCGATACTCATCCTGGAAAAAAACAATGGTCTGGCGCATGTTGCGGTATTGGGTGGCCCAACTGGACGTCAGGGCGTATTCAGATAGGATGAGCAGGTCATTGCCGGCCAGGAAGGCTTCTTTGGCGATCTGCTTATGCCGGAAGGTTTTGAGGTCCGGGTCGAAATATCGCTTGACCGCCAGCACGCCCAACGCATCCGAGATCAAGAGGCCGTCTTGACGCCAATCGCGGAACTCTGGTAGGGCGAGGATGGCCGGCAGGCTCTCGGCGTCAAAGCTGATCGGACGGGTAAACTGGCGGATGTTCCCCTGAAATCCCCGGTAGCGGATGTGGGAAGTCATCAGGGCATCGGTCAGGCCCAATAGATCGTCGCCGGGATGGGTGACGGCGAAGAAGGGGGGCAGTTCGACGCGGCGGAGTTCTTGCAGCGATTTGTCCACGGTGGCGATCTCGTCGTCCGGCAGCCGGTCGGAGCCACCATGACCGGGAAAGTGTTTGGCGACAGTCGCGATTCGCCCGCCGCTGCCCTGGTGCACACCCTTGACGTGGGCAAGGCCCATGCGGCCTACCCAGTAGGGATCGCCGCCGAAAGCGCGGATGCCAATGTCACCCCGGCCGGAAAGCCGGGGCACGTTGAGCACGTCCAACACCGGCCCGAGCAGCAGATTGATCCCCAGGGCAGCAAGCTCCCGGCCGGCGATCTCGCCGGCGCGACGGGCGAACTCTGGCTGCCAGGTGGCGCCGATGGCCATGTGGTTGGGCAGCGGCGTGAGACCGTGGGTGATGCGAGTATAGGGGTAGCCGTCGCCCTCGTGATCCACGGCGACAAAGAGGGGCACGCCGGGGCCACCGGGCGAGAGGGCCAGGGTTTGCAGGGCGTTGGTCAGGCGTAAAACATCACCGGGCGTATCGCCCTGGTTGTGGACGTTGCCGTTGCTGGCCAAAAGCACCACACCGCCGACTTTTGCTTCCAGAATCAGCCGGGCAACGTCGGATTCGGGCACGGGGTCACGGCCCAGGAAGGTGACGATAAAAAGCTGCCCCACCCGCTCCTCCGGCGACATGGCCGCCACCCGTTCTGCTATGGGGTCGCTTCCCTGGGCCTGGGCCGGAACCACCAGCGGCGTGAGCAACGCCAGGACAGTTGTCATAGCAACAATTTGCTTCCACGTTCTTGCCATCAACACTCGCAGTT
>CAYVPU010000306.1:0-3903 GCA_964453885.1 uncultured Anaerolineae bacterium | reverse complement strand
GTAAGGAGTCTCTCACCATGAATTCCGACCAGGGAATGATCTATTCGCTCGCCGTCCGCCTGACGCCCACGCGAACGGCGACCGTGCGGGCGACGCTGGGCCACCAGGCGCACGGCGCCTTCCTGCGCACCGTCCGTGAAGCCGACCCGGCGCTGGCCGATGTGCTTCACACGCCACAATTCGAGATGCGGCCCTTTACCGTCTCGCCGCTACTGGGCGTGGGGCGCGCCCGCGACGGCACGGTGACGGTGAGGCCCGACGAGGATTACTTTTTGCGCTTCACCGTGCTTTACGAACCGATCTTTGAGCAATTCATGGCCCGTTTCCTGCGCGGTCAAGGGCGACCCGTCGTCCGCCTGGGCCGGGCGCTCTTTCTCGTGCGCGAGATACTGGTCACGCCCGAGTCCTCGCCCTGGGCGGGCTACACTTCATTCGGGCAGCTTTATCAGCAAGCCCGGCCCGAAAGCGAGATCGAATTGGAATTTACCTCACCCACCGTCTTTAGCTTTGGACGCAAGGCCTGGGGACGCAAGGCCGTGCCACTGCCCGATCCGGCTCTCGTCTTTCGCAGCCTGTGGAAAAAATGGAACATTTGCGCCTTTCCAGAGATGACCCTGGACAATGCGCTGCTGGAATACGTCGCCGAGAACGTCGTCGTCAAGCGCTACCAGCTGGAGACCAAGATGCAGTACTTTAGCCGGTCGCCGCAGGTAGGGTTTCTGGGCTGCGTCACCTACAAACTAATGGGACGAGGCAAGGAAGCCGATAGCTTCCGCCGCCAACTCAACCTGCTGGCCGACTTTGCTTTTTACGGCGGCGTGGGCTACAAGACCACCATGGGCATGGGGCAATGTCGTCGGATCAGTAATTCCTGATATGACCCGGCTGCCCCCCTCTAACTCCCCCCAACGGAGGGAGAACCGCCCAACTTCCCTCCCTTTGGGGGGGATTGAGGGGGGGGAGTCCGCCAAAACGGGAATTGCTGTCGTCGGATCGACGTGAAACGTGAGAAGGACGAATTAACAGATTCATGGATACCCCAGATTACTTGCCAATTTCAATGCTGAACCAACTCGAATACTGCGAGCGTCGTTTCTGGCTGATGTTCGTGCAGAGCGAAATGATCGTGAACGCCGCCGTGCTCGACGGCACGCTGCGCCACGAGCGGGCGCACACCGCCGGTCGCGAGCGCGAAGGCGACAAAGAGATCCGCCGCCGCGTCTACGTCTACTCGGATGCGCTCCGCGTGGTCGGGTTCATTGACGTGCTGGAGGAGATGGACGGCCAACTCGTGCCTGTTGAATACAAGCGAGGGCGCATGGGCCGCTGGCTAAACGATCACGTGCAACTCTGCGCCCAGGCCCTCTGCCTGGAGGAGCGACTGCCCTCAATCACCGGGTCTCGTCAAAACCTGGCCGTGGCATCCTACGGTTACGTCTTTTACTTTGGCAACCGGCGGCGCGAGCGGGTCGAGTTCACAGCCCAGTTGCGCGAGCAGACCCGCGCCAGCGTGAGCCGCGCCTTCGCCTTGCTGGAGGCAGGCAAGATGCCACCGCCCACCGAAAAGCGCGCCAAATGCCGCGATTGTAGCCTGGAGCCCATCTGCCTGCCCCGAGAGGTGAACCGACTGATTGCAGAAGAGACGTGAGACGGCAGCAAAAGGAGTGTCCTATGGAGCGAGATAACAAAGCACCAGGTGTAGCTGGCGCGTATCCCATTGTCCGCTGGCGCGGCTGGCGACCGGGTTTTCTCTCGTTCGAAGCCGGCGAGCGGGGCGGGCAAGTGTGGCTGGTCTTGGACCGGGAGGGCGACCTGGCCTTGCTGCCCTGCGCTGAAACCGGTTACATCTACTATTCCCCGGTGGACGATGGCATGACAGAAGCATGGGAGGACTTTCGATTGCTCCACGCCCAGGCCCCCCACCGGGACGACGTGTTGGCAACCGTCCATCGCCTGGAAGATGAAGGATGGCACGTTGTAGGCCGGCTGGAGACCACGTTTACCGGTCTGGAAACAGAACGCGCCTTCTGGGAACGCCTGCCGGTCAGCGACCTGCCCCCGGCGGTCACGGGGGACGAGAGAGAGTGAAACTGTGGCTACCTTGTACCTGACTGAACAACGCAGCATCGTCAAAAAAGACGGCGACACCCTCGTCGTCAAAATCCCGCCCAATAAAGAAAAGGGCACAGAGAAACGCACCGTGCGCCTACCACTGATCAAGGTTGATCAGGTCATCGTCCAGGGCGACAGCACCGTCACCACGCCGGCGCTACTGGCCCTGTTGGAACAGCGGGCCGACATCTGTTTCTGCTCCTATCACGGCCAGTTCAAGGGACGGCTGGCCCCTGGCTTTTCCAAGAACTCGCTGATCCGCATCGAGCAGCATCGCGGGCACGATGATCCGGAACGCTCACTGGCCCTGGCGCGGCTCTTTGTGCAAGGCAAGTTAGCCAACCAGCGGACACTCTTGCTGCGCACCAATCGCAAGCGAAAGGACCCGGCCGTAGGCAAGGCGGCCGGCGATATAAAGGGCGTACTGGATCAGGTGCCCGATGTGCGGCGGGCCGAGGGCGAGACCATAGACCCACGTGTACCACAGGCCGGCACCGCCTGGGGCACGCTGCTGGGACTGGAGGGAGCGGCGGCCGCTTTCTATTTCGGGGCCTTTCAGCGGCTACTGAAACAAGACCTGGGCTTTCACGGTCGCAAGAAACGCCCGCCCACCGATCCGGTCAACGCACTGTTGAGTTATGGCTACACGCTGCTGATGAACAAGGTCGCCTCGGCCGTACAATTGGTCGGTCTGGATTCATACGTAGGCTTTTTGCACTCATCGCAATACGGCAAGCCAGCCCTGGCCCTGGACCTGATGGAAGAGTTTCGGTCGGTCATCGTGGACAGTGTCGTCCTGACCCTCGTCAACAACCACATTCTCCAGGCAAACGATTTTCGGGAGGAATTCGGTGTCTACTGGCTCAAAGACGGAGCGCGCAAGACCTTCCTGACCAAACTCGAGGAGCGATTGAATACGGAAATCAAGCATCCCACCTTTGATTACAAAGCCTCCTACCGGAAGTGTCTGGAGCTGCAAGTGCGGCTGCTGGCCAAGGCGTTGACCGGTGAGGTACCGGCATACCGTCCTTTCGTCGTGAGGTAACACATGGGTTCAAGTCAAACAACTTTCTACGTCGTAGCCTACGACCTTCCCAGCGACCGGCGGCGGAGCAAGGTCTACAAAATCTTGTCGGGCTTTGGCCAGTGGACGCAATTCTCGCTCTTTGAGTGTTACCTGACGGAAAAAGAACACCTGACCTTGCAAGCGAAGCTGGACAAAGTGCTGGACGAAACTCAAGATCGCGTCCGTTTCTACTCCCTATGTGAAGCCTGCCTGAAAAAAGTGGAGACGGTGGGCATGGAGCAGCCAGCAGAAGATCAGGTTTACATTGTATGAGATTGGGTGTATAATGGTCACGAATCAGGGGGCAAGTGATGAACCGAATTCCCTTGCGAGCGGCAAAGCACCCCCAGAAAACACTGGCCCCGCTCGCGTCGCGCGGGACACCAAACAGACACAAAACCTCTGTTTTGGCTGTTTCGAGCCTCTGCAGGGTCACTGGACGAGCATCAATGTCCACCCCGGCCTTCCCACTCGCAAAGTGGCCATCCCAGGAAGGAGGCTCTCCATGACATACTACGCCTGGGCTCACGTCACGACCATACCACTGCCCATTGTGTTCCAGCTTACCGCGACAACTCGCCCTGCGCGAGCAGCCTGAACAGACAGAATCTCGCCCAAGAGATTGAAACTTGTACGAAAAAAGCTTGTTGGTTTGCACCCAAAAAGCCTGAACAGACAGAATCTCGCCCAAGAGATTGAAACTGCTTGCTTTTGCGGCCTTGGGT
>CAYVPU010000305.1:0-3930 GCA_964453885.1 uncultured Anaerolineae bacterium | reverse complement strand
CCTGGCTTTACAATCGTGGAAGAGACGGAGACACACTAGCGGATGAGGACTGTGTGATTATCGCCCGGCCGGTGTGGAGCTGCCGCACAAGCCAGCTACCAACAAGTCCAGGGCCAGCACCGGCCCCATCTGACCGGTCTTGATGGACAGGTCGGCTTCCCACAGTTTGCGGTGGATAGTCTCCAGTTGGCGCATGGAGAATCTTGCTGCCTGGCTCAGGCCCTTGCGAGCAACAAAGGGCTTCATGCCCAGGCGGGTGGGGATGTCGTTGGGGTGTACGCCCCGTTCGGCCAGGTCTTTGACCTGGATCATGATGCGGAACTGGCGGACGATCATGCTCAACAGATAGAGCGTATTGTAGCCGCTATCCAACATACTATGCAGCAATCGCGACGCTCTGGGTCCATCACGGCGGCCCAGGGCGTCGGTCATTTCAAAGATGTTGGCTTCGTGGACGTAGGAGACGAGGCGGCGCACATCTTCCACGCTGATAGGGTGCAGGCCGTCCACGTAGACGATCAGTTTTTCCAGTTCGCGGTCCAACAGACGCAGATTGCCGCCTACAAAGTTGGCCAGTTCGTGGGCCGCTCTGGTCTCAATATCTCCTCCTCTTTTTTTTGCCCGAACTCGAATCCACTGTTCCAGGCCGCCGCTCCGCTCGTTGGGAGTGCGGAACTCTCGGACGTGCCCTTGCCTCTCGGCCTGCGCCAGTTTGATGACGGGATGCGTACTGGGCAGGGACTTTGCCTCGACGAAGGCCAGCCGCGTGGTTTCAGGCAGGCGAGGCAGATAAGCCAGCAGGGCGTCGAGAAAATCCTTGTTTCCTTTGGAGAGCTTGGCCTTGGCAGCGCCGCGCGATCGCCGTCCCGTCAGTCGCGCCCACAGGTTCTCCACAATGACCAGGCGCACCTGCGCCATGAAAGGCACGGTATCACAGGCGTGCACCAGCGCACTGAACGTCACCTTTCGCCCGTCGAGGTAGGTTATGTTGAGGTCAGCCGTGACCGGATCGCCCATGCGAGCTTTGAAATCGGCCAATGCCTCCGCACAGGAGAATTCGTCGTTGCCGTGAAAGACGTAGAACATGGTTTTCTCTGTCAATACGTGGCTGTTTCGACATAGTGGGAGGTGAAGCGGCTCTGCCGCCAGCGAGTGATGCGTTTGACGATCAGACTGCGGACATCCGAGGAGGTGGTGACCTGGGCCTGGAGGATGAGCCCCAATGGCTGGGCAGCGATGACCGCCAAAGTGGCAGCCAGGATAGCAAAGGGCAACTGATCCAGCCGCCGTCGAGCGCGAGGCAGAAGGACGACGAAAGTAGATAGCCCGGCCAAAAAGCCAGCCGTCGCCAGATTTGTGCCGCAATGTGGGTGAACTGCCAGGTCCGTTTCGCCCTGTTGCAGGCGAGAGAGTGCTTGGTCGACCGCAGATCGCACCTCTTTCGTGGTCAGTTTGCCGTACAGGTAGAACCCACCCGGTGTGGTCCGCCCCACCACGCGAAGACGAGGGAACTGCTGCGTCAGGACGTGGATGGTAGCGTGTTCCAGACCGTGGTTCTGGCGAATGCGGGCGATCAGTGGGATATTTTGCAGGCTCATAAGGTTCCTCATCACTATCGGAGATTATTGTGCTTGTAGTAGATCGGTTCTATAGGGCCTTGCCACGATGACAAGGCGATGGCTGTTGGAGGTATAGGGCCAGCAGGTGACCATCGTCAATCGCTCATCCTTTGTGGGGGCGATCCATTGGGCGTTCTGGTAACGCACTTTTGCCGGTTCCCCTTTTTCTTTGAGGAGGTGCTTCTCGGTCAAAGAATAATAGTAAACCTCGTCGTCCACGTACAGCAAGATACGCGCCTGAGGTTCCAGATCGATCAGATAACGAAACACCTCTCCCCGGATGTTGTGGTGACCGTTGAGGACGACGTTTCCAGTACTGCCCGGGTAGGCCGACGTCTTGTGCCAGCCAACCGCATTGTCTGGCACGTCCCACACGCTGACTTTTTGGCCGCCCTGCTCCTCAATGTGCCAGCCTATGGGCACGACCGGAGTATCCACGTTGATGGAGGGAATTACGATCCGATCAGGTGGTCCGCTGGCAGCGAGGGCATCGCCAGGTGTGGGAGAGGGTACCGGTGTGACTGTAGAGGTGGAAGCGGGCGTCGGTGGTTCGATGGGGTCTGTCCTGAGCCCTTTGTCCCTGGGCCAAAGGACCAGGGGCGAAGCCGAAGGGCTCACCACAGACGTGGGTGTGCGAGTGGTGACAGCCGGGAGCATATCCGGGGCCGTAAGCCAGACAAAGGTGGCGACAAAGTCGGGTGTAGGCGTATTAGTGGGCGTTTGCGTGTTGGTAGATGTGGGGGGAGCTGTCGCCGTGGGAGACGCCATCGGTGTGGCGATCGTGACGGCAACAAAAGAGAGCGATTTCGCCTGAACCACAGCTTGCTGTTCGGTGCGCACTTGGAGGTAGGCCATAGTCAGTCCGACGGCCATCAACAGCACACCAATCCATATGAGGGCTGTGGCCCCTGTGACGATCCGTTCTACTATGACGTACTTGGAAGGCTTGAGTGGTTCCATAACAGCCTGCTGGTTTCAAGAGAGTTTTTTCAGTAAGGGTGATAACAAAGGGGGCTATGACGGCCCCCAACGTTAATTATAACCCGGAAAGGTCGGTGATGCAAATTGCTTCACGAGTTTGCCGGTGATCTCTCGGCCGTTTTGCCCCTGGATTCTGGCTGACCCGCCCCAGATGATCTTACCTAAACCAGTCTGTGCAGGCCCTTGAGATGCTCCACCAGATCGTCCACTGGCTGTTCCTCGTGCGGGGACAGTCCCAATGGATCTATGGTCTCGTCGTCGCCCAGCAGGACTTTGAACGTGTTTAGCACGCTGTAAGATATTACATCCAGGTTGTAGCCCCCTTCCAGCGTAAAGACGATCTTGCCATCGCACAGCGCTTCGGCCAAGGACTTACAGCTACGGGCCAAATGGGTGTACCCCGTGACCGAGAGCGTCATTCCCGCCAATGGGTCGCTCCAGTGTGCGTCATAGCCGGCCGAGACGAGGACGAGTTGGGGGCGATAGCGCCCGGCCAAAGACCACAGAAAGTCCTCAAAGATGAGGTTGTAGCCGGCGTCACCCACACCAGGGGACAGGGGCACATTGGCTGTGCTGCCGCGCCCTTCACCCCGGCCAATCTCTTGCCAATGCCCCGTGCCGGGGTAGTGTGGGTACTGGTGCGTGGAAAAGTAAAGCACTCGCGGATCTTGATCAAAGCTATCCTGCGTGCCGTTGCCGTGGTGCACGTCAAAGTCCACGATCAGCACGCGTTCGATGCCTTGCGCCTCCAACGCGGCGTAGGCGGCCAGAGCCACGTTGTTGAATAGGCAAAAGCCCATGCCACGGTTCCGCAGCGCGTGGTGGCCCGGCGGCCGTACTAGAGCGAAGCCGTTGTCCAGACGATCCTCCAGCACCGCCGCCGTCAGGTCTATCAGCCCGCCAGCGGCTTTGAGAGCCGCTTCATAAGAGCCCGCCGCGACATAAGTGTCCATATCCAGATGACCGCCGCCTTGCTCCGCCACACGCCTCACCAGTTTCACATAGTCTGGCGCGTGGTTCCAGGCTAACTCGGCCTCAGAAATAGCTCTGGCTGGGACTTTTGTCAGGCGCGGCATCGTGCCGCTCTCCTCCAGCAGTCCGATGATGCGTACCAGCCGCTGGGCGTTCTCTGGGTGACCACGCAGATCGTGTTCCAAAAAGATCGGGTCGTAGACGTAACCGGTGGACATAATTACTCTCCTTTCAAGAGGTATCCATATCTTATCAGATTCAGTGGCATTTGTAAAGTTGGAAGTATCCTACCACATTGTCGTCATCTTTTGTCTGGATCGAGTCAGAGATAATCGCCCCACGCGCCTCAGGCAACACA
>CAYVPU010000304.1:0-3944 GCA_964453885.1 uncultured Anaerolineae bacterium | reverse complement strand
CTGCCGCAGGCTCAGACCCAGGCGATGATTGGCACTGTCTATGTTTACGATGCGGACGGTGACCGTGTCGCCCTCCCTTACCACGTTGCGCGGGTGCATAAAGTCGCCTTCCGCCAGTTCAGATACGTGGATCAACCCTTCCAGCCCTTCCTCAATGCGGGCAAAGGCGCCAAAACTGACGACGTTGGTGATCAATCCTTGCACCAACTGTCCTTCTACATAGCGCTCTTCTACCGAACTCCATGGATCGGGCTGAAGTCTCCTGAGGCTAAGCCCGACGCGCTTTTGCGCCCGGTCCACATTGAGGATGTAAACTTCGATCTCCTGACCTATGTGAAGCGCGTCGGAAGGGTGGGCCACCCGCCCCCAGGACAGTTCAGAGATGTGGATCAGCCCCTCCACGCCGCCCAGGTCCACAAAGGCACCAAACGAGCACAGATTGGTCACGTGGCCCCGCCGAATGTCGCCGGCACAGATGTTGTTCATTAGCTGATCGATCTGGTTTTCCTGCGAGGCGGTAATCTTTTCCGAAAAGATCAGACGATTGCGCTCTTGATCCAGTTCAATGATCTTTAGGTCAATCCGCTGCCCCAAACGACTGGCAAGCCCTTCTCTCCGCTCCTCTTCTTCCAGGTGGACCGGAAAGGCGTCCAATTGCGAAGCCGGAACAAACGCTCGCCAGCCATTCCAGTCTACCAGGAGCCCTCCGCGGTTGTACCCCACTACTGGCAGCGTCAAGACCTGGCCATCACGAAGGTAGGCTCGGGCCAGTTCCCAACTGGGCGTAACGGCCGCCAGTGTTTCAGGTAGTTCAGAAGGTTCAGGAGATTGCTCTTTTCTCGTTTCGGAACCGTTGGCTGGCGGCGTCTCCTCATCCGCCGGTTGCTCAACCTCTGTCTCCTGCCGTAGAGAATTTTCGGCCGGCAAAGGATTAACAGTGTCCATGGCATACTCACCCTGTTGTAGAAGGGCCAGCCAATATTCCTCCTCCAAAGGCTCCGCCCACGGCCTATAGTTGCCCCTCTTCTTCTGCGTCAAGTCACCCTGCCTTTCTCTTTAAGACACGCTAACCCACCAACAGTCGCCAATGCTCGCCATTTCCCATGGCGAGCACCTAAAAAAACGACTCGGTCGTGACCTCCCAACCCGCCAGGGCAGGAGATACGTCCGAGATCAATTCCGTTCGGCGTCCGGCACACGCGTCCCAATGCCGGATTTGTATGGAGTTGTGTTCCCTGCGTCCGATTACCCTACGACAGACCGACACAGCCATCACCAGGTCCACATCCATCGCCAACACTTTCACATGCTGGCCAGCAAACGTTTCTAAAACCCCTCGTCTCATCCAACGGCCATCGAAAACCAGCTATAGACATTCAGAAAAACATTTTGACGTGTGGCCGCGCTTTCCATAGCGCGCAAGGCGTTTTATGTATCATGGCGGTGCGCGGTATGGAAACCGCGTCTACGAACCGTTGTCTTTGCCCAGTAGTGTCAAGATCATTACCTTAATGTCTATAGTTTCCAGTACAAAATTGTCCAAGGGCGTCAAAAACGATTGTCCGCTGCATAGGATGTCCCGAGACAGGGGCTTGACGTTTTGCACCGAGAACTACTAGTATTATATGTTAATTCAAAAGGGTTGTCAAGGAGCTTTTTCCCCTCCTTTTGATTCCACACCCTCGTCATTTGTCCTTGCACCGTACCCTTTGTCCTGGGGCCAAAGGACCCAGGGTTGGACAGGGTCCAATGCCGCAGGGGACCTGGCAGTAAAAGCGGTTCCAAGGCCCGCCTCTGCCTGATCCCGGGCGGCTTCTTCCATCTGGGCCAACGTTCGAGCGACCTCCTTGATGGCCACGCGCTGCTTGCGATACAGGTCAGACTCGCTCATGGCCAGGCGTCTGGCCACATAGCTGACTCGTTCGCCCCTGAGGAACTTGAGGTCGAGGATGTTGTACAAAAGCCACTCTTTTGTTGTCATCTTGCGCTCGCTGTTGGGACGCAGTGCCTCTACGGCTTGCAATAGCACAGCGCGCAGCGCCTGAATTGGGTTCCCGTCATACTTTTTCAGCGCCTGTCTGACCACTACCAAACGGAGCAGGGGACTGTCGCTCAGCCGAGGGCCACCCCAATAGTCCCGAAGCGCGCCCTTGACCAACTGGGGAAACTCTGGTGCGTAGATCATGCTCTCGTCAATGGGTTGCACCGGAGGTGAGCCAGCGTAGCGCACCGTGCTCCGGCGACGCTGAATGACTTCGATCCCGGGAATGATTTGCTGCAGGGCACCGAAAAGACTCTGTTGCAGGTGCCGGTCGGCCAGAGCATTCTCGGCCTGGGAGACCAGGATGGCCAGCGCGCTGGCTTCGTCCTCTGAGAGACTGGACGTCTCTCGTTCTGTCCCCACGCCTAGTACCCCCAACGTGATCTCGCCAGAAGACGCCCGCAGGGGAAAGATCCAGAATCCTTCTCGGGCAACTGGCGGTGCGCCGTTGAACAGACCTTCCAGGTGGGCGGGTAAGCTGGCTGGCGGAGAGGGTTGGATCGTGTTGCTCAGATTGCAGGCCGCCAGGAACGTATCTACCTCTTGCGCGTTCCCATGGAAGGCCTGGCGATAGAGCTGGCCTTTTTCCACCATGGCCACGAAAGCGGTGGGCACGCGCATTGTGTCGCAGACCGCGCTCAACAGGTTCTCCAGGAACTGACGCATGTCAGTGGCGGTGAGCAGGCGGTTGTCCAACTGGCGGAGCCAGGCAATCTCACCTCGGTCCCGGCGGTAGATCAGCCGGTCAATCAGCGGTCGGGCCATGGTGATGCCCACTTGCAGCAGCACCAGGCTGGCCACGATGGTAGTAAAGAGAACGGTATCCCGGGACAGGCCCCAGATGGTTTCCACCTTGGGCACAGTCTGGAGCAGGACAATGACCACCGTGGCCGCCAGCGGGCCGCGCAGCAAGAACTGGGCAAGTCTTTGCTTGACGACGCGGTCTGGCATCAACACGCCAAAGTAGGCCACCGTGTAGGCCATGACGACCATCATCAGCACCACCCCCACGTTGCCCATCAACACAAAAGACAACAGCGCCGCTGGGGGCAGAAGGACATCTATGCTGGCCAGCATCACGTAAGGGAACACGCCCAGGGCTGGCGCGACAAACGCCAGTGCCAGGTAGGTCATGCGCCGCCGAGAAGTGGGGGTCAGACAACGCTCGCGGGCGTGTTGAATGTTCATCGCCCCGCCACCCACGGTGAGGAAAAAGTAGACGGCAAACAGCCAGAAGAGCGGCCCCGCGCGGAGGTGAGGGGCCGCCGGCCGGTAGACCGCCTCGCGCACCAGCAAGTTGGTAAAGATGGCCAGCTCTACCAGGCCCACGCCGAGGAGGTAACTGGATATCACCACGACCCGGCGCAGACGAGAGCGATCGTTGGTGGTGGCCAACAAGGCGTCCGAGAAGTGAAGGTAGGCCGCCGGTACGAAAGCGATACCCACCCACTGCATCTTGAGCCACGGCAGCGCTACCTTTGCCGAGATCTCTCTAAAGAGCACAATGTCGCCCACGTAAACCAGCGTCACAAAGCTCATCAACGCGCCAAAAGCGCGAGCCACTGGGCTGCGAAGGTTGTGGGTCAGGATGTAGATGGTCAAAGAGAAGCCGGTAATGACGATGGTAGACGAGAGCAGCCGGTTGGCGGTCCTCAGAATGTCAACCAGGTCCAAAAGCCCGTTTTCTATCATGGCCATAATTATAGCTCATTGCTCATCCTTTGTCTAGCCCCCTAGCAAGCGTTCACAGGGAGGGGCAGAGCAAATCTCACCCACCTTTGCCTCGGTCACAGACCTTTTTTCACTGGATTTGGCGTACTGGTGGTATTGATCGGTATGCAAGCGCCCTTAGGAATCGTGATTAAATAACTTGCCCATTTGCCCGATGATTGAAATCATCGGC
>CAYVPU010000303.1:0-4049 GCA_964453885.1 uncultured Anaerolineae bacterium | reverse complement strand
GGAGGAAAAGAGCCAATGCGATTGGAAAGACTACGGCAGAGACTGACCGACGAGGGATTGGACACCATCTTGATCACGACTCCGGCCAATCGTCGCTACATGAGCGGCTTTACCGGCTCGGCCGGCACGTTGATCATCTCGCAAGATCGAGCCATACTGGCGACTGACTTTCGCTACTGGGAACAAGTGGAGAAGCAAGCACCGCAGTTCGAACTGATCAAGATCAAAGGCAAATTCACTGCCCTGTTGCCCGATCTGATCAACGAGTTGGGCATCCACCAGATGGGCTTTGAAAGCAAAGATGTAACCGTAGATATGCACCGGAACCTAACCGAGGCACTGCCCGACGGTGTGGAGTTTGTGGCAACCTCGGATGTGGTAGAAGAACTGCGAGCCGTGAAGGACAAGGACGAGTTGGCGGCGCTCCGGCGGGCCATCGCCCTGGCCGACGCAACCTACGCACACATCGCCGATTTTTTGCAATCAGGCATGACAGAGCGCCAGGTGGCCTGGGAACTGGAGAGCTTTATGCGCACCCACGGCGCGGAAAAGGTGGCTTTTGATATCATCGTGGCCGCCGGGCCCAGCGGCGCGATGCCCCACGCTCGCGCCACCGACCACCTTATACAGGCTGGCGAACCGGTGGTAATGGACCTGGGGGCAGTGGTGGACGGCTACTGTTCCGACCTGACTCGCACCGTCGTGCTTGGCGAGGCGGATGGGCGATACAAAGAGGTGTACGAGATTGTCCTGCAGGCCCAAAAGGCTGCGCTGCGGGACATCCGGCCGGGCATGACGGGTCAGGAAGCAGATGCCATCGCCCGTGAGGTCATCACAGAGGCTGGATACGGAGAGGCTTTCGGCCATGGGCTGGGCCACGGTGTGGGGCTGGTGGTCCACGAAAAGCCGGGAGTGGGGCGACTATCGGACAAGGACGTGCTACAGGCGGGCATGGTTTTCTCCGTCGAACCGGGTATCTATCTGCCGGGTGAGTTCGGCGTGCGCATCGAAGACCTGGTGGTGTTGCGCGAGGACGGCCCTGAGACACTGTCCCACGCGGCCAAGGAGCCAATCCTGAGCCGGGCCTGACAGGCTCTATTATGAAAACCATTCTTGTGCAAAATCAAAGATTATGGTAAAATACCGTCTGGTTTACGTGGATCCGCCATCGGAGGGGGGTTTCCTCTTCCGCCACACCAGACAGAGAGGCGAGGTGAAGGAAGATGAACATGATCCAGGAACCCACCGGAGGACGCAAGACACTCTTTGCTGTGATCGGTGGCATTGTCATCGGCCTGGTAATCGGGCTACTGATTGGCTGGGTAATCTGGCCGCGCCGGGAGGTAGACCTGGCCCCGGTGGATCTGCATCCGGATTATCAAAAGATCTTTGTCAGTGCCGTGGCCGACTCTTACAGTCTCCACGGCAATGCAAAGCTTGCCAAAACAGTGCTGAGCGAGCGATGGGAGAAGGAGGAACTGACAAAGATCATTGAGCAACTAAAGGCCGAGGCCAAAGATGATGCCCAGGTGCAGCGACTGGATTCCCTGGCGCAGGGCTTGGGCGTTTCTGCTGCTGCGCCTGTAGCTGGCGCGACGCCAACGCCAACGCCCACATCGGAGGAAGAGTTCAACATCATTGGACGGTTGCTGCCCTTGTGTGGAGCTTTTTTGGTCATTGTGGCCGTTCTGGCCCTGGCCGGGCTCGTCGTGCGCATCCTGCGCCGTCGTCGCCCAGCGGAAGAGGAAGTTGATTCCCTCGCGAGGATGCGGGAGGCTATCTCGCCAGAGATATCGGAGGTGATGCCCAGTGGGACGGTATTGGGGCACTTTGTCACCAGCTATGCCCTGGGGAACGATCACTACGACGAGTCGTTCAGCATTGAGACAGAGGGTGATTTTTTGGGCGAGTGCGGCGTGGGCATCAGCGAGACTATTGACGTGGGGCCACCCGACAAGGTGACGGCTCTTGAAGTGTGGCTTTTTGACAAGAACGCCATTCGCACCGAGACCAAGGTGCTGATGAGCGCACATGCCTTCAACGACGATGACTTGCTGTCCAAGTTAGCCCCACGGGGTGAGCCTGTGCTGGCCGAACCAGAAAAGATCATCTTGCTAGAGACTACCTCTCTGCAGATAGCTGCGCAGATCACAAAGATGGAATATGGCATGGACGCCATACCACCGCAGAGTTTCTTTGAGCGAATTACCATCGAATTGGTAGTCTCTTTGAAGAAAGACGGCCAGGAAGCACAGGCAGAGACTTTTGAATAACGGTGTGTTCTATCGGTTGGGCAACGGTCTCCGACCGAGCTCAATGTCTGACAGAGGCACGTTCGGCCCGGTCGGAGACCGTTCGGCTGAGGTAAGCTGCGAGTAAACAACAAACCTCGGCCGAACCAGGGACCTCAACTGATGATGCCGTAAAAGTGAGGCGGTGGAGTCACCGTCTCATCCTGCCAGGAAAATGCGGCCAGCGCGCGTCGTTTTGCTTCGGCCAGTTTCGTCTCGTCGTTAGCGTGGATAGTGAACAGTGGCGCACCTCTCGCCACAGCATCGCCCACCTTGGCAGCCAGCACGATGCCTACCGCTTGATCCACGACGTCGCCCTTCCTGGCCCGACCTGCGCCCAGCGACATGGCTGTCAGGCCGATCTCTCTCGCATCAATGCCGGCCACGTAACTGCTGCGCGGCGCGGTCACCGTCTTGACCAGGCGGGCACGGGGCAGCCGGCCCGGGTTGTCCACCATGCTCAAATCGCCACCCTGGGCACCGATCCACTCGCGGAACTTGGCCCAGGCACGGCCACTGTTCAGCACCTCCTCCAACTCACGGCGGGCGTCATCGGCATGAGCAGCCTGGCCCGCCAGCGTCACCATTTGCGCCCCGATGATCAGACAATGTTCCACAAAGCCGGCTGGCCCCCGACCTTGTAGCGTGTCAATCGCCTCCCGTGTCTCTAGCGCGTTGCCCACGGCGTTGCCCAACGGCTGATCCATGCCAGAGAGCACCGCCACCACCTGCCGGCCCACGCTTTGTCCGATCTCGACCATGATCTCGGCCAGGGCACGGGCATCTGCCTCGGTTTTCATGAACGCCCCCCGGCCAACCTTCACGTCCAGCAGGATCGCGCTCGCGCCGGCGGCGATCTTTTTGCTCATGATCGAAGCCGCAATCAGCGGCAGCGAACTCACCGTAGCTGTCACATCGCGCAACGCATACAGCTTGCCGTCGGCCGGGGCCAGGTCGGCCGACTGCCCAGAGACGACGATGCCGTGCTCACGCAACTGGGCCAGGAATTCCTCGGTGGTCAGATCCGCCCGATAGCCGGCAACCGCCTCCAGCTTGTCCAGTGTGCCGCCGGAGAAACCCAATCCCCGGCCCGTCATCTTGCCCACCGGCAATCCGGTGGCGGCCACCAGTGGCGCGACGACGAGAGTGGTCTTGTCACCTACGCCGCCGGTGGAGTGCTTGTCCACCACCACCGGCGCGATGCCGCTCAACTCGAGCGTGTCGCCAGAGCGAGCCATAGAGAGGGTGAGAGCGACGATTTCGTCGTGACTCATGCCGCGCAGGTAAACGGCCATGAGCCAGGCAGTGGCCTGATAGTCCGGCAGGTCACCACGGGTATAGCTTTGCACGAACCAGTCCAGTTCTTTGGCGGTCAGCGCGCCGCCGTCTCGTTTCCTGGCAATGATGTCTACAGCGCGCATAGAGTCCTCTCTCGTGTGATGATCATAATGTCCGGTGTATGTCCAGGGCCTGAGAGCGCCAGAGATCACGGGGGTTGATCAGATCGACCAGCACACGGGCGTCAATGGTTACTTTCATCTGAGAACGCCGCTGAGGCGATTGTTTCGCAGGATGAACCAACGTTTGCCTTTCTCTAGTTCGTTCAGCAGGTGAGGCAATTCACGGGCAGCGCGGGTGCTGTTGATCATTTCGTCGGCATGCAGTGTCACTGGAGACATGGCATAATCATCCCTGTTCATTGCACGTGTTATTATCATGTTGATTATACGTGCTATCTTGTGTGCTGTCAACCTAGTA
>CAYVPU010000302.1:0-4070 GCA_964453885.1 uncultured Anaerolineae bacterium | reverse complement strand
ACGAAACGTCGTCGTCGCCCAATCGGGCGGGCCGACGCCGGTGATCAACAACTCCCTGCGCGGCGTGGTGGAGACCTGCCGCGCCATGCCCGATGTGTTCGGAACGGTTTACGCCGGCTGGCACGGCATCGAGGGGGTGTTGAAAGAAGAGTTGCTCGATCTCTCTGCCCAGTCGGCAGAAGAGATCGCCCTGCTGCGCACCACTCCGGCTGCTGGCGCTATCGGCACCTGTCGCTACAAGCTCAAAGCCCACCAGCAGGAGGATTTCGAGCGGGTCGTCGAGGTCCTGGGGGCGCACGGCGTCGGTTATTTCTTTTACATCGGCGGCAACGATAGCATGGACACGGCCAACAAGGTCGCCGGACTGGCCCACAAGCGCGGCCTGGACCTGGTGGCCACCGGCGTGCCCAAGACGATCGACAACGACGTGGGTGACAGTGAATTCAAACTGATCGATCACACTCCTGGCTACGGCAGTGTGGCTCGTTACTGGGCGCTTCACGTGCAGAACGCGGACCAGGAGAACCTGGGTTCCTGCCCATCGGATCCGGTGCTGGTGATGCAGGCCATGGGCCGCAAGATCGGCTTTATCCCCGCCGCTGCCCGCCTGGCCGACCCCGACCGCGAAATGCCCCTGCTCATCGTCATGGCCGAGTCGGGCCTGAGCCTGGCGGAACTGGCCGACCGGGTCAACGATGTGCTAAAGGAGCGGGGGCGGGCCATGGTCGTCATCAGTGAGGGCTTTTCCGTGGGTGACATCGGTGAGCGGAAAGACTCCTTCGGCCACACCGAGTTCTCTGCCAGCCAGATGACCGTCGAGCAGGTCGTGGTGAACTATTTCAACAGCCTGGGGCTGGCGGCCCGGGGTTCGGCGCGGGGCAACGTCTCCGGCACCGATCAACGTCACAATATGGCTTACGCCTCGACAGTGGATCTGGAGGAGGCGTACAAAGTGGGCCAGAATGCCGTCCTGGTGGCGGCCGAGGACGGTTCCGGCTACATGAGCACCATCCTGCGGCCGCCAGGCAACGTCTACCGCGTGCGCTACGACAAAGTTCCGCTGGAGCAGGTGGCCAACTCGGAACGGCACTTCCCGGCGGCGTGGATCGCACCCAGCCGCACCGACGTGACCGATGACTTTTTCCGTTACGCCCGGCCTCTCATCGGCGACGACTGGCCTGCCATCCCGCTGGTGGACGGGCGGCAGCGTTTCGCCCGCCTGCGGTCCATCTTGGCGGAGAAGAAACTGCCCGCTTACGTGCCGCAGGCGTATCGCAGCTGACCTTTCATTGAGCCGTAGTCTAGAAAACGAGCAAGCTCCGGCCTCCAACAGGGCCGGAGCTTCTCTTTGCCTATTGGGCTTGACTGTGCCTGTGACTGCGAGAACGGATGACTTGCTGCTACCTACGGATATGTGAGACTAATGGTTCCGTCTGCATCTGCCGCGCTAAAGCTGGTCAGTGAGACCCGCCAGGTGTTACCGTGGCTCCGGTCGCTTGCTGTCACTGTATAGCTGACACTCAACGGACTGGAACCGTCTTTCCGGGCATAATAACCCACCTGCCCTGGACCGTTGATGATAAACGCCAAGCTGGAAGGTTGGCCGGTCCAGGTAGCTTGAGCTTTGATCGTTCCACTACCTTTCAAGACAAGCACGTGGACGACGGAGCCGTAATTCTCCTTTACCACAAAGTGGTCTTCAAATGGCGTGATGTTAGCGTCGCTAGGGTAGGTGATTTCGACATTTCCGTCACCCTGACCAAGTGCAACGGTCACACGCCATTCGTCACCCTTTGCAAAGTCCGCGGCCGTCACATTGTACGTCACCTCGAGCGGGCTGGAGCCGTCTTTCCGGGCATAATAACCCACCTGCCCTGGACCGTTGATGATCAAGGCCAGGTTAGCGCCGGTCCACGTGGCACGAACCTTGATCTGGCCCTGTTTTGCCAGGCGGATGTGATAGATCTCTCGGTTGTCGTCCAGCGAGATGTCGTGTTTCCAGGTTTGCGTCTTTGGTGTCGGCGTCGGAGTGATGGTGGGCATCAATGTGGGCGTGTGTGTGTGGGTGGGTTTTGGCGTGGGGGTCAGTGTATCGGTGGGTAGCGGCGTGTAGGTGCCAGTGGGTGTATGGGTAGGCAGCGGCGGGTAGGTGCCGGTGGGCGGGGGGGTCGGGGTGGGGGTGGGTGTGGGCGGGGCGGGGGCGGTGGGGGGTGGCGTATGCGGGGGCGTGTGGGTGGGCAACTCGCCGGGGGCTTCGTCCACGTTGTCGTTGAGGCCGTCTCCGTCGGTATCGGCGTTGATGGGACTGGTGTGGATGTTCTTCACCTCGTAGCCATCCAGCAGCGTGTCGCCGTCCGAGTCCTTGTTCAGTGGGTCGGCACCGTAGGCGATTTCGTCGCCGTCAAAGAGGTCGTCGCCGTCGGTGTCGGCCTTCAGTGGATCGGTCTTGTATTCCAGTTCTTGCTTGTCGTTCAGTCCGTCACCGTCGGTGTCGGCCACCTGGGGGTTGGTACCGAGTTCTTTTTCCTGAAGGTCGGTCAGATCGTCACCGTCGGTGTCGGTGATGGCAGTCTGGGTAACAGCGGCGGCGAGGCTTATTGCCTCGGCCGTGGCGGTGGCGTTGAGGCTATCGTTGTAGAGCTTGTAGCTGATGCCTGCCCCGGCGCAGAGACATATCAGCAGCAGGCCCAGCAGCGGCAGCACCCAGGCCGGGATGCGCGGCTTGACGATCAATGTGCCGCCCTGTTTGCGCGCCTGCCCCACCGGGGGGACGACGGCCACTTCAAAGGGGTAACGCTGGGTCGCGCCGAGCCAGGGACGTCCTTTCTTGGGCGCTGCTTCCAGGGGCACGATCTGTTGTTCACCCGCCTTGAGGGTGAGTTGGGTTGGCGTGGCCTGGATGCGGAGCGCCTCGGCCGGGTCGGCGGTAGTGATGTGCAGGCTGGCCGGGGTATTGCCCTGGTTGGCCAGGCCCAGTCGCGCGCGGCCGGTAGTGACCTGCTTGGGCGACATCTCGAAAGCCAGTTCGTGGAAAGGGTTAATGTTCAGCATCCCTCCGGTCTGGGCAACCTGCCGGGGATCGTTTTGGGAGATAGCCCGCACGCCAAACTTGTGCTGCCCGGCGGCGCTGCGCGGCTCGCGCGGTGGATGGAAGGTGAGGGTGACGACGCCCTCCTCGTTGGGTGTGAGGCGCATCGACTCTCTGGGCAGTGTTACCCACGAGGGTGGGACGCCGTCCACAGCCACGGTAAAGTGATCCACCTGCATCCCCTGGTTGAGAATGCGCAGTTGGGCGACAGTGGTCTGGCCCGCTTCGACGGTCAATGCCTCTGAGTCCAGGACGACAGCGGCCCGGTGGACGGCGCGAGAAGGCTGTCCGGGCAATCCCAGGGAAGGTGCGGCCGCCATGGAGGGCTGTGCGACAGCCTGCACCTCGGACTTGAGCCAGTGGTCGCCGATGCGCAGGGTCACGCCGGGCGGCCAGGATTGGCTCACGCCGGGCAGCAGCCGCGAGTTGCCCAGGAACGTGCCGTTGGTGCTGTTCAGGTCGGTGACGATCAAGCTCTGCCCGTCGAACTCAATGCGGGCGTGGCGACGGGAGACCTTGGCATCGGAGAGTTGCAGGTCGTTCTCTTCAATGCGGCCCACGGTGAGTATCCGCTGCTGGCCCAGGGAGACGCGGCGGCTTTGACCATCGGGGGAGACGACGATCAAACTGGCCCCCGGTTGGCCGGCTGGCGCGGCGGCCTCCCACAGCTCGGTGCCAGGCACGCTTGGGGCAAGACTTTCCTGTGCCAGGCGGGTCATCAGGCTGACGTAGGGCCTGGGGCCCTCCACCGTCGTCGGTGCAACGGTCAGGCCGGTGGGGATGCGGGGGATGGCAGCCTTGAGGGCGTCGGCCATCTTGCGGGCGGAGGTGAAGCGGTCTTCGGGCCGCTTGGCCAGGGTGCGCAGGGTCATGTTTTCCACCTCGATGGGCAGGGTGGGGTTGATGGAGCGCGGCGGTGGTGGCGGTTCCTGCGTGTGGCGGCGGATGGCCTCGGTGAGCGATTTGACCTGGAAGGGCACGC